>CAZFOT010000323.1:0-3299 GCA_964520365.1 uncultured Hydrogenophaga sp.
CGAGCCGCCGAACGACAGGCCCTTGCCGGTGAACACGCAGTCGGCGCGGTTGCTGAGCTTCTTCATCATGCCGGCCATGTAGCCGACCTCGCGCCCGCCCACGCCGATGTCGCCGGCGGGCACGTCGGTGTCGCTGCCGACGTGGCGGAACAGCTCGCTCACCAGCGCCTGGCAGAAGCGCATCACCTCGCCCGGGCTCTTGCCCTTGGGATCGAAGTCCGAGCCGCCCTTGCCGCCGCCCATGGGCAGAGTGGTCAGCGCGTTCTTGAAGGTCTGCTCGAAAGCCAGGAACTTCAGGATCGACAGGTTCACCGAGGGGTGGAAGCGCATGCCGCCCTTGTAGGGACCGATCGCCGAGCTGTGCTGGATGCGGTAGCCGCGGTTGACCTGCACGTCGCCGTGGTCGTTGACCCAGGAGATGCGGAACATCACCACGCGCTCGGGTTCGACCAGGCGGTCGAGCAGACCTTGCTCGGCGTACCTGGGGTGGGCCGCGATGAAGGGCCAAAGGCTCTCCATCACCTCGGAAACGGCCTGGTGGAACTCGGGCTGGCCGGGGTTATTCCGGGCGACGTGCTCGAGGAATTGATGTACCGATGCGTATTTCATGAATCTCATGCTTTAAAAAAGTGCATGAGATTATGCGCAACCTGCATTTCGTGACGCAAAAAGCGCATGTTTGGGGCGTTATTGCCCGCGAATTGTGCGCGAACCCTTCGGGGATGCGCCAGATTGGTGCTTGTGCTCAGCGTCCACGCAGGAACAGCGCGTCCAGTTCCTTCATGCCCATCTGCCGCCAGGTGGGCCGGCCGTGGTTGCACTGGTCGGAGCGCTCGGTCACTTCCATCTGGCGCAAGAGTGCGTTCATTTCGTCGATGGTCAGGCGCCGGTTGGCGCGCACCGCGCCGTGGCAGGCCATGGTGGCCAGCAACTCGTTGCGGGCGCGCTGCACCACCGTGGACGCGTCGTGCTGGCTCAGCTCGGCCAGCACGCTGCGCGCGAGTTCCACCGGATCGCCCTGCGACAAGGTGGTGGGCACGGCGCGCACCGCCAGCGTTTTCGGCGAGAACGGCACCACCTCCAGTCCCAGCATGGCCAGCACCACGGCGCTGTCCTCGGCGGTGGCGACCTCTTCGGGCGTGGCCGCGAAAGTGGCCGGGATCAGCAGCGGCTGGCTGGCCACCTGCTCGTCGTCCATCTGCTGCTTGAGCCGCTCGTAGACGATGCGCTCGTGCGCGGCGTGCATGTCCACCACTACCAGGCCCTGGGCGTTCTCGGCCAGGATGTACACGCCCTGCAACTGGGCGATGGCGCGGCCCAGGGGCCAGTCGCCTTCGGGCAGGGGCTGCGGGTTGGTGACGGCCTCGACAGGCTCGGTCCGAGCGTAGGCGGCCGCGGAGGCCGTGACGGGATCAAGCCGCGCACTGGCCTGCCACAGGGCACCCGGATCGCTCACCCGGTGCCCGACTTCCGGTTCGCGCGGCGCGAACGCCAGCCCCGCCTGGTGCGCGGGAGGTGGTGTCCACGTCGGCGCGGGCGCGGCGGCCAAGGGCTCGGCCACCGCCGCAGAGCGCGGCACCGCCAGCGCCGCTTCCACCGCGTGCCGCACCGCCTGGTGCACCTCGCGGCTGTCGCGGAACCGCACCTCGATCTTGGTGGGGTGCACGTTCACGTCCACGCGCGCCGGGTCGATGGAGACGAACAGCGCGTACACCGGCTGGCGGTGTCCGTGCAGCACGTCTTCGTAGGCGCTGCGCGCGGCGTGGGTGACGACCTTGTCGCGCACATGGCGGCCGTTCACGTAGGCGAACTGCCAGTCGGCGCGCGAGCGCGCCGCGTCGGGTATGCCGGCGAACCCGCGCACGCGCAGTCGCGGGCCACCGTCGCCTTCGGGCGCATCCAGCGGCCAGTCCACGGCCACGGCCTGCGCCACGAAGTCCTCGCCCAGCACGTCGGCCAGGCGTTGGCGCAGGGGGTCGGCGTGGCCGGAGGGCACGGCGCGCCACTGCGCCACCAGCTTGCCTTCGTGCCAGATGGCAAAGCCCACCTCCGGCCGCGCCAGGGCGTGGCGGCGCACGGCTTCGATGCAGTGCGCCAGCTCGGTCGCGTCGGTCTTGAGGAACTTGCGGCGCGCGGGGGTCGCGAAAAAGAGCTCGCGCACCTCGACCGTGGTGCCGCGCTGGCGCGCGGTGGGCTGCAGCTCGCCGCTGCGCCCGTCCAGCAGCCAGCCGTGCGGCTCCCCGGACCCGTCGACCCGGGTCAGCACCGACACTTCGGCGATCGAGCAGATGGCGGCCAGCGCCTCGCCGCGAAAACCCATGGTGTGCACCGACTCCAGGTCGGACAGGCTCGCGATCTTGCTGGTGGCATGCCGCTTCAAGGCATGCGGCAGTTCGCTGCGCGGGATGCCGCAGCCGTCGTCCTCCACGCCGATGAGGCGCACGCCGCCGGCCTGCAGCCGCACCGTGATCTGCGTGGCGCCGGCGTCCAGCGCGTTGTCCACCAGTTCGCGCACCACCGAAGCCGGCCGTTCGACGACTTCGCCGGCCGCAATCTGGCTGATGAGCTCGTCAGGCAGTTCGCGGATCGGGCGGCGTTCGGGTGAGGGGAGACGGTCGTTCACCGGCAAATTGTAGGCCGCAGGGATAATCCCCCGCCATGGAACTCATTGCCTTTCTCATTGACTTCATCCTGCACGTGGACCAGCACCTGCAGGCCTTCGTGCAGACCTATGGTGCGTGGGTGTATGCGCTGCTCTTCATGATCATCTTCGTCGAGACCGGCCTGGTGGTGATGCCCTTCCTGCCGGGCGATTCGCTGCTGTTCATCGTGGGGGCTCTGTGCGGCGCGGGCCTCATCGAATACCAGTGGGCCGCCGGCCTGATGCTGGTGGCGGCGATCCTGGGCGATCAGGTGAACTACACCATCGGGCGCTACTTCGGCCCCAAGGTGTTCCAGTGGGAGAACTCCCGCTTCTTCAATCGCAACGCCTTCAACCAGACCCATGCGTTCTACGAGCGCTACGGCGGCATCACCATCATCCTGGCCCGCTTCATGCCGTTCATCCGCACCTTCGCGCCCTTCGTGGCGGGCGTGGCCGAAATGACCCGGACCAAGTTCACCGCCTACAACGTGGTGGGCGCGGTGATCTGGGTGATCGGCCTGACGGCGGCCGGCTACTTCTTCGGCAACCTGGCCTGGGTGCAGACGCACCTGAGCAAGATCATCTGGGCCCTGATCCTCGTGCCGGGGCTGATCGCGATCTACGGCGGCTGGAAAGCCAGCCGGGGATAGCCCAC
>CAZFOT010000324.1:0-3260 GCA_964520365.1 uncultured Hydrogenophaga sp.
GTATTCGCTGCCCCCCGAGGGGGCGCAGGCCTCCCTTGGGGCGGCCCGGCGGGAGTCCTGAACATGTACCTCCAAGTCAACGGCGCCAACACCTACTGCTACACCGGCGGCAAGCCTTTCGATGCCGCCAAGCCCACGGTGGTCTTCATCCACGGCGTGCTCAACGACCACAGCGTCTGGATCCTGCAGAGCCGCTACCTGGCCCACCATGGCTGGAACGTGCTGGCGGTGGATCTGCCGGGCCACTGCAAGAGCGGCGGCGAAGCCCCGTCGTCGGTCGAAGAGGCCGCCGGTTTCATCGGTGCCCTGCTCGACGCGGCCGGCGTGGAAAAAGCGGCGCTGGTCGGCCACAGTTGGGGTTCGCTGATCGCCATGGAAGCCGCGGCGCGCCTGAAGGACCGCGTGAGCCATCTCGTGCTGGTGGGCACCGCCTTCCCGATGAAGGTCTCGCCCGCGCTGATCGAGGCTTCGCTCGACGAACCGGAGAAAGCGCTCAAGATGGTCAACGTGTTTTCTCGCAACACCCTGGCCGCCCCGCCCTCGGCGCTCGGCCCGGGCACCTGGGTCTACGGCGCGGGCATGGCGCTGGGCCGGCGCGTGCTGGCCAGCAACCCCAAGGTCAACGTGTTCCACCGCGGCTTCGTGGCCTGTGACCACTACGCCGGCGGCGAAGCGGCCATGGCCGCCCTCGCCTGCCCGGTGCTGTTCCTGCTCGGCGGCCAGGACCAGATGACGCACCCCAAGGCGGCCCAGGGCCTGATCAAGGCCGCCAAAGCCGCGGGCCAGGCCGTGCAAGTGGTGAGCCTGCCGGTCGGTCACCACCAGATGACCGAAACACCCGACGCCACGCTGTTCGCCATCCGCGACTTCCTGCAATAGGACTCAGCGGACCCAGGCGAAACCGACCACGCGAGGCGGAAGGGCGCGCCTTCGGGGCTTTCTCAACGTGCCGTTCGCGACCCGCCGAAGGCACCCTCCGCGCGGCCGCCGTCGAACGTCGGCGGGACCGTGCCTGTCTCGTTCTCGCGCAAGGCCTGGGCCACGGTGAGCTGCGACCACTGGCTCTGCCGCCAGAACGGTGCGGTGCTCTCGTTGTGGACCAGCAGCAGGCGCTCCACCAGGGCGGCCAGCGGCATCTTCGACAGGTCCGCCAGCAACACGTAGCGTTCGCCGTCCTCGTCCAGGCGTCCCAGCCAGTCCAGCGCCACCAGGGTCGCCACCGGCTCCTCCAGTTGCAGCGCCTCCACCCGCATGCGCCGCGCCAGTTCTTCCAGACTCAGGCCACTCCCGCCGGACGCCCGCACCCGGTGCAGCTGATCCAGCAGCTCCAGCGCCAGCTGAAAACTCCATCCTGGCGTATCGCCCCGCCTCGCGACGCCCGACATCAGGCTGGGCAGGTAGGCCGCCACCACGGCACCGAGCAACACGATCACCCAGGCCACATAAATCCACACCAGCAGGATCGGCAAGGTGGCGAAGGTGCCGTACACGACGGAATAGGTCGGCACCTGCGCGAGGTACCAGGTCAGCACCTTCTTGGCCAGCTCCAGCCCCGCGGCCACGAACACCCCGCCCAGCAAGGCATGGTTCCAGCGCACACGGGTGTTGGGCACGTAGCGGTACAGCGCGGCGATGCCGAAGGTGAAGATGCCGAACTGGATGGTGTCGAGCAGCAACCGAACCCCCCCGGGCGGAGCGGAGACCACGCCGCTGGAGACGGTCAGCGCATAGGAAGTGACGCTCAGGCTGCCCGCCAGCAGCAGCGGCCCGAGCGTGAGCACCGCCCAGTACACCAGCACCCGCTGGGTCAATGAGCGCGCCCGGCGCACGCGCCAGATGTCGTTGAGCTTGCGGTCGATGGTGAGAATGAGCGCCAGCGCCGTGACCAGCAGCACCAGCGCGCCGGCCCAGCCCATCTGCCCGGCCTTGCCGGCGAACTCGTTGAGGTAGCTCAGCACCTGCTTGGCGATGTTCTCGGGCACCAGGCTCTGGACCAGCCAGCGCTGCAGCGACGCCTGCAGGCGCGCGAACATCGGGAACGCGCTGAAGATCGCCAGCGCCACCGTGAACAAGGGCACCAGCGAAATCGTGGTGGTGAACGTCAGGCTGCTGGCGGTCACGCCCAGGCGGTCTTCCCGGAAGCGCTCGCGCAGCGTGAGGGCGGTGTTGCGCCAGGGGAAGGCGAGCGCGTCTTCCCACAAGCCGCGCAAGGAGGTCTCCACCGCCCGCAGGCGCTCGGTCAGGGTCATGCCGGTATCATGCCATCTGCCTCCCCCGTACCCCCCCATCAGACATGCCAGCACCCCCTTTCGCCAACGCCCCGCATCCTTCTGGCGAGCCCTCGGGGAGGCCGCCCGCCATCGAGGCCACGCGCTGGCTGGCCGTGGGCAGTCTGCTCGCGCTGATCGTGCTGGGGCTGGCCTGGGAGCTCTGGCTGGCGCCGCTGCGGCCCGGCGGCTCATGGCTGGTCATCAAGGTGCTGCCCCTGACCCTGCCGCTGGCCGGCCTGCTCAAGAACCGCATGTACACCTACCGCTGGCTCAGCCTGCTGGTGTGGGTCTACTTCACCGAGGGCGCGGTGCGTGCCACCAGCGAGTCCGGCCTCTCGGCCTGGCTGGCCGGCCTTGAGGTGTTGCTGTGCGTGCTGTTGTTCACCGCTTGCGCACTGCACGTGCGCATCCGCCTGCGCGCCGCCGGCAAGGAAGCCGTGGCCAGCGACGCCGCGCGGCACGCGGCCGCCACCGGCGCCGCGGCCGACCCCATGAAACCCTCGACCACCACCACCACACGGACATGAACACCCTGCTGGAACAGTTGCGCGCCTGCGTGGGCGCGACCCAGGTGCTCACGCACGACGATCCGGCCACCGACCTTTCGGCCTGGGAGCAGGACTGGCGCCGCCGCGTTCGCGGCCGAGCCCTGGCCGTGGTGAGGCCGGGGGGTACCGAGGAAGTGGCCGCCGTGGTCAAGGCCTGCGCCGCCGCTGGCGTGTCCATCGTGCCGCAGGGCGGCAACACCGGCCTGGTGGTCGGTTCGGTGCCCGACGACACCGGCCGCCAGGTGGTGCTGAGCCTCACGCGCATGAACGCGGTGCGTGAACTCGACGCCGCCAACCTGACGATGACGGTGGAGGCCGGCTGCGTGCTGCAGAACCTGCAGGAAGCGGCGGAGAAGGCCGGTTTCCTGTTCCCGCTGAGCCTGGCCGCCGAAGGCAGTTGCACCATCGGCAGCAACCTGGCCACCAACGCGGGCGGCACCCA
>CAZFOT010000325.1:0-3247 GCA_964520365.1 uncultured Hydrogenophaga sp.
TGTCCAAGGGCGTGATCGACGGCACCACCATTCCCTGGGAAGTGACCCCGGCGCTCAAGGTGCACGAACTCGTGAAGAACCACACCACCTTCGCCGGTGCCAATGGCCTGTACAACTCGACCTTTGCCTTCTCCATGAACCGCAACGCCTACGACCGGCTGCCGGCGGATCTGAAGAAGGTGATCGACGACAACTCGGGCGTCGAAACCGCTGCCCTGTTCGGTCGCGCAATGGACGAAGGCGACAAGGTGGGCCGCGAGATCGCGGTCCGGGCGGGCAACAACATCGTGGCCCTGGACCCGGCCGAAACCCAGCGCTGGCGCCGCACGGCTGCCACGGTGGAGGCCGACTGGATCAACGAGATGAAGGGCAAGAACATCGACGGTGCCCAACTGGCCGCAGAGGCCCGCGCGCTGATCGCCAGGCACAGCCGCTGACCCGCGGTGCGACCCATGGCCGTCCATCGACGTGGACGGCCATTTTCTCGGCTGTGCATGGAGAGGGAAGGGGATGACGGGGAGCGATAGAAAATTATGAATAGGTAAATTGATTCAATGATGCGAAACATTGCGCTATATTCCCCGTGGTTTGTGCCCGCGGCCATGGGTCACAATGCTGGCTGGGCGTGCCCGGCCGGCGCCCGCAACGCACCGAGGCTGCGGACCTCCCCCTCTAGGAACTGAAAATGATTGGTTGGATATACCGGATTGCCAACTGGACCGCCCTGTTCGGCGGCCTGATGCTGTGCGCGCTGATGCTCATGGTCGTGGTCAGCGTCGCGGGCCGTGCCCTGATCGGCGTCGGGCTCGGTCCCGTGCCCGGCGACTTCGAGCTGGTGGAAGTGGGCACGGCGCTCGCGGTGTTCTATTTCATGCCCTGGTGCTACCTCAAGGGCGGCCACGCCACGGTGGACCTGCTCTACATGCACCTGCCGGTCTGGGCGCGCAGATCGATCGACACCATCAGCGACGTGCTGATGCTGGTGGTGTGGCTGGCGCTGACCTGGAAGCTGTGGGAAGGCATGCTCGAAAAATACGAGTACCAGGAGACCACCTTCATCCTGCAGATGCCGGTCTGGTGGGCCTATGCCGTGTGCATGGTCGGCGCGGTGATCGGCTGCGTCTGCTACGCCGCCAAGACCCTGACCCAGTTCGGCATCGGCTCGGTGCCCCCCGAATTCGCCGCCGAAGGCGGTGCCAGCCACTGACCCGGCGAGCGCCTCTCGCCGCCATGCCGTTTTCCCGCCCAGCCCGGGTGTCCCGACCAGTCCCGCGCTGGCCTGCTTGCTGAAAGTCTGAAATGTCCGGTATCGAACTCGCTGCCTGGTCCTTCCCGATCATGCTGCTGCTGATCTTCATCCGCGTGCCCATCGGCCTGTCCATGCTGCTGTGCGGCCTGGTGGGCGCATGGATGATCTACGGGTCGGCCGTCCCCATCCTGAACCAGCTCAAGCAGGTCACCTACAGCACCTTCTCGAACTACAACCTCTCGGTCATCCCGCTGTTCCTGCTCATGGGGCAGTTCGCGGCGCTGGGGGGGCTGTCGCAGGCCTTGTTCAAGGCGGCCGAGGCCTGGATGGGACACCGCAAGGGCGGCGTGGCCATGGCCGCGGTGGGTGCCTGCGCCGGCTTCGGCGCCATCTGCGGCTCCTCGCTGGCCACCGCCGCCACCATGGGCCAGGTCGCGCTGCCCGAGCTCAAGCGCGCGGGCTACGCCGGGGGCATTTCCACCGCCGCGCTGGCCGCGGGCGGCACGCTGGGCATCCTGATCCCGCCCTCGGTGGTGCTGGTGATCTACGCCATCCTGACCGAGCAGAACATCGCCAAGCTGTTCCTGGCCGCCTTCGTGCCCGGCATCCTGGCGGCCATCGGCTACATGATCGTGGTCGCCATCTACGCGCGCCTGCGGCCGAAGGAAATGGGTTCGCTGCCGCCCATGCCCATGAAGGATCGCTGGAAGGCCACGGTCAAGGTCTGGCCGGTGATGGTGATCTTCGTGGCCGTGGTCGGCGGCATCTACAGCGGCCTGTTCACGCCCACCGAGGGCGCGGCCATCGGCGCTTTCGGCACCGGCCTGGCGGCCTGGATAGGCGGCGGCCTGAACCACCGGACCCTCAAGGGCGCCATCGTGGGCACGGCGATGGCCACCGGCATGATCTTCATGATCGTGCTCGGCGCCGGCGTCTACAACACCTTCCTGGCGCTGTCGCAACTGCCGCAGGAGACGGCCATCATGGTGGGCGAGGCGGGCCTGAGCCCCTGGCTGGTGCTGATCGCCATCCTGGTGATCTACGTGGTCCTGGGCTGTTTCATGGACTCGCTGTCGATGATCCTGCTGACCATTCCCGTGTTCTTTCCCATCGTCTCGGTGCTGGACTTCGGTCTCCCGCCCGAGGAGTTCGCGATCTGGTTCGGTATCCTGGTGCTGATCGTGGTCGAGGTCGGGCTGATCACGCCACCGGTGGGCATGAACCTGTTCGTGATCAACTCCATGGCCAAGGAAGTGCCCATCATGGACACCTATCGCGGCGTGATGCCCTTCGTGGCCAGCGACATGGTGCGCACCGCCATCCTCCTGGCCTTTCCTTCGATCACGCTGTTCGTATTGAGGCTGTGATGGCCCGGTGGTCTGGCCGCAGTCTGTAGGGAGCCATGCAAAACCCTTGCTCGCCGAAACGGCGTGCCGCGCTGGCCGCGTCGCTGGCGGCCACCGGCATGGGTCTCCTGTGGCCTGTTTCCTTGCGGGCACAGGCGGCGTTTCCCGTCAAGCCCCTTCGCATCGTGGTGCCGTTCGGGCCCGGTGGCGTGGGCGACCTGACGGCACGGGCCATCGGTGCGGCGCTGGCCGAACGGCTGGGGCAGCCGGTCGTGATCGAGAACCGGCCCGGCGCGGGCGGGGTGTCGGCCGCCGAAAGCGTGGCGCGCGCCGCGCCCGACGGCCACACCTTGTTCCTGATGTCGAACGGCACGGCGGTCACCGCCGGCCTTTTCAAGCGCCTGCCATTCGACACGGTGAAGGACTTCACGCCCATCTCCACGATCGGCTTCTTCGACATCGCGGTGATCGCCGGCAGCGAGGCGCCGTACAAGACACTGGCCGAGGTGATCGCTTACGCCAGGGCCAACCCCGGCAGGCTCGATGTCGGCAGCATCAACGTCGGCAGCACGCAGAACCTGACAGCCGAACTGTTCAAGAGCGCGGCCGGCATCGACGTGCAGGTGGTGCCGTTCAACGGCACGCCGGCGCT
>CAZFOT010000326.1:0-3220 GCA_964520365.1 uncultured Hydrogenophaga sp.
TCGAGCAGAGCAAGGAGGCCTACTACTTGGCATTGCGGCAGACGCAAGGAACGATTCGGACCGAGTCACCGAACTGGCAGCCCTGGCTGGTTTTTTTCCTGCGAGCGTTGGCGGAGCAGGTTCGTCGCCTCAACCGCAAGGTGGAGCGCGAGAAGATCGTGCTGGCCACACTGCCCGAACTATCGCTGCAGATCGTCGAATTCGCGCGGGAGCATGGGCGCATCACCATGGGCGATGCGATCCGGCTGACTGGCGGCAACCGCAACACGCTCAAGCAGCATTTCCGTGCATTGGTCGAGCGTGGGCATCTGGACCAGCACGGCGGTGGGCGTGGGGTCTGGTATGAAGTGCGGTAGGGAGAGGCAGGCAGAAGCTCGATCGCCTGCACGGCTATCCGATATGCGACCTGCGCCCGCGTGGTGATGGGGTCCCGAGGTTTCAGAGTCGGTGACAATCCGAGCTTCGACATGACCGAATCCTCCACATCCGAACCCCAGCGCCTGGCCAAACGCCTGGCGGCGCAACTGCCGTGCTCGCGCAGCGACGCCGAAAACTACATCGCTGGTGGCTGGGTGCGGGTGGACGGTGTGGTCGTGGAAGAGCCCATGGAGCGGGTGCGCGATGAGCAGACCGTGCTGCTGGACCCGAAGGCCAGGCTGGAGCCGCTGCAGTCAATGACGCTGATCTGGCACAAGCCGGCCAACCGGGCGTTGCCCGACGAGCAACTGCTGCCGGACGCATTGGCCGCCAAATGGTTCACGAACGCCAACCGCTTCAAAGGCGATCGCTCGGGCGTGCGCCCGCTCAAGGCGCACCTGCACAAGCTGCTGCCTGTGGCGCCGCTGGGCACCAAGGCCAGCGGGCTGATGGTGTTCACCCAGAACCCGGGCGTGGTCCGCAAGATGACCGAAGACGCGGTGCAACTGGAACACGAGTGGCTGGCTGAAGTGGCGGCCGATCCTGAACTCGAAGACGATGCCCGGCGCGACGCCGTGCTCAAGTCTTTGGGCAAGGCACTGTTCTTTGACGGCTGGGCCGTGCCCTGCGCGCGCGCCAGTTGGCAGAGCGAACTGCGCTTGCGCCTGGCCATCAAGGGCAATCGACCGGGCCAGGTGGCACACCTGTGTGAGCGCGCCGGCCTGAACCTCACCGCCTTGCGCCGCCTGCGGCTCGGCCGCATTTCGTTGGCCGGCATGCCCGTGGGGGAATGGCGCTACCTGATGCCCTACGAACGCTTCTGAGTCGGCGAGTCCGTATGCAGCCGCGCGGCCCACACGCTCAGGGCCATGGCAAGCAACAGCACCGCCAGCCCCACGCGGTCGAGCTGCAGCATGCGGCCCTGCGCGATCATCACGCCGCCCAGCGCCGCGCCCAGGGCCTGGCCGCCATACATGGCCGAGGTGTTGAGCGCCACCGTGGCCGGGGCCAGCGCGGGCGAGATGTGCACCAGCCGCGCCTGCTGCGCCGAGTTGCACGAGAAACAGCCCAGCGCCCATGGGATGACCACCAGGCCCTGGGCCCAGAGGCCCATGCGCCCCAGTGGCCACAACAACAGGCTCAGCGCGATGAGCCCGAGCGTGACGAGCACCGCGTTGGGCGCGCCGATGCGGTCGATGAAACGCGTGACCGCGACGTTGCCCGCGAGGCCGAAGACGCCGAACCACAGGAACATCAGCGACAGCAACGCGCCCCCCGCGCCCAGGGTCTGGGCGAAATAGGGCGCGAGGTACGAGAACAGCGTGAACTGCCCGAAGGCCGAGAGCAGGGTCACGCCCACGGCCATCATCAGTGCCGGGGAGCCGAGCGTCTGTCCCCAGGCTCGCCGGGACAGCGCGGCCGGCTTGATGCCGTCGGGCATGTCGCGCCAGACCCAGGCGGCACTGGCCAGCGACATCAGCGCCACGAGCCCGAAGGCCCAGCGCCAGCCCAGCGCGCCGCCGATCCAGGCCGACAGCGGCATGCCCATCACCGAGGCCACCGACCAGCCCAGGAACACGAAGGTGATGGCGCGCCCGCGCTGCGTGGCCGGCACCAGCAGGCCCACGCTGGCCGCGGCCTGCGGCGTGAAGACGGCCGGCGAGATCACCGCCAGCACGCGCAGGGGCAGCAGCCAGGCGTAGCTCGGCGCCAGCGCGCAGATGCCCATCAGCAGGCCGTACCAGATCAGCGAGAGGGTCAGCAGGCGCCTGCGGTCCCAGCCGGCGACCAGGGTCGCAAAGGCCGGCGCGCCCAGACCCATCAGGATCGCCGCCGCCGTGATCAACTGGCCCGCCTGGGGGATCGACACGCCCAGCGATGCGCTGATGTCGTTGAGCGTGCCCGGCACCACCATCACGCCGGTGCCGATCACGAAGTTGCCCACCATCAAGGCCCACAGCGAACGTGGCAAGGTCGCCTCGCGGACGGTGGCGGTGTGAGGCAGAGCATGGGTCATGGTTGGGGCCAAGTGTGCTGGAGCGTTCTCAGGCGGAGAGTCCCCCAGGGAACACCCAGAGCAGGCCGGCGGTCATGGTCAGGTAGCGCACGAACTTGCCGATCGCCATGTAGAAGACACAGGGCCAGAAGGGAAACTTCAGCCAGCCGGCCACGGCGCACAGGGGGTCGCCCACCACCGGCAGCCAGCTCAGCAGGCAGGCCTTGGGTCCGAACCGTTCCAGCCAGCGCAGGGCCCGCACCTCGGTCGGCGTGCCGTGGCGCATGGTGTCCACCGCCTTGTGCGCGCCCAGGCCCATCAGCCACGACACGGCGCCACCGGCCGTGTTGCCCGCCGTGGCCACCAGGATGGCCGGCCAGAACAGTTCGGGGTTGAGCTTGACCAGCGCGAACACGGCTGGCTCGGAACCCACGGGCAGCAGCGTGGCCGAGACGAAGGCCACCACGAACACCGTGCTCAGACCGACTTCGGGCAATGCGAGCCATTGCAGCAGGGAAACGAACCAGTCGGGCATGTCGAGCGTGTGCAGTGGTGGGGAACCGTGGGTGATGAACTTATCGCCTGCTGAAAAAACAGGCAGATACAATGCGAATCCGCTTTCGCCGATCCGTCATCCGATCCCGGCCTTGCCATCGCTCCCACCGGATTCTCCCACCGCCATGCAACTCGGGGCTTTCACCCTGCCCAATGCCCTGTTCGCCGCGCCCATGGCCGGGGTCACGGACCGCCCGTTCCGCAAGCTCTGCAAGCGCCTGGGGGCCGGCTACGCGGTGAGCGAGATGGTGA
>CAZFOT010000327.1:0-3201 GCA_964520365.1 uncultured Hydrogenophaga sp.
ATCGTGGTCGAGGCGGATGAGTCCGACGCCTCGTTCCTGAACCTGCTGCCGGTGCTGTCGGTGATCACCAACATCGACGCCGACCACATGGACACCTACGGCCACGACTTCGGTCGGCTCAAGGCGGCGTTCGTCGAGTTCCTGCACCGCATGCCGTTCTACGGTGCGGCGGTGGTGTGCGTGGACGATCCCACCATCCGGGAGCTGCTGCCGCAGATCGCCCGGCCCATCACCAGCTACGGATTCTCCGAGGATGCGCAGGTGCGGGCCATCAACGTGCGCGCCATCGGCACGCAGATGCACTTCACCGTGCAACGCCGCAACGGCGTGGAACTGCCCGACCTCGACGTGGTGCTCAACCTGCCGGGCGACCACAACGTGCTCAATGCGCTGGCGGCCATTGGCGTTGCCGTGGAACTGGGCGTGCCCGACGAAGCCGTGCAGCAGGCGCTGGCCGGGTTCAAGGGCGTGGGCCGGCGCTTCCAGCGCCACGGCGACGCCGCACTGCCCTCGGGTGGCACCTGCACCGTGGTGGACGACTACGGTCACCACCCGGTGGAAATGGCGGCCACGCTGGCCGCGGCGCGCGGGGCCTATCCGGGCCGGCGTCTGGTGCTGGCCTTCCAGCCGCACCGCTACACCCGCACGCGCGACTGCTTCGAGGATTTCGTGAAGGTGATCGGCCAGGCCGACGCCGTGCTGCTGGCCGAGGTCTACGCGGCCGGCGAGGCGCCCATCGTCGCGGCCGACGGGCGTTCGCTGGCGCGCGCACTGCGCGTGGCCGGCAAGCTCGAACCGGTGTTCGTGGACGACATCGCCGCCATGCCGCAGGCGGTGCTGGACAACGCGCGCGACGGCGACGTGGTGCTGTGCATGGGCGCGGGCACCGTGGGTGCGGTGGCTGGGCGAATCATGGAGTTGGCGCAATGACGGGCAAGGATTTCGGCAAGGTTGCCGTGCTCATGGGAGGCCGCTCGGCCGAGCGCGAAGTCTCGATCATGTCGGGCACGGGCGTGCTCAATGCCCTGCGGTCCCGGGGCGTGGACGCGCATGCCTTCGACCCGGCCGAACGCGATCTCGGCGATCTCCGGCGCGAGGGGTTCGAGCGCTGCTTCATCACGCTGCACGGCCGGCACGGCGAGGACGGTACCGTGCAGGGCGCGCTGGAGCTGCTCGGCATTCCCTACACCGGGCCGGGCGTGCTGGCCTCAGCCATCGCCATGGACAAGGTGATGACCAAGCGGATGTGGATCGCCGAGGGCCTTCCCACGCCCCGCTATGCCTGCCTGCCCCCCGGGCGGCAATCGCGCGAGGACACGCGCGCCGTGCCCGACGTGCTGGGCCTGCCGCTCATCGTCAAGCCGCCGCACGAGGGCTCCTCCATCGGGGTGAGCAAGGTGCAGGGCTATTCCGACATGCAGGGCGCGGTCGAGTTGGCCGCGCGCTACGACCCGGTGGTCCTGTGCGAGGAATTCATCGAGGGTGAGGAAGTGACCTGCCCGGTGCTGGGCACGGGCGAGCAGGCGCGCGCGCTGCCGGTGATCCGCATCGAGGCGCCCGACGGCGCCTACGACTACCAGAACAAGTACTTCACGGATGCCGTGCGCTACCACTGCCCCAGCGGCCTGCCCGAGGCCGAGGAGCGCGAGATCCAGCGCATCGTGCTGGCCAGCTACCGCGCGCTGGGCTGCCGGGGCTGGGGCCGGGCGGACCTGATGATCCGCGCCAGCGACCGCAAGCCCTTCCTGCTGGAGATCAACACCTCGCCCGGCATGACCGGCCATTCCCTGGTGCCCATGTCGGCCCTCGCGGCCGGCCTGTCCTACGAGGATCTCTGCGTGTCGATACTGGCCGAGGCTGGCCTGGACAACGCATCCCGGTGAAAGGAGCGCGCGATGAAAGCCGACCTGCCACTCGACGTCAAGCTCATGCAGATGGCCACCCGCGCCATGCTGGCGGGCGCGCTTGTCCTCGGCTTGGTCATGGTCGGCACCTGGGCGGTGCGCCACCCGGGGTGGACGATCCAGGGCATCTCGGTGCATGGCGACGTGACGCACCAGAACGCGGTGTCGTTGAAGGCACAGCTCGCCAACGCCTTGCGCTCGCGCGTCTCTGCCAGTTTCCTCACGGTGGACCTGGAGCAGGTGCGCGAGCTGTTCGAGTCCGTGCCGTGGGTGCGATCGGCCATCGTGCAGCGCGAGTTTCCCAACCGCCTGCGCGTGACGCTGGAGGAGCACGAGGCCGTGGCCTGGTGGGGCCAGGCCGGCTCGGGCCAACTGGTCAATCCGCATGGCGAAGTGTTCGAGGCCAGCCCGGACGACAGCGACGACCTGCCCGAGCTCGCCGGCCCGCTGCCGCAGGCGGCGCTGGTGTGGGCGCTGTACCAGAAGCTCAGCGACGAACTCGCCCGCATGCAACTGGCGCTCGAGCGTCTGGAGCTCAACGAACGCGGCAACTGGAGCGCGCACCTGGACAACGGCGCGCGCGTCGAACTGGGCCGGGGCACGCCGGACAACCTGATCGAACGCGCGCGCCGCTTCACCGGCACGCTCAACCAGCTCACGCAACGCTATCCGGGCGAACTGCAATCGGCGGATCTCCGGTACCCCAACGGCTATGCGCTCAGGCTGCGCGGCGTCACCACCGTGGACGGCGCCGCTCCTGGCTCAACACGAAACACGAGGTAATCAGGTGGCAATCATGGCCAAGGAATACAAGGATCTGGTGGTCGGACTCGACATCGGCACCGCCAAAATCATGGTGGTGGTCGCCGAGGTCCAGCCCAACGGCGAACTCAAGCTCGCCGGGCTCGGAGTCTCCGCCAGCCACGGTCTCAAGCGCGGCGTGGTGGTCAACATCGACGCCACGGTGCAGAGCATCCAGGCGGCGCTCAAGGAGGCCGAGCTGATGGCCGACTGCCGCATCGCGCGCGTCTACACCGGCATCACCGGCAGCCACATCCGCGGCATCAACAGCAGCGGCATGGTCGCCATCAAGGACCGGGAAGTCACGGCCGCCGACGTCGCGCGCGTCATCGAGACCGCCAAGGCGATCAACATCTCGACCGACCAGCGCCTGCTGCTGGTGGAGCCGCAGGAGTTCGTGATCGACGGCCAGGAGGTCAAGGAGCCGATCGGCATGAGCGGCATCCGCCTGGAAGCCAAGATCCACATCGCCACCGGCGCGCAGAGCGCGGCCGAG
>CAZFOT010000328.1:0-3195 GCA_964520365.1 uncultured Hydrogenophaga sp.
GGCTGCTGCTCGCGGATCTTGAAGCCCGCGATGGCCTTGCGGGCCTTGGTCACCACCGGTTTCTGGCCGGCGATCTTGGTCAGGTCGCCGACGGCGTTGTCCATGACCTTCTTGTCGGCAACGGCCTCGCTCACGCCCATGTTGAGCGTGATCTTGGTGATGCGCGGCACTTCCATGACCGACTTGTAGCCGAACTTCTCGACCAGGCTCGGCGCGACGGTGTCGCGGTAGATGTCTTGCAAACGTGTCATGCTCATGCCACCTTGATTTCTTCGCCGCTGGACTTGAAGACGCGCACCCGCTTGCCGTCGGCCAACTGCTTGATACCCACGCGATCGGCCTTGCCCGTTGCGCCATTGAAGATGGCCACATTGGACTGGTGGATCGGCATGGTCTTCTCGATGATGCCGCCGGTGATGCCCTTCATGGGGTTGGGCTTGGCATGCTTCTTGACCACGTTCACGCCCTCGACGACCAGCTTGCTGTCGTCGGCGCGCCGCACGACCTTGCCGCGCCTGCCCTTGTCGCGGCCGGCAATCACGATGACCTCATCGCCACTTCGAATCTTGTTCATGATGATTCCTCAGAGAACCTCGGGAGCCAGCGAAACGATCTTCATGAATCGCTCGGTGCGCAGCTCGCGCGTGACCGGCCCGAAAATGCGGGTGCCGATGGGCTCCAGCTTGGCATTGAGCAACACCGCGGCGTTGCCGTCGAACTTGATCAGCGCGCCATCGGCGCGGCGAATGCCCTTGGCGGTGCGAACCACCACGGCACTGTAGACCTCGCCCTTCTTGACGCGCCCACGCGGAGCGGCCTCTTTGACGGTGACCTTGATGATGTCGCCCACGCTGGCGTAGCGGCGCTTGGAGCCGCCGAGCACCTTGATGCACATCACGGATTTGGCACCCGTGTTGTCGGCAACATCGAGTCGAGATTGCGTTTGGATCATTTGATTTAAGTCCCAACTTGAATCCTTCCCGCCACCACGGCCGGAAGTGATCAGTCTTGGGCCCGTCGTCGCCGGCCCTGGCACCCTGCATTGCACAAGGTCCGCCAGAGCCTGCTTCGGTGGGCAGAAAAGCCTCGCTCTTTCAAGCGAAGCCGCAAATTATGGCACGGGTTTTCCCTGTCGTCAACTTGAACGGCTGTCAATAGCTCGCCGGGAGCAGCGTATTGTGCCGGCAGAGGTCGAGGAAGGGCTGCAGTTCAGGCTGTGGGCAGCCCTCGTCGCCCAGGATGGCGGCCACCAGAGGCGCCATGGCGGCGGCGGCGGCGGCGTCCAGGAACAGGGCCCGCCAGCGGCGCGCCAGCACGTCTTCGACGGTTTGCGCGTACTCGAAGCGCACGGCATAGCGGACCATGGCCTCGGTCAGGCCCATGCCCAATGCCGTCCCGGCGCCCGGGCACTGATTGACGCGCGCGGCTTCGCTGCCATAGAGGTGCAGGCCCGGCGGGTCGTGCAGGGGCGAAGCGCAAGCGGCGTCGGCGGGCGCTCCGAGCACCGGATGGCGCTCGGTCAGCCCACCCGGCCGGGAGGGGAGAAAGCCTTCGTCGAAGCAGCGCTCCAGCACGTCCTCGGCCATGGCGCGGTAGGTGGTCCACTTGCCCCCGGTCACCGTGATGAGGCCGTTCGGGTCGGCGATGATGGTGTGTTCGCGCGACAGGGTCTTGGTGGCGCCGGCGGCGTTGCGCGGCGGCGCCACCAGCGGGCGCAGCCCGACCCAGACGCTGCGCACGTCCTCGCGGCGCACCGGGCGGCTGAGCGCGCGGCTGGCTTCGGAGAGGATGAATTCGAGTTCTTCATCGAAGGCCTCGGGCTCGCGCGGCAGGTCCTGGCGCGGCGTGTCGGTGGTGCCGAGCACGACCTTGCCCAGCCAGGGCACGGCGAACAGCACCCGCCCGTCGGGCGTCTTGGGCACCAGCAGCGCGTGCCCACCACCCAGGAACTCGCGATCGACCACCACGTGGACCCCTTGGCTGGGGCTGACCATGCGCTGCGGCGGCGCTTGCGGCACCTGCCCCTGGGTGGCGGCGCGCAGCTCATCGACCCAGACGCCCGTGGCGTTCACCACGCATTGCGCGGCCACCGTTTGGCGCTTGTCGTCGAAGTGGTCGCACACATCAATCTCGAAACGGGCGCTTGCCGACTCGGCCAGCCGGCGGATCGCCGTGACCTTGGCGTAGTTCAGCACGGCCGCGCCGGCGGCCTCGGCGGTGCGGGCGAGCGCCAGCGCCAGCCGCGCATCGTCGAACTGGCCGTCCCAGTACTTGACGCCCCCGCGCAGCTCGCGCGGGTTGACGCCGGGCAGCGCGGCGCGGGTGCGGTCCACGCCCAGGAACTCGGTCCGGCCCAGGCCGGCGCCGCCCGCGAGCAGGTCGTAGAGCTTGAGCCCGATGCCATAGAAGGGGGTCTGCCACCACCGGTAGGAGGGCATGACGAACGGCAGGGGCTGGGCCAGGTGCGGCGCCACGCGCAGCACCGTGGCGCGCTCGGCCAGCGCCTCGCGCACCAGGGAAAGATTGCCTTGAGCCAGGTAGCGCACGCCGCCATGGAGCAGCTTGGTGGACCTCGACGAGGTGCCGCCGGCGAAGTCGTGCGACTCCAGCAGGACAACGGAAAAACCGCGCAGCGCCGCGTCCAGCGCCACCCCGAGCCCGGTGGCGCCGCCGCCGACGACCGCCAGGTCAAAAACAGGCTGCCGGGACAGCGATGCAAGCAGTTCTGCGCGGTTCATGAAAGGAGGGGCTGGCCCCTCGCACCGGATGGGCGCGAGGGGCGGGTTGCTACAGGTTCACAAGCGCCGGATCAGCGCACCTTGCCATTCTTCCATGCGTTGAGCAGTTGGTCGTAGGCGATGGTCTCTCCCTTGGGCTTTTCGTTGGCCAGCTTCTTCCAGGGCGCGGCCTTGTCGCTCAGGTGCTTGTTGGGGTCGCCCTTGGGGTTGAGCTTGGGCGCGCAGCGCTCCATGCCGGCGCGCTCCAGGCGGGCCATCACCTGGTCCATCTGCTCGGCCAGGTTGTCCATCGCCTGCTGCGGCGTCTTCTCGCCCGTGACGGCTTCGGCCACGTTCTGCCACCACAGTTGGGCCAGCCGCGGGTAGTCGGGCACGTTGGTGCCGGTCGGCGTCCACGCGACACGCGCGGGGCTGCGGTAGAACTCGACCAGACCGCCGAGCTTGGGCGCCATGTCGG
>CAZFOT010000329.1:0-3195 GCA_964520365.1 uncultured Hydrogenophaga sp.
CGCTGGTCGTCGTGGAACACCGGGATGTTCATGCGCTCGCGCAGCTTCTTCTCGATGTAGAAGCACTCGGGCGCCTTGATGTCCTCCAGGTTGATGCCGCCCAGCGTGGGCTCGAGCGCGGCGATGATCTCGACCAGCTTGTCCGGGTCCTTTTCGTCGAGCTCGATGTCGAACACGTCGATGCCGGCGAACTTCTTGAACAGGCAGCCCTTGCCCTCCATCACCGGCTTGCTCGCCAGCGGGCCGATGTTGCCCAGGCCGAGCACGGCGGTGCCGTTGGTGACCACGCCGACCAGGTTGCCGCGCGAGGTGTATTCGGCCGCCAGGGCGGGGTCGGCCTCGATCGCCAGGCAGGGGTAGGCCACGCCGGGCGAATAGGCCAGCGACAGGTCGCGCTGGTTGGACAGCGGCTTGGTGGGCGTGACCGAAATCTTGCCCTTGCCGGGTGAGCGGTGGTAGTCGAAGGCGGCGTCGCGCAGGGCTTGTTCGGCAGGTGTCATGTTGTCTCCAGAAGGCATGAATGCGGCTTCATTGTGTCACGCGTCCAGGCCCATGCCGCCGCCGAGGCCACGGCGTTTGCGGCGTGTTTCAGGCCGGTTGCAGCAGATCCAGCAGCGTGCGCGCCACCACCTTGGTGGCCCGGCGCAGGTCTTCGAGTTCCAGATGCTCGTCGGCGCGCTTGGCGTTGGACTCGCGCACCGTGCGCGGGCCGGCGCCGTAGATCACGCCGGGGATGCCGCGCTCCACGTACAGGCGCACGTCGGTGTAGAGCGGCGTGCCGACGGCGGGAATGGCTTCACCGAAGACGGACTGGCCGTGCTTCTGGATCGCCGCCACCAGCGGCTGGTTGCCGGGCAGCGGCCGCATGGCGCGGCACAGCAGCAGGCGGCGCACGTCCACCTCGATGCCCTTGCCGCCCCTGGGCGGCGAGTAGCTGGCTGCGGCGGCGGCGATGGTGCGGCGCAGCGCCGCTTCGACCTCGGCCGGGTCTTCCTCGGGAATCATGCGACGGTCCAGCTTGAACACCACCTTGCCTGGGATCACGTTGGTGTTGGTGCCGCCGCTGATCTGGCCCACGTTGAGGTATGGGTGGGTGATGCCCTCGACCGCCGAGCGGACCTCGAGGTAGCCTGCGTTGAGCGCGTAGAGCGCGTCGAGGATGTGCACCGCGCCTTGCAGCGCGTCGGTGCCGCTGTCGGGAATGGCGGCGTGCGCCATGTCGCCGGATACGCTCACCTCCAGTTGCAGGCAGCCGTTGTGCGCCACCACCACCTGGTAGCTGAAGCCGGCGGCGATCATCAGGTCGGGCCGGGTCAGGCCCTGCTCCAGCAGCCAGGCCGGTCCCACCTCGCCGCCGAACTCCTCGTCGTAGGTCACGTGCAGCTCCACGCCGCCGCTGAGCTTCGCGCCCAGCGATTCGAGCGCGCGGATCGCGAAGGTGAAGCTGGCGATGTCGCCCTTGCTGACCGCGGTGGCGCGGCCGTAGATCCTGCCGTCCACGATCTCGCCGCCATAGGGGTCGTGCGTCCAGCCGTCGCCGGGCGGCACCACGTCGCCGTGGGCGTTGAGGGCGATGGTGCGGCCGCCGTCGGCGTAGCGCCGGCGCACGATCAGGTTGGTGATGCTTTGCAGCCCGGCGGCCTTCACCTGGCTGTCCGGCACCGCGTGCCGTTCGGCGTCCAGGCCCATGGCCGCGAGCAGATCGGCGGTGCGTTCGGCGTGCGGCGCGTTGCTGCCCGGGGGCGTGTCGGTCGGCACGCGCACCAGTTCCTGCAGGAAGCGCAGTTCCTCGTCGAAATGCGCGTCGATCCAGGCGTCGAGTTGTTCGTGGGTGGTCATGGTGGGTCGTCAGGGGTTGGGTTCGGCGGCGAGCTGTTCGAGCAGGTGCGAAAACGCGCGCACGCACAGGTCCATGTCGTCGCTGGTGGTGGATTCCAGCGGGTTGTGGCTGATGCCGCTGTTCTGGCCGCGCACGAACAGCATGGCTTGCGGCATCACCTCGTGCAGCTTCATGGCGTCGTGCCCGGCGCCGCTGGGCATGCGGTGCAGCGGCACGCCCAGGGCCGCGACGGCGCGCTCCCAGCGGACCTGCCAGGCGGGGGCGCTGGGAGCGGCCGCGGCGCGCATGGTCTCTTCCAGCGTGTGGCGCACGCCGCGCCGGTCGCAGATGGCCTGGAGCCGCGCCAGCACGTCGCGGTCCAGTGCGTCGCGCTGGGCGTCGCTGGGCGCACGCAGATCGAGCGAAAAAGCGCAGCGGCCGGGCACCACGTTGATCGAGCCGTTGGGCACCTGCAGCAGGCCCACGGTGGCCACCGAATCGCCATCCGCCGCCGCGCGCTGCTCGGCGTACAGGGCCAGTTCGGCCACCGCGCACGCGGCATCGCGGCGCCGGTCCATCGGCGTCGTGCCGGCATGGCTGGCCATGCCCACCACCTCGCCGACGTAGCGCACGCTGGCGTTGATGGAGGTGACCACGCCCAGCGGCAGGTCCATCTCGCCCAGCACCGGACCCTGCTCGATGTGGACTTCCACGAAGCCGAGGTACTTCGACGGATCGCGTTTCAGCGCGCCGATGGCCTCCGGCGTCGCGGGCAGTCCCGCGCGCCGCATCGCTTCGCGCATGGGGACGCCGTCGGCGTCCTGCTGGTCCAGCCAGGCCGGGTTGAAGTGGCCGGTCAGTGCGCCCGAACCCAGGAACGTGGCCTTGTAGCGCTGGCCTTCCTCCTCGGCAAAGCCCACCACCTCGATGGCGAAAGGCAGGCGGCGGTTGGTGCGGTGCAGTTCTTCCACGCAGGCCATGGGCACGAAGATGCCCAGCCGGCCGTCGTACTTGCCGCCATTGCGCACCGTGTCGTAGTGGCTGCCGGTCAGCAGTGTCTTCGCTTCCTCTCCCCCTGGGAGAGGGCTGGTGTGAGGTCCGGCTTCGTAGCGGCCCACCACGTTGCCGACCGCATCGACCCATACCTCGTCGAAGCCGCAGCCGGACATCTCGCGTTGCAGGTCGGCGGCGCAGGCGCGGTGCGCCGCGGTCAGGTAGGTGACCGTGAGCTGATCGTTTTCGGCATACCCCGGGTCGCTGTGCGCGGCGAGCGCTTCCTGCCAGTCCCACACCCGGTTGCCCAGCGCGGGCTCGAAGCCGAACTTGTCGTTGAGCCGGATCTCGGCGATGCGGTGGATGTTGCGCAGGCACTCGGC
>CAZFOT010000330.1:0-3186 GCA_964520365.1 uncultured Hydrogenophaga sp.
GCGCCGCAAAGCGGCGCGCCAGAGAGGGGGGAAGCCGCAAAGCGGCGCAGGGGGGTGTCCCAACTTCAGCGCAGGGGGGCGTCTTCCAGAAACCGCTGGGCGTCGAGCGCCGCCATGCAGCCGGTGCCGGCGCTGGTGATGGCCTGGCGGTACACGTGGTCCTGCACGTCGCCCGCGGCGAAGACACCCGGCACGCTGGTCATGGTGGCCATGCCTTGCAGGCCGGACCGGGTCACGATGTAGCCGTCCTTCATCTCCAACTGGCCTTTGAAGATGTCGGTGTTCGGGCTGTGGCCGATGGCGATGAAGCAGCCTTTGACCGCCACGTCCTCGGTGGCGCCGGTCTGCGCGTTCTTCAGGCGCACGCCGGTCACGCCCGTGTTGTCTCCCAGCACCTCCTCGAGCGTGCTGTGCAGCTTGAGCTCGATCTTGCCGGCGGCCACCTTCTCCATCAGCTTGTCGATCATGATGGGCTCCGCCCTGAAGGTGTCGCGGCGGTGCACCAGATAGACCTTGCTGGCGATGTTGGAGAGGTAGAGCGCTTCTTCCACGGCGGTGTTGCCGCCGCCCACCACGCTGCAGACCTCGTTGCGGTAGAAGAAGCCGTCGCAGGTGGCGCAGCCGGAGACGCCCTTGCCCATGAAGGCTTCTTCCGACGGCAGGCCGAGGTATTTGGCCGAGGCGCCGGTCGCGATGATCAGCGCGTCGCAACTGTATTCGCCGCTGTCGCCCTTGAGCACGAAAGGCCGCCTGGAGAGCTCGACCGTGTGGATGTGGTCGAACACGATCTCCGTCTTGAAGCGTTCGGCGTGTGCAAGAAAGCGCTGCATCAGGTCGGGGCCCTGGACGCCGTCCACGTCGGCGGGCCAGTTGTCCACTTCGGTGGTCGTCATCAGCTGGCCGCCCTGGGCGATGCCGGTGATGAGAACCGGGTCGAGGTTGGCGCGTGCCGCGTAGACGGCGGCTGTGTAGCCGGCGGGTCCTGAACCGAGAATGAGTACTTTGGAGTGCTTCATGATGCAAGTTCCGTGTCGAATCCGGAACCGGTGGTTTAGAGTAGCGGGCGTTGCCGCCGGATGAGTGATCGGGCTGATTCGTGCTGGCAGCGCCTGGATTGTATGAAAGCGCGCTTTCCGCGCGGTTTGCCACAAGGAATACACGCATGTCCATCCTGTCCAATCTGGATCTGATTCGCCGGGTTCCCCTGTTCTCAACGTTGACGCAGGCCCAGGCCGAGGCGGTGGCCGACTCGGTGGTCAAACGCCGCTTCCGACGCGGCGAATGCATCGTCGAACAGGGCAAGAAGTCCAACTGCCTGGCCATCGTGCTGACCGGGCGCGCCCGCGTCGTGACGACGGACTCGCGGGGGCGGGAGGTGATCCTGGCCACGATGAATCCGGGCGACTACGTGGGCGAGATGAGCTTGATCGACAACCAGCCCCATTCGGCGACGGTGCGCGCCGAGGTGCAGACCGACGTGCTGATCCTGGGCCGGGTGGAGTTCGCCCGCTGCCTGCCGGAGAACACGTCCATGGCCTATGCGGTCATGAAGGGACTGGTTCAGCGCCTGCGGCACGCCGACCGCAAGATCGAGTCGCTGGCGCTGATGGATGTCTACGGGCGGGTGGCGCGCGCGCTGCTGGAGTTCGCGCAGCCCGGCAGCGACGGCCTGCTCACGATCCGGGACCGCGTGTCCCGCCAGGACGTGGCCAAGATGATCGGGGCGTCCCGCGAGATGGTGAGCCGCGTGATGAAGGATCTGGAAGAGCGCGGGTTCATCGAGGTGCGTGAAGACGGCAGCACGGTGATCAAGGAAAGGCTGACTTCGCTCGGTTGATGGCGGAGCCCTCGGCTCCACCCTTGGGGTAAGCTTGCCTCTGGAGTTCAGAGAGGCCTATGACTTATTCACTCAACACCCTCAATGCCGATCGCGCGAACGCGTCCGCGCCGGGGGTGTCCCGTTTCACGCAGGAAATCGGCCTGGTGCTGGGCGCGGCCGCGCTGGCGTTCTGGTTGCTGGCCTTGCTGAGCCATTCGCTGGCCGACCCGGCATGGAGCACCACCGGCACCCGCCTGGAAGTGGGCAACTGGGGCGGTCGGCTGGGCGCGCTGCTGGCCGACTGGAGCTATTTCCTGCTCGGGTTCTCGGTCTGGTGGTGCTTTTTCATCGGGCTCCGCGCGTGGCTGTCGGGCCTGGCGAAGTGGATTCGCGGCCACCAGGGCCTGGAACCCGGCGATGCCGCCGAAGACGTTTCTTCGCAGGCGCGCATCTGGCGCCGGCCGTGGGCGCGCAAGCTGCTGTTCTGGGTGGGCTTGCTGGTGTTGCTGTCGGCCAGCGCGGTGCTGGAGTGGAGCCGGCTGTACCGCGTCGAGTCCCTGCTGCCGGGCCACGCGGGCGGCATGGTCGGCCACGCGCTGGGGCCCGTGGCCATGCAATGGCTGGGCTTCACCGGTTCGGCCCTGGTGATGCTGGCGCTGCTGGTGCTGTGCCTGCCCGGGGTGTTCCGTTTCTCGTGGGGCCATTGGGCCGAGGTCGTCGGCCATACCCTGGATGGCTGGTTCGAGGCCCGGCGCGAGAAGCGCGAGGCGGTGGAGGACCAGCGCATCGGCGAGAAGGCCGCCCGCGAGCGCGAGGTGGTGGTGGCCGTCGAGCGCGTCGAGATCGAGGAGCACCATCCCACGCCGGTGGTGATCGAGCCGACCCTGGTGGAGGTGCCCCGCAGCGAGCGCGTGGCCAAGGAGCGCCAGAAGCCGCTGTTCAGCGAAATGCCCGACAGCAAGCTGCCGCAGGTGGACCTGCTCGACAGCGCGCCTTCGCACCAGGCGGGCGTGGACAGCCAGACGCTGGAGATGACCAGCCGCCTGATCGAGAAGAAGCTCAAGGACTTCGGCGTGGAGGTGCGGGTCGTGGCCGCCGCGCCAGGGCCGGTGATCACGCGCTACGAGATCGAGCCCGCCACCGGCGTGAAGGGCTCGCAGATCGTCAACCTGGGCCGCGACCTGGCGCGCTCGCTCTCGCTGGTGTCCATCCGCGTGATCGAGACCATCCCCGGCAAGAACCTGATGGCGCTGGAGCTGCCCAACGCCAAGCGCCAGATGATCAAGCTCAGCGAGATCCTGGGTTCGCAGGTCTACAACGACGCCAAGTCCATGCTGACCATGGGCCTGGGCAAGGACATCGGCGGC
>CAZFOT010000331.1:0-3141 GCA_964520365.1 uncultured Hydrogenophaga sp.
CCCTCAAGGGGGCGGCACCAGCGGCCCGGCAAAGCCGGTTCCGCGGTGCCTCTGGACGTGAGCTTCATGCGACGGCGCTTCAATACATCAACCGGCCGGCCCGGGTGATCACCCCGATATCGACGAACTGGGAGCCGACGTTGCCGCCGGAGAAGTCGATCGTGTAGCCGCCCAGGTCCATGCGCGTCCTGCGCAGCGTGGCCGCCAGCCGCTCGGGCGTGGGGGCCGGCCCGGCGCGGCGCAGGGCATCCACCAGCACCCGGGCCGCGAGGTAGCCCACGAGATGGAGCTGCGAGTGGTCGGTGCCCGGCGGCGCGTAGCGGCTCATCGTGTCGTGGAACCCGCGCGTCAGCCCCGAGGTGGATGACGAGGGGTTGGGTGTGATCTGGGCGAGCGCCACCCCCACCGCCGCATCGAGGCTGCTCTTGTCGATGATGCCCTTGACCGGCACGTAGGACATGCCGTAGATGGGCGTGCCGTCGCCCGACTGGCGCACGTCGCGGATCAGGGATGCGCCGCTGTTGGGCGCCAGGATCATCAGGTAGGCCTGCGCACCCGATCGGGCGAGCTGGCTCGCGGCCGGCTTGAGGTCCTCCGCGGCCAGCGGCACGGCCACCCGTTCCGTGATGGTCAGCTTCAGGCCGGGTGCGATCCCATCGGCGAAGGCGACGCCGCTCTTGCCGAAGGGGATGTCCTGGTAGGCGATGGCGACCTTGCCCACCCCCACCGTGGCCAGGTGGGCGAGCATGCGTCGGACCTGTGCGTTGTCGCCCGCGTGGATGTGGAACATCCACGGGCTGCCGGGGTTGCGCAGGCTGTCCGCACCCGGGGTGATGCCCACGGCGGGAACCGCCAGTTGCTCCAGCGTGCGGTCCTGCAGGACGGCCGTCACGTTGGCCGAGCCCAGCAGGTTGATGAAGGCCAGGGGCCGGTCCCGTTGCGCCACCGTCTTGAGCAGCCGCACGGTTTCATCCGGCAGGTAGCGGTCGTCTTCGCGCACCAGCCGGATCGTGTGGCCGCCGATGCCGCCTTCGGCGTTGACCTGGTCGAAATAGGCCTTGGCGCCCACGTAGTTGGCCGTGCCATTGGCGCCAAGCGGGCCGCTGAACGGCGCCACCTGCGCGATCACCAGTTCGGCGCCGTGCGCGCACAGCGCCATGAAGCCGAGTGCGATGGAAATCCAGAACCTGTGCCGCATCGTGATGTCTCCCTGAAGGCGCATGGCGCGAATCCCGCAGCGGTTTCATGCAGCCGCATGCAGTAAATTACATGGATGGTGGAATGCTTCGAGAAATGAGCGTTGAAATTCATTTCTCTCGGCGACCGCACTCCGAAAAATGCAGTAAATTGCATATTCCACGAAAAGCCCTGCGAGAAATATGGTGGAATCCCTGAGTCGCCCCGGGTCGAGCCTGCGGTGCGCGCGGCTGTTAGTATCCCGGCCCATGTCACGCCAAACCCCTGCCTTCACGCTCCCCGAACCCGTTCCCGAAGGACAGCCGCTGCCGCACCGCAAGGTCATTCGCGGCTGGCTTGCGCCGATCGTCGAACGCCGTACCGTGCTCGCCATCGCCCTGCTGGCGCTGGACTGGGTCATTTTTGCCGCGCTCATTGCCGGCACCGTGCTGCTGGCGGCCTGGTGGGCCAAGCTGCTGTGCGGCCTGGCGGCGGGCTTCATGATCGGGCGCCTGTTCATCATCGGCCACGACGCCTGCCACCAGAGCTACACCCCGCACCGAGGCCTGAACCGCCTGCTCGGGCGCATCGCGTTCATCCCCTCGCTCACGCCCTACAGCCTGTGGGAAGTGGGGCACAACGTGGTGCACCACGGCTACACCAACCTCAAGGGGGTCGATTTCGTCTGGGCGCCGCTGACCAAGGCCGAATTCGACGCACTGCCGCCGGGCCGGCGCGCGCTCGAACGCCTCTACCGCAGCGGTTGGGGCCCGGCGTTCTACTACCTGGTCGAGATGTGGTGGCTGCGCATGTTCTTTCCGCGCAAGACCTACATGGGCACGCGCCGCCGCGAATTCGTGTGGGACGGCGTGTTCGTCAGCGCCACCGCCGTGCTGTGGATCGTCGGGCTGGTCGCGGCGGCCGTCGCCACAGGCCAGTCGGTGGCGATGCTGGTAGGTATGGGGTTCGCCGTGCCGTTCCTGTTCTGGAACGCCATGATCGGTTTCGTGGTCTACGTGCACCACACCCACACGGCGGTGCAGTGGCACGACGACAAGACCCTGTGGGCCAAGGCGGCGCCTTTCGTGTCCACCACGGTGCACCTGACCTTTCCCATGCGCATCGGCGCGCTGCTGCACCACATCATGGAACACACGGCGCACCACGTGGACATGAGCATTCCGCTGTACAAGCTCAAGGGCGCGCAGCAGATGCTGGAAAACACGCTGCCCGGGCGCATCATCGTGCAACGCTTCTCGTGGCGTTGGTATTTCGACACCGCGCGCCGCTGCAAGCTCTACGATTTCGGCCGCCGCTGCTGGACCGACTTCCAGGGGCAACCCACCAGCGACTGCAAACCCGAGGTGGCGTGACGCTGCCGTAGGGCGCACGCCACAACGGCGGGGCGGGGTTCACATTCCGAAGGCGAGAAAGCCACGGGCCGGCTGCGGGTGATGCCGCGGGGCTGGCGCTGCGTGCCGCGCCGTGGTATCACTGCGGCCGGCGCAACATCGACCGAACCCGAGGAACCAGACCATGAAGTGGGAAAACAACCGCCAGTCCGACCAGGTGGAGGACCGCCGTTCGCAGCCGGGCGGTGGCGGCATGTTTGGCGGCGGAGGGCGGCGTGGCGGCGGCCGGGGCATCGGCCTGGGCACCATCGTGATCGCCCTGGTGGCGGGCTGGATCTTCGGCATCAACCCCATCACCATCCTGGGCGCGCTCGGCGGTGCCGGCGACCTGATGGCGCCCCCCACCCAGACCCAGAGCGCGCCGGGGCCTGCGCAGGCGCCCACCGACGACATGGGCCGCTTCGTGGCCGCCGTGCTGGGCGGCACCGAGGACGCCTGGGGCCAGATGTTCCAGCAAGGCGGCGCGCAGTACCGCAAGCCGCGCCTGGTGCTGTTCCGCGGCGCCACGCCCACGGCCTGTGGCACCGGGCAGTCGGCCATGGGGCCGTTCTAC
>CAZFOT010000332.1:0-3136 GCA_964520365.1 uncultured Hydrogenophaga sp.
ATCATCTACGACCAGACCTGCGCCACCGAGAAGCGCCGCCGCCGCAAGCGCGGCACCCTGGTCGATCCCGCCGAGCGCGTGGTCATCAACGAACTGGTGTGCGAGGGCTGCGGCGACTGCGGCGTGCAGTCCAACTGCCTGTCGGTCGAGCCGCTGGACACCGAGTTCGGCCGCAAGCGCACCATCAACCAGAGCAGCTGCAACAAGGATTTTTCCTGCGTCAAGGGCTTCTGCCCGAGCTTCGTCACCGTCGAAGGCGGCCAGTTGCGCAAGAAGGACAAGAGCGGTGCCAAGCTCGAATGGAGCGGGAGCGTCCTGTCGGAACCGGCGCTGCCGGTGCTCGCCGACGAGGCCTGGGGCATCATCGTGGCCGGTGTCGGCGGCACCGGCGTGATCACCATCGGCCAGCTGCTGGGCATGGCCGCGCACATCGAAGGCCGGGGCATCGTCACGCAGGACGCGGCGGGCCTGGCGCAAAAGGGCGGCGCCACCTGGAGCCACGTGCTCATCGGCTCGCACCAGGACGCCATCCGCACCACCCGCGTTTCGGCCGCGTCGGCCGACCTCGTGATCGGCTGCGACCCGATCGTGGCCGCGCACAAGGAAACCTGGCAGCGTCTGCGCGCCGGGCGCAGCCACGTGGCGCTCAACGCCAGCGCCACGCCCACGGCCGCCTTCGTCAGGAACCCCGACTGGCAGAACCCGGCCCAGGCCTGCGTGGACGCGCTGCAGCACAGCCTGGGCGATGACGCCGTGGGCGTGTTCGACGCCGAGGCCGCCGCGAGCCGCCTGATGGGCGACACCATCTACACCAATCCCATGATGCTGGGCTATGCGTGGCAGAAGGGTTGGGTGCCGCTGGGCTTTGCCGCGCTGATGCGCGCCATCGAACTCAACGGCGTGGCCGTGGCGAACAACAAGGCCGCCTTCGAGTGGGGCCGGCGCGCCGCGCACGATCCCGAGGCGCTGGCCGAGCTGCTCTCGCCGGCGGCGGCCGGCGCGCAGGTGATCCAGTTCAAGAAGCGCGAAACCGTGGACAGCCTGGTCCAGCGCCGCGTGGAATTCCTCACCGGCTACCAGAACGCCGCCTACGCGGCCGACTACCAGGCCTTCGTGCAGCGCGTGCGCGAACGGGAAGCGCCGCTGGGCAAGTCCAGCCTGACCGAGGCGGTGGCGCGCAATCTGTTCAAGCTCATGGCCTACAAGGACGAGTACGAAGTGGCCCGGCTGCACAGCGACGCGGCGTTCCATGCCCGTCTGGCCAGCCAGTTCGAAGGCGACTTCAAGCTCAAGGTGCACCTGGCGCCGCCCTTGATCGCCAGGAAGAACGACAAGGGCGAACTGCTCAAGCGCAAGTTCGGCCCCTTCATGTTCACCGCGTTCCGCCTGCTGGCTCCCCTGAAGTTCTTGCGCGGCACCGCGCTGGACGTGTTCGGCCGCACCGAGGAGCGGCGCACCGAACGCGCCCTGATCGGTGAATACCGCGCCTGCCTGGAGGAACTGCTCGCCCAGCTCGACGCGGGCAACCACGCGCTGGCGCTGGACATCGCCCGCCTGCCGGAGCAGATCAAGGGGTTCGGGCACGTCAAGGCGCGCAACCTCGCGGCCGCTCGCGGCCGCTGGGCGGCGCTGATGGCGCAATGGCGCCAGCCGAACCAGGGCGCGGCGCAGGCAGCCTGAAGGCGCCCTGGCCCCTGCCGCCCGGGTTGGCGCGGCATACAATCCCATGTTGCGACCCGATGCCCGGGCGGGTTCCCGAAGACCCTCCCGGGCCTTCGGCGTCTTTCTGAATCGAACCTGTTGGAGATTGCCCGTGTTCATTTCCTCTGCTTACGCCCAAGCCGCCGGCGGCGACGCGCAGTCCACGATGCTGGGACTGCTGCCCCTGGTGCTGATGTTCGTGGTGTTGTATTTCGTGATGATCCGCCCCCAGATGAAGCGGCAGAAGGAGCACAAGGCCATGGTCGAGGCGCTCGCCAAGGGCGACGAAGTGATCACTGCGGGTGGCCTGCTGGGCAAGGTGTCCCGGATCGGCGAGGCCTACATCGGCGTGGAACTTACCGATGGCGTGGAAGTCCAGATGCAGCGCTCGGCCGTGGTGCAGGTGCTGCCCAAGGGCTCGCTCAAGGCCGTCTGAGCACGGCCCCCACCATGGATGCCGCGCACACTCGCCCGCGCCAGCCGGCGCGCGGCGCCGGCGGCGGCATCCTTCCGACTTTTTATGAAGGCCCGCGCGGCCCGATCTCACCATGAACCGTTACCCGTTGTGGAAGTACGCGCTCCTCGTCGTGGCGCTGCTGATCGGCCTGATCTACGCGCTGCCCAACCTGTTTGGCGAATCACCGGCCGTGCAGGTCTCCGCCGGCAAGGTGTCGGTGCGCGTGGACGGCGGCACGGCCACGCGCGTCGAGCAGGTGCTGGCCGAGCAGGGCATTGCCGCCTCGCTGATCCAGTTCGAGGGCAACTCGGTTCGCGCGCGCTTCGACACCACCGATGACCAGATCAAGGCGCGCGACGCGATCGACCGCGCGCTCAACGCCGATCCGGCCGATCCGACCCACGTGGTCGCCCTCAACCTGCTGCCGCGCACCCCGGCATGGCTGGCCAGCCTGGGCGCCTCGCCCATGTACCTGGGCCTCGATCTGCGCGGCGGCGTGCACTTCATGCTGCAGGTGGACATGCCCGGCGCGCTGGAGCGCCGCGCCGACGCCTTCACCGGCGACCTGCGCCTGGCGCTGCGCGAGAAGAACATCCGCCACGGCGGCATCGGACGCAGCGGCCAGACGGTCGAGGTCCGCGTGCGCGATACCGAGACCCGCACCGCCGTGACCAACCTGGTGAGCGACAACTTCCCCGACCTGCAGGTGGCCGAAGGCAACACCGCCGGCAGCGGCATCCTGGTGCTGTCCATCCGGCCCGAGGCCACGCGCCGCGTGCAGGAGCAGGCGCTCAAGCAGAACATCACCACGCTGCACAACCGCATCAACGAACTCGGCGTGGCCGAGCCGGTGATCCAGCAGCAGGGGCTGGACCGCATCGTGGTGCAACTGCCCGGCGTGCAGGACACCGCCAAGGCCAAGGACATCCTCGGGCGCACCGCCACGCTGGAGGCGCGCCTCGTCGATCTGTCGTCCGA
>CAZFOT010000333.1:0-3103 GCA_964520365.1 uncultured Hydrogenophaga sp.
AAGACGCCCGCCACCATGAAGATCAGCAGCAGGATCACGTCGAACCCCCGGACCACCTCGCTGTAGACCGCCTGCGGCGTCGTCATGCCGATCGCGACCGCCTCGATCACGAGCAGCCCGCCCGGCTGCAGCGGGTAGCAGCGCATCGACATGACCAGCGTGAACAGGAACTCGCACAGCAGCAGCCAGCCCGCGACATACGGACTGACGGCGAACACGACCGGATTCAGCACCAGGAAGCCAATGATGGTGTGCTTGTACCAAGGCGGCGAATTGCCCAGGAAATTCTGCAGGAATGCACCGGCAAAGCTTGACTGACTCATCCATTCCTCGACAAAACCGATCCCTGCGCGCCGCGTCGGCGCGCCGATCTCATAGATATAGGTGACTCCCTCGGAACCGGCGCGCACCCGGTGCGACGCCGCTGCGACCGGCCTCAGGCGATCCGAGGCCAGCTGTTAGTATCACGGTTCACGCGCTGTGCTCCCGCGTCGCTGCGGCGTATCGCACGGCCAGCGCTCATCTTAGGCGGGATATTGCCCAACCGGGCACCGTACCTACCATGAAGCTTGACAACATCCTGGTGATCGCGGACCAGGACGACCCCAGGCAGTTCGCCGCGCGCGCCGCAATCGAATTGCTTCCAGCCGCCACGGGGCGCCTGCATGTCGTGGGATTCGTGCACGAGCACGCCGCCGCGGAGCCCGGCGTGCTCTCGGCGACGGCGGCGGCCACGCTCCAGCGCGCCTTGCTGGCGGACAAACGCCGATGGCTCAAGGGCAGTGTCGCCAAGCTGCTGCCTGGCGGCGGCCGCTCGCGCATCGAGGTCGCATGGGCGGCGGACATCGTGGACTGGGTCGTCGATGCCGTCGCGCGCGACGGCATCGACCTGGTCGTGAAAGCCGGCCATCGCAGCGAGAACCTGTTCTACACCCCCACCGACTGGCAATTGCTGCGGCGCTGCCCGGTGCCGGTATTGATCGCCGACAACCGACAGCGCAAGAAGAGCCAGCGCATCCTCGCCGCGATCGATGCCGGCTCGACCGACCCGGTCCAGGTCGGGTTGAACCGCAAGGTACTCTCGGCCGCGGCCGATCTGGGCGCGGCACTGGGCGCGCGGGTCCATGTGGCCTATGTCATTCCGGTGTCCACCGTGGCCAGGGACCTCGACCTGATCGACATCGAAGCCCTGGAGCGCCGCACGCGCGCGAAACTGGGCGCCTCGCTCGCGGCCCTGGCCGGCGAGCACGGCATCCCCGCCGAGAACATCGTCATCAAGGCAGGGCCACCGGATCGCCTGTTGCCCAGCATTGCCGCCAAGCTGAAGGCGGACATGGTGGTCATGGGCACCGTGGGCCGCACCGGCGCCGCCGGCAAACTGCTGGGCAACACCGCCGAGCAGGTGCTGCATCGGTTGCGCACCAGCATGCTCGCGCTGCGGCCCGACTGATCGGCGCCGGGGGCTGGCGACTGGCGGGCGCCATCACCTGAAGAAGGAATTCGGGCACATGGCGCCTGTGCGCTGAAACCTATTCCAAATCTTGGAGTACCAAAGCACAAAGGCCAGCAAGCGCTAACCTGCTGACCTTTGATTTCATTGGCGGAGTGGACGACTGCGGGTTTGGGGTGTCGCGTCGTTTCAGTCAATGCCACAATTTGAGCAGAAACAAGTGCAAGCGCACAAGTATCGCCTCACTTCGTTTCATCGCACGCCATCAAATCTCGCCCCCAGACGGGGGTTGCGGTGGGGGTTAACAGCTTTGGCGGAGATGACATGTTGCCCGTCCCAAGGGCAAATCTTCGCACCCGAGACGGGGGTCGGCAAAAGAATGAATCACCAACGTCCCACCCACGCAAAAGTCGATGCGTCGCTGCAACCCGTAGCGTTCGATAGCAGGCCGCAACTGCTCGCAATCGGGCATGCAGTGAACATGTCGCCCTGTGGCGTGTGGAATACGGCCTTGCAGATGGAGTGAGATCCTGTCGGTTTGATGGATGAAATCCTACGTCAACCACGATTGGTGGTCGTAGGGCAGCAGGAGAGAAGAACGACCACACCACGACTGTAGTCGTATTCAGTTGGAGCTTCGCAGTTCAAGCGCTTCCAAGAAGCGCCTCGCTCGCACTCAGGTCGAACTACAGTCTCATTCCAGTCGCACCGGTGTGCGAACGCTCTCAGGCGGCGACCAGTGCTGCTACGAGAACGCAGATCACCCTGTGATCGAGTTGCCGCGTCCTTGCTGTTCGATCCAGGCGCGGATGTCGTAGATGCCGCCATCGGTCAGCGTGACGTAGTCGACCGGAAGTGCAGGCGCGTACTCGTCCGACTCCAGCTTCAGTGGCGGAAACACTGGCGGAAACGCCGACGACGCAGCAACGGCACGAGCCAAGACGAATTCGCCGCCAGGAACAACCCCGAGCTCGTGCTCGCCCAGTGCGGCCAACAAGGATGCCGAAATCCAGGATCTCAAAAACCAGCTGGAGGCGGCGGCCATGGCCAGCCAGTTGGCCGTGACCCAGGCCCTGATCGGACTAGAAAAAGAGCGCGATGGGCTGCTCAACCAACTGGCCCAAGCACAGAGCGAGCAGCAAAGCGCCGAACAACTGGCTCCCACTCCGAGCATTGTGGACAAGGCCGCTCCGGCCAGAATCCGGTCCCAGTGCCAATCCACCCCGTCTTCCAGCCCTGCATAGCCAGCGGGATCCACGCCGGGAAGCTTGTCAAGCGCGATCGATGATGTGTCCGGCAGGATCAGCCGCGTCGCCATCATGACCATTCTTAACGAAGTTCAGCCTCATCAACACGCTGGTATAGGCGTCCTTCAACAGTCCTGCCGGGGGTCATATCGAATGACTATCCGAAAATCCTTTCCAGATCAACACCTTAGCCGACGTGTTGGAGGAGGACTTGGGAGTAGAACTGGTATCCCAACCCCCGGGATTCGATGGGACAGCATGAGACTTGGTGGGCCGAAAAGGAAAAGGGCCACTGCAGATTTGCAGCGGCCCTTTTTGGGTCAACTTGGGACTCCATGAGACTACATGGAACCACATGAAACTTGGCGGAGTGGACGGGGCTCGAACCCGCGACCCCCGGCGTGAC
>CAZFOT010000334.1:0-3098 GCA_964520365.1 uncultured Hydrogenophaga sp.
CCCATCTGCTGCGCCGCGTCGAGGATGGGCCGGTAGCCGGTGCAGCGGATGGGCGATCTGCCGCTGCCCGCCGGCTGCGGCGTGGACGAGGCCGCGACCGTGGCGGCGCTGCAGGCACTGAACCAGAAGAAGTCCGACGGCGCGGCCTATCTGCGTCCGACCTCGCTCGCCACCCTGCTCCAGCAGCGCGCCGCGCACCCGAAAGCCCAGGTGGTGGCCGGCTGCACCGACGTGGGCCTGTGGGTCACCAAGATGCACAAGCGCTTCGGCCAGGTGCTGGACGTGACCGCCGCCGAGGAACTGCGCCGCGTGGAAACCTACCCGCACCACATCGCCATCGGCGCGGCCGTGACGCTGACCGAGGCCTACGCCGCTCTGGTGCAGGAACGCCCGCAGCTCCAGACCTTCGCGCAGCGCTTCGCCGGCCTGCCGGTGCGCAACTCGGGCACGCTGGGCGGCAACGTGGCCAATGGCTCGCCGATCGGTGACTCCATGCCGCTGCTGATCGCGCTGGGCGCCAGCGTGGTGCTGATGCGCTGGAACGTGAAGCGCGGCGCCATCGCCCACCGCGAGATCCGGCTGGAGGCGCTGTACACCGGTTACCGCACCAACGTGATGAAGCCGGACGAGCTGCTGTGCTGGATCAAGGTGCCGCGGCCAGTCGCGCCCTCACCCCAACCCTCTCCCGCCAGCGGGAGAGGGGGCAAGACACGCGGCTCCGCCAACGAAGTGACCTCACTCCCTCTCCCGCTGGCGGGAGAGGGCGGGGGTGAGGGTGGCTCCCCCGAATTCATGCGTGTCTACAAGATCAGCAAACGCTTCGACGACGACATCTCCGCCGTCTGCCTGGCCATCCGGATGACCGTGCGGGACGGCGTGGTGCGGCAGGTCTCCATCGGCGCCGGCGGCGTGGCCGCCACGCCGGTGCGCGCCCGCCAGACCGAAGCCGCCCTGCTCGGCCAGCCCTGGACGGCCGACACCGTGATGGCCGCCGCAGGCGCCCTGCACGCCGAGTTCCAGCCCATCAGCGACATGCGCGCGAGCGCCCACTACCGCCAGACCGTGCTGGGCAACCTGCTGCGGCGCTTCTGGCTGGAGAGCCAGGGGCATCAAGGCATCAACCTGGAAAGCCTCATGGAGGTGGCCGAATGAACGCCCCGGAACTCAAGCTCGTGGCCAGCAGCCCCCGCGCCGCGGGCGCGCCGCGCCACCACGAAAGCGCGCGCGCCCAGGTGGCCGGCGCGGCCACCTACATCGACGACATCCCCGAAGTGCGCGGCACGCTGCACGCCGCGCCGGTGTGCTCGCCGGTGGCGCACGGCATCCTGAAAGGCATCGACCCCGGCGCGGCGCTGGCCGTACCCGGCGTGCGCGCCTTCGTCGGAGCGGGCGACATCCCAGGCGACGCGGTGCTGGCCGCCTTCGCGCACGACGAGCCCGTGTTCGCGCGCGACACGGTCCAGCACCTCGGCCAGGTGGCCGGCCTCATCGTGGCCGACGACGCGATGACCGCGCGCCGCGCCGCGCGCCTGGTGAAGTTCGACATCGAGGAACTGCCGCCCGTGCTCACGCCGCAGGAAGCGCACGCGAAGCAGCGCTATGTGCTGCCGCCGGTCCATGTGGCACGCGGCGACGCGGCGGCGGCCCTGGCCCGCGCACCGCGCACGCTCGAAGGCGAATTCGAGGTCGGTGGCCAGGAACACTTCTACCTGGAAGGCCAGATCGCCTATGTGATGCCGCTGGAGCAGAACCAGTGGTGGGTCTACACCAGCACGCAGCATCCCGGCGAGGTGCAGCACTGGGTGTCGCACGCGCTGGGGCTCGGCAACCACGCCGTGACGGTGGAGTGCCGGCGCATGGGCGGCGGCTTCGGCGGCAAGGAAACCCAGGCCGGCCATCTCGCGGTGTGGGCCGCCATCGCGGCGAACCGGCTCAAGTGCCCGGTCAAGCTGCGGCTGGACCGCGACGACGACTTCCTGATCACCGGCAAGCGCCACCCCTTCGCCTACCGCTACCGCGTGGGCTTCGACGACAGCGGCCTGCTCTGCGGGCTGGAGCTGGAGATGCTGGCCAACTGCGGCTTCAGCGCCGACCTCTCCGGCCCGGTGGCCGACCGCGCGATCTTCCACGCCGACAACGCCTACTTCCTGGAAGACGTGGCGATCAGTTCCTACCGCTGCAAGACGAACACGCAAAGCCACACCGCCTTCCGCGGCTTCGGCGGCCCGCAGGGCGTGATCGTGATCGAGCGCATCCTCAGCGACATCGCGCACCAGCTCGGCCTGGACCCGCTGGACGTGCGGCTGCGCAACCTCTACGGCATCGAAAGCCGCAACGTCACGCACTACCAGATGAAGGTGGAGGACAACATCCTCGAACCGCTCATCACCACGCTGGCCGAAACCAGCCGCTACCGCGAACGGCGCGCGCAGATCGCGGCGTGGAACGCAAAAAGCCCTGTCATCAAGCGCGGCCTCGCGCTCACCCCGGTGAAGTTCGGCATCAGCTTCACCGCCACGCTGTTCAACCAGGCCGGGGCGTTGGTGCACGTGTACACCGACGGCAGCGTACAAGTGAACCACGGCGGCACCGAAATGGGCCAGGGCCTGAACACCAAGGTGGCGCAGATCGTGGCCGACGAACTCGGCGTGCCGTTCGAGAAAGTGCTGAGCACCGCGGCCGACACCAGCAAGGTGCCCAACGCCAGCGCCACCGCCGCCAGCAGCGGCACCGACCTCAACGGCCGCGCCGCGCAGTTCGCCGCGCGCAACGTGCGCGACAACCTGGCAGCCTTCGTGGCCGGGCTCGACGGCTGCGGTGCCGGCGCGGTGCGCTTCGAGGGCGGACAGGTCGTCACGCCCAAGGGCATGCGCCGGTTCGAGGACGTGGTGGGCGCCGCCTACGCCAACCGCATCCAGCTCTGGAGCGACGGCTTCTACCGCACGCCCAAGATCCACTACGACAAGGTCACCCTCACCGGCCGGCCGTTCTACTACTTCGCCTACGGCGCCGCCTGCACCGAAGTCGCCATCGACACCCTGACCGGCGAGAACCGCGTGACCGCGGTGGACATCCTTCATGACGTGGGCCGCAGCATC
>CAZFOT010000335.1:0-3080 GCA_964520365.1 uncultured Hydrogenophaga sp.
CCGCTGACCTCTTGCATGCCATGCAAGCGCTCTCCCAGCTGAGCTATACCCCCACAGGGTTTGTCGATTCACGCCTCGCAAGTCACTACTCGGTGCGAATCAGCAAGCCTCAGATTATAGGACATTTTTCATCGATTTCGCAGGCGGTCCACAACGGTTTTTCGATCCTGCAGTTCGAGCACGGCATCCAGCGAGGGCGTCTGCGCCGTCCCCATGACCAGCACGCGCACCGGCATCGCCAGTTGAGGCATTTTCAGGCCGTGGGCGGTGATGACTTCCTTGATCGCGGCGGAGATGGCCGCCTTGTCCCAGGCGCACTCGGCCAGCTTGTCCGCCAGCGAGGCGACGGCCGGCTGGATGGCCTCGGTCAGGTGCTGCGCACGCTCGACCTCGGCCGGCACCACGTCGGTGTAGTACGGCATCGCCCAGTCGGCCAGCGCCACGGTGGTGTCGCAGCGGTCCTTGAACAGGCCGCAGATGGCGGGCAGGCGCTCGTCGGCCTGCACGCCACGGCGCGCCAGTTGCTCGGCCACCAGGGGAGCCAGCGCGGCGTTGTCCATGGCCTTGAGGTGCTGGGCGTTGACCCAGCGCAGCTTGGCTTCGTCGAAGCGGCCGGCACTGCTGCCCAGGTGGTCCAGATCGAACCACTCGAGGAACTGGGCGCGGCTGAAGATCTCGTCGTCGCCGTGGCTCCAGCCCAGGCGGGCCAGGTAATTGACCATGGCGTCGGGCAGGTAGCCTTCGTCGCGGTACTCGGTGACCGCCTTGGCGCCATTGCGCTTGCTCATCTTCTCGCCGTGCTCGTTGAGCACCGTGGGCAGGTGGGCGAACACGGGCACCTGGGCACCCAGCGCCTCGAAGATGTGGATCTGGCGCGGCGTGTTGTTGACGTGGTCGTCGCCGCGGATGACGTGGGTGATGCCCATGTCCATGTCGTCCACGCAGACGCAGAAGTTGTAGGTGGGCGTGCCGTCGGGGCGGGCAATCACCAGGTCGTCCAGTTCGCTGTTCTGGAATTCGATGCGCCCCTTGCACTTGTCGTCCCAGCCGACCACACCGTCCTTTGGCGTTTTGAAACGCAGCACGGGCTGGACGCCTTCGGGCACGGGCGGCAGCACCTTGCCGGGTTCGGGCCGCCAGGTGCCGTCGTAGCGGGGTTTTTCCTTGGCGGCCATCTGGCGCTCACGCAAGGCGTCGAGCGCTTCCACGCTCATGTAGCAGGGATAGACGTGGCCGCTGGCCTGCAACTGGGCCAGCACCGCCTTGTAGCGGTCCATGCGCTGCATCTGGTAGAACGGGCCTTCGTCGTGGTCGAGCTGCAGCCAGGCCATGCCTTCGAGGATGACGTCGACCGAGGCCTGCGTGGAGCGTTCCAGGTCGGTATCCTCGATGCGCAGGATGAAGGTGCCACCGTTGGCGCGGGCGAAGGCCCAGGGATACAGGGCGGAGCGGATGTTGCCCAGGTGGATGAAGCCGGTGGGCGATGGTGCGAAGCGGGTGCGGACGGTCATGGGGTTGGCAAGGGTTCTGGCGATCAGAGGCCGGACAGCCCGCGCAGCAGGTCGTCCTGGATGTCTTCGGGGTGTTCCAGGCCCACGGCCAGGCGGATCGTGCCCTGCGTGATGCCGGCCGCCTGGCGCTGCTCTTCGCTCAGGCGCCCGTGTGAGGTGGAGGCCGGGTGGCTGATGATGGTCTTGGTGTCGCCCAGGTTGGTGGCGATGGACAGCAGGCGGCAACTGTCGATGGCGTGAAAGGCCTTGGCGCGCGCCGCCTCGGGCGTGTCGCCGGCCAACTGGAAGCTCAACACGCCGCCGCCCAGTCCGTTCTGCTGGCGCATCGCCAGTTCGTGCTGCGGGTGCGAAGGCAGCCCCGGGTAGTACACCCGCGCCACCTGCGGCTGCGCCTCCAGCCAGCGCGCGAGCGTCAGGGCGTTCTCGCACTGCGCCTTCACGCGGATACCCAGCGTCTCCAGGCCCTTGAGCACCACCCAGGCGTTGAAAGGCGAGAGCACCATGCCGGCGGTGCGCACGATGGGCGCGAACTTGCCGGTAATCAGTTCGTGGCTGGCGCACAGCGCGCCGGCCATCACGCGGCCCTGCCCGTCCAGGTACTTGGTGCCCGAATGCATCACGATGTCGGCGCCCAGCAGCGTGGGTTTTTGCAGGATGGGTGTGGCAAAGGCGTTGTCCACCGCCAGCAGCGCGCCGGCGCCGTGCGCGATGTCGGCCAGCGCCGCGATGTCGCAGACCTCGGTGAGCGGGTTGGTGGGCGTTTCGGCAAACAGCAGCTTCGTGTTGGGCCGCACGGCCGCGCGCCACTCCTGCACGTCGGTCTGCGAGCAAAAGGAGGTTTCGACCCCGAACTTGCCGAACTCCTTGGCGAACAGGTTGAGCGTGGAGCCGAACATGGAGCGCGACAGCACCACGTGGTCGCCGGCCCTGAGCAGGCCCATGATCATCAGCAGGATCGCGGCCATGCCGCTGGCGGTGCCGATGGCGGCCTCGGTGCCTTCCATGGCCGCCAGCCGCTGCTCGAAGCTGGTGACGGTGGGGTTGGAGGTGCGGGCGTAGGTGTAGCCCTCGCCGCTGGCGAAGCGCTGCGCCGAGGTCTCGGAATCGGGCTGGACGAAGCCGGTGGTGAGGTACAGCGCCTCCGAGTTCTCGCCGTACTGGCTGCGCTCGATGGCGGCGCGCACGGCCAGCGTCTCGGGGCGCAGGCCGGGGGGCAGGGATCGGTCTTGGTTCATGGGGCTTTCGTGGCCGGTCGGGCCGTGTCTCAGCTCGGGTTGGGCAAGGCCAGGCGCGAGGTGTCCTCGGCGTCCTCCGCACCCTGGTCGCGCCCCTGGTTCAGGTTCGCGATGTCCTCGGGCGTGATGTCGCCGGTGACGTACACCCCGTCGAAGCAGGAGGCATCGAAACCACTGAGCCTGGGATTGAGCGAGCCGATGGCCTGCTTCATCGCGTCCACGTCCTGGTAGATCAGCGCGTCGCAGCCGATGCTCTCGCGCACCTCGTCGACCGTGCGGCCGTGCGCCACCAGTTCCTCGCGCGTGGGCATGTCGATGCCGTAGACGTTGGGGT
>CAZFOT010000336.1:0-3061 GCA_964520365.1 uncultured Hydrogenophaga sp.
GCCCGCGTGCCCTTCTTGTCCACGTTCTTGTCCACCACGGTCACCGGCGGTTCGGCCAGGATGGACAGCGAGGGGTAGACGAAATCGACCTTGTTGCCGAACTCCTTCTCCAGCAGATAGGCTTCGTTCTCCCAGCTGATGAACACGTCGCCCTGGTTGCGCTGCGCGAAGGTCACGGAAGACCCGCGCGCGCCGGTGTCCAGGATCGGCACGTTGGCGTACAGCTTGGCCACGAACTCCTGCGCCTTGGCGTCGCCGCCGTACTTGCGCTTGGCGAATTCCCAGGCAGCCAGGTAGTTCCAGCGCGCGCCGCCGGAAGTCTTGGGGTTGGGCGTGATGACCTTCACGTCGGGGCGGATCAGGTCGTCCCAGTCCTTGATGTTCTTGGGGTTGCCCGCGCGCGTCACCAGCACGATGGTCGAGGTGTAGGGCGAGCTGTTGAGGGGCAGGCGCTTTTGCCAGTCCTTCGGGATCCACTGGCCGTTGGCGTGCAGCGCATCGGTGTCGCCAGCCAGCGCCAGCGTGGCCACGTCGGCGTCCAGGCCATCGATGATGGAGCGCGCCTGCTTGCCCGAGCCGCCGTGCGACTGCTTGATGGTCACGTCCTGGCCGGTCTTGGCTTTCCAGTGCTTGACGAAGGCGGCGTTGTAGTCGACGTAGAGCTCGCGCGTCGGGTCGTAAGACACATTGAGCAGCGTCACTGCGGCGGGCTGCGCCTGGGCCAGCGTCGCGGAAAAAGCCAGCGAGAGCACGCTGAGCGCCTGGATCAGATGACGGCGGGTTTGCATGGGGTTCCTTTCGAGTGCCATTGAAGATGGCCCGAATCATGTGAGGATTCGATACGAAAGGGAACGAATGGATATTTGGTTGCTTATTACCGAAACATCTATGCGGGACACCCCCCTGCGCCGCTGACGCGGCTTCCCCCCTCCCTGGCGCGCCCTTCCGGCGCTTGGAGGGGGGACGGCACCCTTGGGCCGGCAGAGCCGGACCTTCGGTGCCCCTGGACTTTGCGCTGCTTCGCTCGTTGCGGGTCTTCTCTCCCTCTCCCGCTTGCGGGAGAGGGTCGGGGTGAGGGCTCCGTGCGGTGGAGGTGAAGCACCTTCACCGCGTCAGGAACCGCAGCGGCGCCAGCACGATCTGCGGGAACAGCACCAGCAGGAACAGCACGCCCAGCTGCGCCAGCATGTAGGGCATGACCGCGCGGATCACTGCCTCTAGCCGCTCGCGCGCCACCCCGCAGACGACATTGAGCACCGTGCCCACGGGGGGCGTGATGAGCCCGATCGCGTTGTTCATGATGAAGAGCACGCCGAAGTACACCGGGTCGATGCCGGCCATGCGGATCACCGGCATGAGCACCGGCACCAGGATCAGGATGGTGGGCGCGAAGTCCAGCGCGGTGCCCACCACGATGACCAGCAGCATGATCACGATCAGCAGCAGCGTGGGCGAGTCCACCAGCGGCTGCAGCATGTCGGCCACCACCATCGGGATGCTGGCGGCCGCGATCAGCCAGGCCGTGACCTGCGCCGCCGCGACCAGGAACATCACCACGGCCGAGGTCTTTCCGGCCGACAGCAGCAGCGCGTAGAGCTGCGAGACCTTGAGTTCGCCGTACACCACGAAGCCGACGAACACGGCGTAGAACACCGCGACCACGGCCGCCTCGGTGGGCGTGAAGTAGCCGCCCTTCAGGCCGCCGACGATGAGCACCGGCAGCAGCAGCGCCCACACACCCGCGAAAGTGGCCGACCAGCGCTCGCGCATCGACACCTTCTCGCCGCGCGGCATGTTGTCGCGCCGGGCCTGGTACATCCAGGTGCCCACCAGCGCCAGCGCCATGAGCAGGCCGGGCACGATGCCGGCGATGAACAGGCTGGTGATGGAGACGTTGCCGACCACGCCGAACATGACGAAGCCGATCGAGGGCGGGATGATGGGCGCGATGATGCCGCCCGAGGCGATCAAGCCCGAGGCGCGCGGCATGTCGTAGCCGGCCTTGCGCATCATGGGGATCAGCAGCGCCGCCACCGCCGCGGTGTCGGCGATGGCCGAGCCCGAGAGCGAAGCCATGATGACGCAGGCGAAGATGGCCACGTAGCCCAGGCCACCCTTGAAGTGGCCGACCCAGGCGCCGGCCACGGCCACGATGCGCCGCGAGATGCCGCCGGCGTTCATGAGCTCGCCGGCCAGCACGAAGAACGGAATCGCCATCAGCGGAAAGCTGTCGGCGCCGGACAGCATGTTCTGCGCCAGGATCTGCGCGTTGAAAATGTCCATGTAAGCCATCATGGCCAGGCTGGAGACCATCAGCGCGAACGCGATGGGCATGCCCAGGGCCATGGCACCGAGCAGCGCGAGAACGAAGATGAGGACGATCATGGGGCTCAGACGGTTTCGGACATCTGCGGATCGGGCAGGTCCTGGCCGCGCAGCAGGCGGACGATGTTGAAGGCGGCCATCACCCCGATCGAGGCGGCGCACAGATAGGCCACCGAATAGACGATGCCCAGCGACATGCCGGTGACCAGGCCGATGTTGGCCACGTTGATGTCGTGCTGCAGGATCAGGCCCCACAGCAGCACGCCGCAGCAGGCGAGCACCAGCGCCTGGCCCAGCAGCAACGCGGCCCGCCGGGCGCGCCCGGGCAGCAGGCGCACCACCATGTCCATGCCCAGGTGGCCGCCCTCGCGCATGGCCACGATGGCGCCCAGGAAGGTGAGCCAGATGAACATGAAGCGCGAGAGTTCTTCCGAGGTGTTGATGCCCGAATCGAACACGTGGCGCAGCACCACGTTGCCGAACACCATGACGCACATGGCGGCCAGGCACAGCACCATGACGGCTTCGAGGGCTTTGAAGTACCAGTGGATGAGGGTTTTCATGTGGGTTCCACGCTCAGAAAGCGAACACTTTGCCCGGATTCATGAGGTTGTGCGGGTCCAGCGCGTGCTTGATCTGCCGCATCAACGCCACCGGCGCATCGCCCAGCTCGTCGAGCAGGAAGCCCTGCTTGTGCAGGCCGATGCCGTGCTCGCCGGTGCAGGTGCCGTCCATG
>CAZFOT010000337.1:0-3057 GCA_964520365.1 uncultured Hydrogenophaga sp.
CAGGCCCACGCCGAAGATCTCGCCCCGGCCGAACGCGATCAGCGAATGCGAGAGCTGGTAGCCCTTGCCCAGCGCGTGCTCCATGCTCCAGGGGTCCAGGTAGGCGAAGATGCGCTCGCGCCGCCAGTCGCTCATCATGACCATGAGGGCGAACGCGCCCACCACCACCAGCGCGATCAGGAAGAACATGCGCGCGTTCACGCCGCCCAGGAAGAGGATGCCCATGGCGATGACCACGATCACCATGAAGGCACCCATGTCGGGCTCGGCCAGCAGCAGCATGCCGACCACCGCCACCGCCACCGCCATCGGCGCGACCGCGCGGAAGAAGCGCTCCTTCACCTCCATGCGCCGCACCATGTAGTCGGCCGCGTAGAGCAGCACCGCGAGCTTGGCGAGTTCGGAGGGCTGGAAGTTCATGATGCCCACCGAAATCCAGCGGCGCGCGCCGTTGACCCCCTTGCCGATGAACGGGAACAGCACCAGCACCAGCAGCACCAGCGCGGCCGCGAACAGCCAGGGCGCCAGGCTCTCCCAGGTCTTCATGGGGAACTGGAACGCCATGGTGGCCGCCACCACACCGATCACGATGAACAGGCCGTGCCGGGCCACGAAGTGCATGTGGGTGTAGCTGGCGAAGCGCGGGTTGTCCGGCAGCGCGATCGAGGCCGAGTACACCATGACCAAGCCCCAGGCCAGCATGGTCACCACCACCCACAGCAGCGGCTGGTCGAACCCGAGTTCGCGCACCGCCAGATTGCGCGTACCCGAGTAGGTGCGGTTGGACAGGCGCACCGGCAGGCCGTCGCGGGAGCCGCCGCCAGCGAGCGCGCCGGCAAGGTCGGAGCCCAGCAGCCGGGCCAGCCACGACGGCTTTTCCATCGCCCTGGCGGCCGTGCGTTTGCGTGCGGTGGCCATCAGTGCGCCCCCTCCAGGCTCACGCCCCGCTCGTTGGCCAGGCCGCTCACCGCGTCCACGAACACGCGGGCCCGGTGGACGTAGTTGTCGAACATGTCGAAGCTGGCGCAGGCCGGCGACAGCAGCACCGCGTCGCCCGCGCGCGCATGCCCTGCGGCCACGCGCACGGCCTCGGGCAGGCTGCCGGCATCGAGCACCGGCAACGCGGCCTGGGCCATTGCGTCGCCCACCTGCTCGCGGATGCGCGGGGCATCGCGCCCGATCAGCACGGCCGCGCGCGCATGACGGGCCAGCGCGGCAGCCAGCGGCGCGAAGTCCTGTCCCTTGCCGTCGCCGCCGAGAATGACGACCAGGCGCCGCTGACCAACAACCCCCACGCTCGGCACTTCGTGTCCTCGCTGCCCCCCGAGGGGGTCCTCGCTTGCTTGGGACGGCCCGGCGCTGCGCTCGGCGCCCAGGCCTTCCACGGCCGCCAGCGTGGCCCCCACGTTCGTGCCCTTGCTGTCGTCGAAGTATTCGACGCCGTCGATGATTCCGACCGGCTCGACCCGGTGCGGTTCGCCCCGGTATTCGCGCAGGCCGTGCAGCATGGGGCCGAGCGCGGCGCCGGTGGAGGTGGCCAGGGCCAGGGCGGCGAGCGCGTTGGCCGCGTTGTGGCGACCGCGGATGCGCAGGGCATCGACCGGCATCAGGCGCTGGTAATAGATCTCTTCGGCCTCGTCTGCCGCACGGCCGCGCTTGCGCGTCTCGTCCACCGCCAGCGCGCGCACCAGCCACGCCATGCCGCTGGCGGCCTCGATGCCCCAATCCTGGGGACGAAGCGGCGCGTCGGTCCCGAAGGTGGCATAGGGCCGCGCCGGCTGCTGGCGGTTGCGTCCGCCCACCTTCACGGTCACCAGGGGCGGCTGAAGCGCCATGACCTGCTCGTCGTTGCGGTTGAGCAGCATGAGGGCCTGGGCGCCGAACACGTTCGCCTTGGCCTGCGTGTAGCCGGCGTACGAGCCGTGCCAGTCGATGTGGTCTTCGCTGAGGTTGAGCACCGTGGCCGCCGTGGGCACGCCATCCCAGGAACCGCCCGAGACGCCGTCGAGCTGGAAGCTGGAGAGCTCGATCACCCAGACGGCGGGCAGGTGCCTGGGCTGCTCGGGCCCGATCGGCGGTGGCACCAGCAGCACCGGCTCGCCCTCGCCCTCATCGCCGTCGCCTTCACCGTCTTCGGTTTCTGAAGCAGCTTCTTCGGACGCGTCGGCTTCGGAAGCGACCGCCGCCATCGGAGCATCGGCTTCGGCTGCCTCGGACACCTCCACCGCGGCCGCCTCTTCGGCCGCCCGCGCATCGTCCTCGGCCTGCGCCACTGCTTCGGCATCCAGCGCGGCCGACAGCACGTCCAGCAGGCTGGGCCCGATGTTGCCGGCGGTGGCGACCCGCACGCCGGCGCGCTGCAGCAGCAGGCTGGTCAGCGACGTCACCGTGGTCTTGCCATTGGTGCCGGTGATGGCCACCACCTTGGGCCGATAGGGCAGGCGCTCGCGCAGCGACAGGTCGCGCAGGGCCTGCGCGAAGAACTCGAGTTCGCCCCGCACGGCCACGCCATGCGCCTGCGCCCACTCGCGCACCGCGTGCAGTTCGGCCGGCGCCAGCCCCGGACTGCGGGCGATCAGGGTCCATTCGCCGCGAGCCATCAGGGCCGCATCGAGCGCACCAGAAACGAACACCGCCTGCGGGCATTCGCCGGCGAGCTGGTCGCGCTGCGGCGGATGCTCGCGGGTGTCGGCCACGGTCACGCGCGCGCCGTGCCGCAGGCACCAGCGCGCCATCGCCAGGCCGGAAAGCCCCAGGCCCAGGACGAGAACGTGTTGGTCTTGAAGGTCGTTCATCGCCAGCTCACCGCAGCTTCAGGGTGGACAGGCCCACCAGGCACAACAGCATGGTGATGATCCAGAAACGCACCACCACCTGCGTTTCCTTCCAGCCCTTCTTCTCGAAGTGGTGGTGCAGCGGCGCCATCTGGAACAGCCGCCGGCCCTGCCCGAAACGCCGCTTGGTGTACTTGAAATAGGTCACCTGCAACATGACCGAGAGCGCCTCCACCACGAAGATGCCGCCCATGATCGCCAGCACGATTTCCTGCCGCACGAT
>CAZFOT010000338.1:0-3047 GCA_964520365.1 uncultured Hydrogenophaga sp.
CGGCGAGGCGCAGCGCATCAAGCTGGTGACCGAACTGAGCAAGGTGCGCGACGACGTCACGCGCCGCGGCCAGAAGGCGCCGCACACGCTCTACGTGCTCGACGAACCCACGGTGGGCCTGCACATGGCCGACGTGGAAAAACTCATCCGCGTGCTGCACCGCCTGGTGGACGGCGGCCACAGCGTGGTGGTGATCGAACACGACCTGGACGTGATGGCCGAGGCCGACTGGATCATCGACCTCGGCCCCGAGGGCGGCGGTGACGGCGGGCGCATCGTGGCCGCCGCGCCACCGGACGAGGTGGTGCGCCTGGACACGCACACCGGGCGCGTGCTCGGGCCGGTGCTGGCGCGGGCCTGACCCGCCTCAGCGCACGAACAGCCAGACCCCGCCGGCCGCCAGCAGCGCCACCGCCCACAGCAGCATGCGCGTGCGCTTGCGCAGCACGTCCACCGCCCCCACCAGGCGCGCGTTCTGCTCGGCCAGTTCGGCCAGGGTCTGCGCCATCTGCGCCTGCACCGCGGCCTGCTGGTCGATCAACTGGCGGGCTTCGATCAGGCGGTTCTTCAGCTCGCCCAGGCTGGGCGGGGCATCGCCCAGGTCCAGCGGTGCGGGCGATGGTGCCACCGCCGGCGGCGCCGGCTGGCGGTCCATGAGCTTGCGCGCGGCGTTGAGCACCTTGGGCGCGTGTTCGATCACGTCGCCCCAGGGGATCACTTTCAGGGCAACCAGCCAGGGGATGGCCATGGGGGAGTCCTTTCGCTTGGGGTGGGGAACCGGCCTCGTGGGAGCAGCTTAACCCCGTGGGGTTCCTGCAGATGAGGCCGTTGCGGGCCTTCTCAACAGCCACCAGCCCAGGCCGGCGACCGACAGCAGCAGCGCGGGGAAACCCAGCGTGGGTGCCCACTGCAGCGCCGCGGCGCCGAGCGCGGGCGCCAGCACGCCGCCCAGCGTGTAGGACAGCACCAGCACGGCGGTGCTGTTGACGAGGGTGATGCCTTCCTCGCGCGAGCCGATGTCGATCATCGCCAGCGTGTAGAGGCAGCCACCCGCGCCGCCCCACAGGAAGGCCACCGGCGCGGCCAGCCAGGGCGTGGCGGCGACGAAGGGAATGACCAGGGTGGCGAGCAGGGTGATGAGAGCGCAGACCCGCATGAGCTTCAGACGGGTTTCGCGCCCGTCGCCCCAGCGCTGCTGCGGGTGGTGCGCCATGCGGTCGGCCAGCACGCCGGCGGGCAGCATCATGAGCGCACTGCCCAGGCCGCTGGCCGAGACCAGCAAGGCCGCTGCCGTGGCGCCCAGGCCGAGCGCCAGACCGTAGAGCGGCAGGATGGACGTGAGGCCGCTCTCGAAAAAGCCGCCGACGAAGCCCACCGTCATGATCAGCGGGTGTGCCAGCAGCGCGTGCCACACGCCCGAGAGGCCCACTTTGGCGCTGTGCGCGTCGGCGGCGGCCGGCAGGCGGGGAATGAGCAGGCTCCAGAGCAGGCCGATGACCATGAAGCCCAGCGCGATCCACAGCGCCGCGTCGCTGTCGGCACCGACCCCGGCCAGGACGAGCGGGCCGATCACGAAGGTGACGCCCACCATGGTCTCGAAGATACCGACGTAGCGACCCCGCTGCCCCGGTGGCGAGAACTCGGCCACCACGGCCTCGGCCAGCACCCAGCGCAGGCCCGAGGCCATGCCGGCGGCGATCTTGAACACGAACCACAGCCCCAGCAGCGGCGTGAACGCGAAGCCGACGGTGGCGGCCACCGGGATCAGCGCCGCCAGCCACAGCGTGGGCCGGCGGCCCAGGCGCTGCGTGATGGCCGAGGCGAACGGCGTCATGAGGAAGATGCCGAGCCAGCCGCTGGCGGCGAACAGGCCGGCCAGCGCGGTCGACTCGCCGCCGCCCCTGAGGCGCAGCAACAGCAGCGGCGCGAGCATGAAGTAGCCCACCAGCTCGAAAAAGGTGGAACCGAAGATCGCGAACAGGCCGAGCCGGGCCTGCCCGGGCGGGCGCGCCGGCGGCATGGCGGCGCCGGTGTGGCGCGGCGGTAGCGGGTGTTCGCTCACTGGTGCACCCTTCGGCCTGCGGCCTGTCCCGCCAAGCGGTAGCCAGCTTGCTTGGGGCAGCCCGGCGCGGCGCTCATGTGGTCGGGGAGGTCCGCGCGCTCAGCACCGCGTCGGTCACCTGGGCGAAGCCCGCGCCGCGCTCGCCGGGCGTCACGTAGCGCGGCCGGTGCGGCAAGGCGTCCAGGAAGCGCGCGACATTGGCCACGCCCACGCTGTGCGGAAAGTGGCCGAACATGCGTGCGTCGTTGGTCGAGTCGCCGACGTAGACCCAGTGGTCGAGCTCGTCATCGAGCGCGCGGCCCAGGCGCGAGCGCACGATCCAGCGCGCGCCGGCGAGTTTGTCGTGATCGCCGATCCAGCCGTTGATGTGGATCGAACTGACTGTGGCGTTGAGGCCTTCGCTTTTCATGAGCGCCACCACGCGCGCGATGTCGGCCTCGTCCAGGTGCGCGAACTCGCTGTGGTCGATCGCGATGTCGGTCTCGCGCCCGGGGCTGTCGGTGGCCAAGCGGGTCTGCGGCAGCTCGCGCAGCACGCGTTGCGCCACGGCCTGCAGCTTCTCGAAGTTGGCCGCGCGCGTGGCGGCGTCCTGCAGGTAATCGCGGCGCAACTCGCCCGCATCGCCGCGCCACAGCGCCACGGCGCCGTTCTCCGCCACGATCGCGTCCACCGGCCAGGCCAGGGCGAAGGCTTCGCTCCAGCCGGCCGGCCGCCCGGTGATCGCGAACACCGGCAGGCCCGCGGCGCGCAGGCGGTGCAGCGCGTCCAGCGCATCGGGCGTGATCGCGCCGTCCGTCGTGAGGGTGTCGTCGACGTCGGTCAGCACGCCGTGGACGCGGGCGCGGGCCGCGGCAGGCCAGAGGGCGAGGGGCTTCATGCTCATGGAAGGCCGGCAGTGTCGCACACGCCGCCCGCATCGCGGGGCGACATGCGGCGAGAAGGCCGCAGCGCCGGGCCGCCCCAAGCAAGGCCAGCCCCCTCGGGG
>CAZFOT010000339.1:0-3040 GCA_964520365.1 uncultured Hydrogenophaga sp.
GGCAAGGTGCGCGACAACTACGCCGTGGGCGACGACCGCATCCTGATGGTGGCCTCCGACCGCATCAGCGCGTTCGACGTGATCATGGGCGAGCCGATCCCGGGCAAGGGCCGGCTGCTCACGCAGCTCTCGCTGTTCTGGTTCGACAAGCTCGGCCCCAAGGGGCTTGCCATCTGCCCGATCCACCTCACCGGCGAGGCGCCCGAGAGCGTGGTTTCGGCCGACGAGGTGGCCCAGGTGGAGGGGCGTTCCATGCTCGTGCAACGCCTGAAGCCGATCCCGGTGGAGGCCGTGGTGCGCGGCTACCTGGCCGGCAGCGGCTGGAAGGAATACCAGGAGGGCCGGTCGGTGTGCGGCGTGCCGCTGCCCGAGGGGCTGCAGAACGCTTCCCGGCTGCCCGAGCCCATCTACACCCCGGCGGCCAAGGCGGCGATGGGCGAGCACGACGAGAACATCACCTTCGAGCAGACCGTGGCCATGATCGGCGCCGATCTGGCCGCGCAGATCCGCGACGTGTCGATCGCGCTGTACAAGGCAGCCGCCGCCATCGCGCTGGAGAAAGGCATCATCATCGCCGACACCAAGTTCGAGTTCGGCCTGGACGCCCGGGGCACCCTGGTGCTGATGGACGAGGTGCTCACGCCCGACAGCTCGCGCTACTGGCCGCTGGAGAGCTACGTGGAGGGCCAGAACCCGCCCAGCTACGACAAGCAGTTCCTGCGCGATTGGCTGGAAACCGCCCAGGTCGGCGGCAAACCCTGGGACAAGACGCCGCCCGCACCGCGCCTGCCCAGGGAGGTGATCGAGAAGACGGCGGCCAAGTACCAGGAAGCACTCAAGCGGCTGCTGGGTTGATGCCGTCTTCCTCCCGGTGGAAATCGAAGCCACCGGCCAGCACCTGCCTGAGGTAGTTCACGAGCGCGCCGACGGCGAGCGGCACGTGCGCCGAGTACGGGCGGATGGCGTACAACTGCCCGGCGAACGAACCCACGGGCGTCCAGCCGGCCAGCACCGGCAGCAGTTTTCCGGCTTGCAAGGCGCCTTGCGCGCTGAAATCCGGCAGCAGGGCGATGCCCAGGCCCTGCAGCGCCGCGTCGCGCAGCGCCTCGCTGTTGTTGGCGGCCAGCGAGCCCGACACCCGCACCGTGGCGCGCTCGCCGCAGCGTGCCTCCAGCGTCCATGCCGGCGCTTCCTGCGAGCGCGGGTAGTGCAGGCAGTTGTGCCGCGCCAGGTCGGCGGGCGTTTGCGGCGTGCCGTGGCGCCGCAGGTAGGCGCGGCTGGCCACCAGCACCGAGCGCGTGGCGCACAGCGTCCAGGCCACGTGGGTGTCGGGCGGGTGGGCGGTGTGGCGGATGGCCAGGTCGAAGCCTTCGGTGGCGAGCGAGGACAGGCGGTCCGACAGGTCCAGCTCCAGCCGCACCTCGGGGTACTGCCGCAGGAAACCGGCCAGCCGCGGCACCAGTTGCTGGCGCGCGAACGCCACCGGCGCCGTGACCCGCAGCAGGCCGCGCGGGGCCCCTGCCGCGTCGCGCACCTGGGCAAAGCACTGCGCGATGTGGTCGAACGAAGCCCGGGTGTCGTCCACCAGCCGCTGGCCGGCCTCGGTCAGGCGCACGCTGCGCGTGGTGCGCTGCACCAGGGCAATGCCGGCCATGCGCTCCAGCTCGGCCATGCGCTGGCTCACCGCCGCCTTGCTCACGCCCAGGCGCGCCGCCGCCGCGGTGTAGCTGCCTTGCTGGGCCAGCACGGTCAGCCAGTGGAAGTGGCCCCAGAGTTCGTGGATCTTCTGTTCGTTCATGGGGTGATTGTTCACTAAATTGAACAATACGTTCAGTATCCAGGCCTTGTATCGGTGAAATCCTGTTCCTACACTGGCCCGGTGTTGGCGCCTTCGGTCGCCTTTTTCTTCTTTCTTGTTCCCCTACTGCCAGGACCCACCATGACCACCGCCATCGGCCACTTCATCCAGGGCGAACGCCACGCCGGCAGCGCCACCCGCGCACAGGACGTGTTCAACCCCGCCACCGGCGCCGTCACCGGCCGCGTCGCACTGGCCAACGGGGCGGACGTGAACGCCGCCGTGGCCGCCGCCCAGGCCGCATTCCCGGCCTGGGCCGACACGCCGCCGATCCGCCGCGCGCGCGTGATGTTCAGGTTCCTCGAACTCGTGAACCAGCACAAGGACGACCTGGCGCGCCTGATCACCGCCGAGCACGGCAAGGTGTTCACCGACGCGCAGGGCGAGGTTTCGCGCGGCATCGACATCATCGAGTTCGCCTGCGGCATCCCGCAACTGCTCAAGGGCGATTTCACCGACCAGGTCTCCACCGGCATGGACAACTGGACGCTGCGCCAGCCGCTGGGCGTGGTGGCCGGCATCACGCCGTTCAATTTCCCCGTCATGGTGCCCATGTGGATGTTCCCGGTGGCCATCGCCGCGGGCAACACCTTCGTGCTCAAGCCCAGCCCGATCGACCCCTCTGCCTCGCTCTTCCTGGCCGATCTGCTCCAGCAGGCCGGCCTGCCCGCGGGCGTGTTCAACGTGGTGCAGGGCGACAAGGAAGCGGTGGATGCGCTGCTGGTGCACCCGGACGTGAAGGCCGTCAGCTTCGTGGGCTCCACGCCGATCGCCAATTACATCTACGAGACCGGTGCCCACCACGGCAAGCGCGTGCAGGCCCTGGGCGGCGCGAAGAACCACATGGTGGTGATGCCCGATGCCGACCTGGACCAGGCGGTGGACGCGCTGATCGGCTCGGCCTACGGTTCGGCCGGCGAGCGCTGCATGGCCATCAGCGTGGCGGTGCTGGTGGGCGACGTGGCCGAGAAGATCATGCCCCAACTGATCGAACGCACGAAAACATTGAAGGTGCTCAACGGCACCAACCTGGCAGCTGAAATGGGCCCCATCGTCACCGCCGCGGCGCACCAGCGCATCACCGGCTACATCGAGGCCGGGGAAAAGGAAGGCGCGAAGCTGCTGGTCGACGGCCGCGGATTCGACGGCGCCAAGGCGGGAGCAGGCTGCGTCGGCGGCTTC
>CAZFOT010000340.1:0-3038 GCA_964520365.1 uncultured Hydrogenophaga sp.
ACCAAGGAAATCATGCAGGTGGCGCTGGGCCAGGCCAAGGAAGCGCGCATGCACATCCTGGGCAAGATGCAGGAAGCCATGGGCGAGGCCAAGACCGAAGTCTCCACCTTCGCGCCCAAGCTCTTCACCATGAAGATCAACCCCGAGAAGATCCGCGACGTGATCGGCAAGGGCGGTTCCGTCATCCGCGCGCTGACCGAGGAAACCGGCACCCAGATCAACATCGACGAGGACGGCACCATCACCATCGCTTCCACCGACAGCGCCAAGGCCGACGAGGCCAAGCGCCGCATCGAGCAGATCACGGCCGAGGTGGAAGTGGGCAAGGTCTACGAAGGCCCGGTCACCAAGATCCTCGACTTCGGCGCCCTGGTCAACCTGCTGCCCGGCAAGGACGGCCTGCTGCACATCAGCCAGATCGCGCACGAGCGCGTGGAGAAGGTCACCGACTACCTGAGCGAAGGCCAGATCGTCAAGGTCAAGGTGCTGGAGACCGACGAAAAAGGCCGCGTGAAGCTGTCCATGAAGGTGCTGGCTGAACGCAACGGCGCGGAAGCTGCTGCGCAGCAACCGCAGCCGTAAGGCATGGCGGTGTCTGGCATGAAAGCGGTCGAGATCACCGCGTTCGGTGCACCCGATGTCCTGCGCCTGGGCGAACGCCCGGTGCCGGTCGCGGCTGCGGGCGAGGTGCTGATCCGCGTGAGCGCGTCGGGCGTGAACCGCCCCGACGTGCTGCAGCGCACCGGCAACTACCCCGTGCCGCCCGGTGCGTCCGACATTCCGGGACTCGAAGTGGCCGGCGTCATCGAATCCGGCGACGAAGCCGCCATGGCGGCCGCCGGATTCAAGGCGGGTGACCGTGTGTGCGCGCTGGTGGCTGGTGGCGGCTACGCCGCCTGGTGCGTGGCGCCCGTGGACCAATGCCTGCCGGTGCCCGAGGGTCTGGACGACATCGCCGCCGCTTCATTGCCCGAGACCTTCTTCACCGTCTGGAGCAACGTGTTCGACCGCGCGCGCCTGCAGCCCGGCGAGACCCTGCTGGTCCAGGGCGGCACGAGCGGCATCGGCGTCACCGCCATCCAGATGGCCAAGGCCCTGGGCGCGCGCGTGATCGCCACCGCCGGCAGCGAAGAGAAATGCGCCGCCTGCCTGTCGCTGGGCGCGGATCACGCCATCAACTACAAGACACAGGACTTCGTGCGTGCTGTGGCCGATGTCACCGACGGCCGGGGTGTCGATGTCGTGCTGGACATGGTGGCAGGCCCCTATGTGGCGCGCGAACTCGACTGCCTTGCCGAGGACGGCCGCCTGGTGATCATTGCCGTGCAGGGCGGCGTGAAAGCCGAGATCAACGCCGGCATGGTGCTGCGCCGCCGGTTGACCATCACCGGCTCCACCTTGCGCCCGCGCCCGGTGGCCTTCAAGGCGGCCATTGCCCGGTCGCTGCGCGAACACGTCTGGCCGCTGCTGGCCAGCGGGCGCATCAAGCCGGTGATCCATCAGGTGTTTGCGGCCAGCGACGCCGCGGCCGCCCACGAAGTGATGGAGTCGAACCGCCACGTCGGCAAGCTGGTCCTGTCGTGGTCCTGAGCAGGAAGACAAACAGATGAAGAAGCTCATTGCTGGCAACTGGAAGATGAATGGCTCGCTGGCGGCCAACGAGGCGCTGGTGAAGGCCGTGCTCGATGGCCTGGCCACCGGGGGAGCGGTCGCCGACGTGGCCCTGTGCGTGCCCGCGCCGTATCTCGCGCAGGTGCGGACCCTGCTGGCCGGTGCCGACGTCGCGCTCGGCGCCCAGGACGTTTCCGCGCACGAGCAGGGCGCCTACACCGGCGAGGTCAGCGCGGCCATGCTGCGCGACTTCGGCTGCCGCTATTGCCTGGTCGGCCACTCCGAGCGCCGGCAATACCATGGCGAAACCGATGCGCAGGTGGCCACCAAGGCGCAGCGCTCGCTGGCCGCGGGCATCACGCCCATCGTGTGCGTGGGCGAAACGCTGGAAGAGCGCGAAGCCGGCCAGACCGAGGCGGTCGTCAAGCGGCAACTGGCCGCAGTCATTCACGCGGTCGCGCATTGCACGAGCGAAATCGTGGTGGCGTACGAACCCGTCTGGGCCATTGGCACCGGCAGGACCGCGTCGCCCGAACAGGCGCAGCAAGTGCATGCGGTGTTGCGCGCGCAACTCGCCGCGGCCACCGAACACCCCGAGCGGATGCGCATTCTTTACGGCGGCAGCATGAACGCGGCCAACGCCGCGAGCCTGCTGTCACAACCCGACATCGATGGCGGCCTGATTGGCGGTGCCTCGCTCAAGGCGCCCGATTTCCTGAGCATTGCAGCGGCCGGCCGCTGATGCCCCCTTTCCTGGCGCCTCCTGTCGAGGCGCACTGTTTCTGGAGTTGAAGATGAACATACTGTTGACAGCCCTTCTGACCGTGCAGATCCTGTCCGCGCTGGCCATGATCGGCCTGATCCTGATGCAGCATGGCAAGGGCGCCGACGCCGGCGCGGCGTTTGGCGGCGGCGGTGCGGGTTCCGCCAGCCTGTTCGGTGCCTCCGGCGGCGCCAACTTCCTGTCGCGTTCCACCGGCGTGCTGGCCGCGGTGTTCCTGGGCTGCACGCTGGGCCTGGCCTACTTCGGCAACCTGCGCGAAGCGCCCAGCTCGGGCAGCGTGCTCGAAGGCGTGGCGGTGCCCGCCCAGCAGATTCCCGGCACGGGCGACGCGCCGCCGGCTTCTTCCGCTGTACCCGCCCCGGCGACGCCGGCCAGCCCTGCCGAACCGGATGCCGGCGCGGCCCAGATTCCGGGCCGGTAAACCGACTTCGCCGCAACCGCATCGCGGGCCCAGCGGCCCGTGTGCGGCCTGCGGGACCGAGGCGAAAAAGCCCGGCGGCTCCCAAAAAGAGGGGGCGTTTCAGGGTAAACTCTATGGGTTGTCAGCAAGGCACGCACCTTCCCTCGCGTGCCGGCAATGCAGACCCAGCCGACGTGGTGAAATTGGTAGACACGCTATCTTGAGGGGGTAGTGGCGAAAGCT
>CAZFOT010000341.1:0-2381 GCA_964520365.1 uncultured Hydrogenophaga sp.
GCTATGATCGCGCCATGCTGCTCCAACGCATCCAGCAACAGTTCATCGACAGCGCGGATCTGAAGTACCAGTCCGCCCAGTCGCTGGCGCCCCTGGTCGAGGCGGCCACCGGTGCCGTGCTGGCCAGTGTGACCGGCGGCGGCAAGGTGCTGGCCTGCGGCAACGGCGCCTCGGCCGCCAGCGCGCAGCATTTCGTGGCCTGCTTCGTCGGCCGCTACGACCGCGAGCGCCCCGAACTGGCCGCGCTCTCGCTGTCGGCCGACGCCGCCGTGCTCACCGGCATCGCGAGCGATTTCGACCCGCACGCGATCTATGCCAGGCAGGTGCGCGCCCTCGGCCAGGCGGGCGACGCCCTGCTGGTGTTCTCCACCTCGGGCAACGCGGCCAACCTGCTGGCGGCGGTGGAAGCCGCCCACGAGCGGGAGATGACGGTGGTGGCGCTGACCGGCGCGCGGGGAGGCCGGCTGGCGTCCCTGCTGCGCGACACCGACGTGCATGTGTGCGTGGCGCACGACCTGCCGGCCCGTATCCTGGAAGTGCACCACCTGGTGTTGCACTGCATTTGCGACGGTGTGGACGCCCAGTTGCTGGGCCTGCCCGAGGTGCTCAACAACGAACTGGAGATCCCTTCATGAACCCGACAAGCCTTTCTTTCGCGAAGCGCCGCCGTCTGCTGGCCATGGCCGTGAGTTCGCTGATGGCCGTGGTCACGCTGTCCGCGTGTGCGCCGCTGCTGATGGGTGGGGCCGCCGTCACCGGCGCCCTGGTGGCCAGCGACCGGCGCACCTCCGGCGCCCAGCTCGAAGACCAGGCCATCGAGCTCAAGGCCTCGAACCGCATCAGCGACCAGGTGGGTTCCCGCGCCCGTGCCCTGGTCACCAGCTACAACCGCCGCGTGCTGCTTACCGGCGAAGTGGCCAGCGAGCGCGACAAGACGCTGATCGGTGACATCGCCTCCCAGGTCGAAAACGTGTCGGCGGTGCAGAACGAACTCGAGATCACCAACAGCCCGACCATGCGCGAGCGCGCCGCCGACACGGTGGTGACGGGCCGCGTGAAGGCCTCGTTCGTCGATGCCAAGGACATTTCTACGCCCGCCTTCAAGGTGACGACCGAGCGCGGCACGGTCTACCTGATGGGCCGCGTCACCCAGCGCGAGGCCGATCGCGCGACCCAGATCACGCGCAACACGCAAGGCGTGCGCCGCGTGGTGAGGGTGCTGGAGATCATCAGCGAGGAAGAGCTGGCACGCATCACGCCACCCCCTGCCAAGCCGGAGGCCCCGGCCAGCGGGCCGACCGACGCCCGGTGACCGAGACCGAGCGCCGGCCCCGTGGTGGGCAACAGGGTCAACGCAGCCGCTTGATCAGGCTGGAGGTGTCGAGGCGGTTGCCGCCGGCGGCCTGCACGTCGGCGTAGAACTGGTCCACCAGCGCGGTCACGGGCAGGCGCGCGCCGTTGCGCTTGGCTTCGTCGAGCACCAGGCCCAGGTCCTTGCGCATCCAGTCCACGGCAAAGCCGAAATCGAACTTGTCGGCCACCATGGTCTTGCCGCGGTTGTCGAGCTGCCAGCTCTGGGCGGCGCCCTTGCCGATCACGTCGAGCACCTGGTTCACGTCCAGGCCGGCCTTCTGGCCGAAGGCAATGGCTTCCGACAGGCCCTGGACCAGCCCGGCGATGCAGATCTGGTTGACCATCTTGGTGAGCTGGCCTGCGCCGCTCTCGCCCATCAGCGTGAAGGCCCTTGAAAACGCCATTGCAACCGGCTTGACCGCGTCGAACGCGGTCGCTTCGCCGCCGCACATCACCGTGAGCGCGCCGTTCTGCGCGCCGGCCTGGCCGCCCGAGACCGGCGCGTCGACGAACGACAGCCCGAGCACCTTGGCGGCCGTGTGGAGTTCGCGCGCCACATTGGCCGAGGCGGTGGTGTGATCGACGAAGACACTGCCTGGCGCCATGCCGGCCAACGCGCCGTCGGCGCCCAGTGTGATGGCGCGCAGGTCGTCATCGTTGCCCACGCAGGCGAAGACGATGTCGGCACCCTGGGCCGCTTCGCGCGGCGTGGGCTGGTGCGCGCCGCCGAATTCACTCGCCCAGGCCTGCGCCTTGGCGGGGCTGCGGTTGTAGACGGTCACGGCATGCCCCGCCCGGGCCAGGTGCCCGGCCATCGGGTAGCCCATCACGCCCAGGCCAATGAAGGCAACGCGGCGGACAGGGGTGGATTCGTAGGTGCGTTCAGCAATGCTGTTCATGAGAAGTGCTTTCAAGTCAAGAAATGCCGCGGAACCGGCTCCGCCGGGCCGCAGGGCATTGCCCCCTGGGGGGTGACGCGCCGCAGGCGCGGCGCGGGGGGGTGTCAAATGATAGTCATGTGCTCGGTG
>CAZFOT010000341.1:2391-3022 GCA_964520365.1 uncultured Hydrogenophaga sp.
TGAAGATTGGAATGATTTTGAGCGCACGCATTCTTGCCGGATGCCTTTTCTCAGCCGTCAAACAATGGCGAAATTCTCGGTGCCCGAGGCCAGGTCGATGGTCTTGGCGCGCTGGCTGTTGAGCTTGATCTGCAGCCGCAGGTCGTTGAGCGAGTCGGCGTTGCGCAGTGCGTCTTCCAGCGTGATCAGGTGGGACTCGAACGCCTCGAACAGGGACTGGTCGAAGGTCTGCATGCCCATCTGCGTGCTCTTCTTCATGATCTCCTTGATCTCGGCGACTTCGCCCTTGAAGATCAGGTCGGAGATCAGCGGCGAGTTCAGCATGATCTCGACCGCCGCGTGCCGCCCCTTGCTGTCCTGCCTGGGCACCAGCCGCTGCGAAATCAGGGCGCGCAGGTTGAGCGAAAGGTCCATCAGCAGTTGCGGCCTGCGCTCTTCCGGGAAGAAGTTGATGATGCGGTCCAGCGCCTGGTTGGCGCTGTTGGCGTGCAGCGTGGCCAGGCAGAGGTGGCCGGTCTCGGCGAACTGGATCGCGTGCTCCATGGTTTCGCGGTCGCGGATCTCGCCCATCAGGATCACGTCGGGCGCCTGGCGCAGCGTGTTCTTCAGCGCCGATTCCCAGCCGTCGGTG
>CAZFOT010000342.1:0-2997 GCA_964520365.1 uncultured Hydrogenophaga sp.
TGGTAGTAGCGGTCGAAACCCGCCACCATCAGCAACTGCTTGAAGAGCTGGGGCGACTGCGGCAGCGCGAAGAAGTGGCCATCGTGCACGCGGCTGGGCACGAGGTAGTCGCGCGCGCCCTCGGGCGTGCTCTTGGTCAGCATCGGGGTTTCGATGTCGATGAAACCGTTGGCATCCAGGAACTTGCGCACCTCCATGGCCACGCGGTAGCGCAGCATCAGGTTGTTCTGCATGTAGGGCCGGCGCAGGTCGAGCACCCGGTGAGTCAGGCGCGTGGTCTCGGAGAGGTTCTCGTCGTCGAGCTGGAACGGCGGCGTGACGGAGGCGTTCAACACCTTGAGCTCGTGGCACAGCACCTCGATCTGGCCGCTCTTGAGCTTGTCGTTGGTGGTGCCTTCGGGCCGCGCGCGCACCAGGCCGGTGACCTGCACGCAATACTCGTTGCGCACGTCCTCGGCGGTCTTGAACATCTCGACCCGGTCCGGGTCGCACACCACCTGCACGTAGCCTTCGCGATCGCGCAGGTCGATGAAGATGACGCCGCCGTGGTCGCGGCGGCGGTTCACCCAGCCGCACAGCCGAACGGTTTCGCCCAGTTGGGCCTCGGTCACCAGACCGCAGTAGTGGGAGCGCATGGCCATGGATTTCCTCTTTCGATTCACGACACGGCCGCGCCGTCGGCGGCCTTGGTTTTCTGTGGTTGCTTCTGCGATCCGGGCACGATCACGCCCATGGAGATCACGTGGGTCAGGGCTTCGTCCACCGTCATGTCCAGCTCCACGCAGGCGCTGCGCGGCACCATGACGAAATAGCCGCCGGTGGGGTTGGGCGTGGTGGGCACGTAGACGTTGAGGCAATCCTCGGGCAGGTGGCGCTTGACGTCGCCGCCGGGCGAACCGGTCAGGAAGGCGATCGTCCACATGCCCTCATGGGGCCATTGCACCAGCAGCGCCTTGCGAAACGCGTTGCCCCGCTCCGAGAAAAGGGTGTCCGACACCTGCTTGACGCCGGAATAGATCGAGCGCACGACCGGAATGCGGTGCAGCAGCGCATGCCACCAGTGCACCAGCTTGTTGCCGATGATGTTGGACGCCATGGCGCCGATGGACAGCACCACCGCCAGCGCGAACACCACGCCCAGGCCGGGAATGTGCATGCCCAGCACCTCGTCGGGATGCCAGCTCGCGGGCAGTATGCCCAGGGTCTGGTCCAGCGTGCTGACCACCCAGTCCAGCACCCACAGGGTGATGATCAGGGGCACCAGGACCAGCAGCCCCGAAAGCAGCCATTTGCGCAGGGAAGGCATGGGGAAATTCAGGTGGACGTCGTGCCGGACGAAGCGCTGGCAGGCGCGGCGGATGCGGGCGAGGCAGTGGCGGGCGCCGATGCGGTGGCAGGCTCGCTCGCGGCCTTCGCGGCGGGTTCCGCGGCCGCTGGGGCCGCGCCTTCGGCGGCCGGCTTCGCCGCGGGCTTGCTGCCTTCCCGGAAATCGGTGACGTACCAGCCCGAGCCCTTGAGCTGGAAACCGGCCGCGGTGAGCTGCTTCCTGAAACTGGACTGGCCGCAGGCCGGGCAGACGCTCAGGGGATCGTCGGACATTTTCTGCAGAACGTCCTTGGCATGGCCGCAGGACTCGCACTTGTACGCATAGATGGGCATGGCTGGAACCTGGAGAGGAGCAGAAAAGCTGGAAGGAGACCCTGGCGCGCGCAAGGCGCGAAAGATGAAGAAAGCGGGCCGGGATTCGGAACCGAACCGGGCATTATAAATTGCGTGCCGGCTCCATGTGGCGTCCTGCCGCCCCGCCTTGCCTCGCGGAATCACCAGATCCGGACCCGAAGCATCACCTGCATCAGGAGCAATCCCAGCAGAAAGCCCACGCCCACCCAGATGATGCCCTGAAGCAGGCGGTTGGTGCGGCGCTGCTCCGCCAGCAGAAGGTCGAGCTCGCGGCGCATCTCGTGGGGCCTGTGCTGCAGGTAGTCGTGCAGCAGGCGCGGCAGCGCGGGCAGCAGCTTGGCGTACTGGGGGGCCTCTTCCTTGAGCTGCTGCAGCAGCTTCTGCGGCCCGAGCTGCTCCACCATCCATTTCTCGAGGAAAGGCTTGGCCGTGCTCCAGAGGTCGAGTTCGGGGTCCAGCTCGCGCCCCAGCCCCTCAATGTTGAGCAGGGTCTTCTGCAGCAGCACCAGTTGCGGCTGGATTTCCACGTGGAAGCGGCGCGAGGTCTGGAACAGGCGCAGCAGCACCATGCCGAGCGAGATTTCCTTCAGCGGCCGGTCGAAATAGGGTTCGCACACCGCCCGGATGGCCGACTCCAGCTCGTCGATGCGCGTGTCCGCCGGCACCCAGCCCGATTCCACGTGCAGTTCGGCCACGCGCTTGTAGTCGCGCCGGAAAAAAGCGGTGAAGTTCTGCGCCAGGTACTCCTTGTCGAACTCGGTGAGCGTGCCGACGATGCCGAAATCGAGCGAGATGTAGCGCCCGAACGTGCCGGGATCGACACTGACCTGGATGTTGCCCGGGTGCATGTCGGCGTGGAAGAAACCGTCGCGGAACACCTGGGTGAAGAAGATGGTGACGCCGTCGCGCGCCAGCTTGGGAATGTCCACCCCCTGGCGCCGAAGCTCGTCCACCTTGTTGATGGGCAGTCCGTGCATGCGCTCCATCACCATGACCTCGGTGTGGCAGTAGTCCCACAGCATTTCCGGGATCAGCACCAGGTCCAGGCCCTGCATGTTGCGGCGCAACTGGGCGGCGTTCGAGGCCTCGCGCACCAGATCGAGCTCGTCGTGCAGGTACTTGTCGAACTCGGCCACCACCTCGCGCGGCTTGAGTCGCTTGCCGTCCGAGGAAAGCCGCTCGACCCAGCCCGCCATCATGCGCATGAGGCCGAGGTCTTTCTCGATCACCGGCAGCATGTTCGGCCGCAGCACCTTGACCGCCACTTCGCGGCCCTCGTGCCGACCGCCGCGCAGGGTGGCGAAGTGCACCTGCGCG
>CAZFOT010000343.1:0-2994 GCA_964520365.1 uncultured Hydrogenophaga sp.
TGGTGCTCCATGCCGATCTCGGCCGCGTTCTCCACCTGCTCGGGCGTACCGCCCATGACCGCGCACAGCGCGCCCGCGGCCATGGAGCACGCCACGCCGACCTCGCCCTGGCAGCCGACTTCCGCGCCGCTGATGCTGGCGTTCTCCTTGTACAGGATGCCGATGGCAGCGGCGGTGAGCAGGAAGTCCACCACGCCTTCGTCGGTGGCGCCAGGAACGAAGCGCCGGTAGTAGTGCAGCACGGCGGGCACGATGCCGGCCGCGCCGTTGGTGGGGGCTGTGACCACGCGCCCGCCGGCGGCGTTTTCCTCGTTGACGGCCAGCGCGTAAAGGTTGACCCAGTCGAGCACCGCCAGCGGATCGGTCAGCGCTTTCTCCGGGTGGGCCACCAGGTCGTGGTGTAACTGCGGCGCGCGCCGCTTGACCTTGAAACCGCCCGGCAGCACGCCCTCGGTCTGGCAGCCGCGCACCACGCAGGCCTGCATCACGTCCCAGATGCGCAGCAGGCCTTCGCGCACGGCGGCGTCGCTGCGCCAGTGGCGTTCGTTCACGCGCATCACGCCCGCGATGGACAGCCCGTGTTCGGCGCAGCGCAGCAGCAGTTCGTCGCCAGAGCGGAACGGGATCGGCAGCTCGGTGGCGTCGGGCGCGATGGTCTTCTGGCGGCTGCCGTCGGCCGCCACTTCCTCGCTGACCACGAAGCCGCCGCCCACCGAGTAGTAGGTGCGCTCGACCAGCGGGTTCCCGGCCGCATCCCAGGCCTCCAGCCGCATGCCGTTGGCATGGAAGGGCAGGGTCTGGTTGCGGAAGAAGGACAGGTCGTTGCGGTCGTTCCAGGCGATCTCGTGCGCGCCCATCAGCCGGATGCGCCTGGTGTCGCGGATGCCGGCGATGGTTGGCGCGACCGATTCGATGGGCACCGATTCGGGCTCGTGCCCGCACAGGCCGAGCAGCACCGCGCGGTCGCTGCCGTGGCCCTTGCCGGTGGCGCCCAGCGAGCCGTACAGCCCGCAGTGCACGCGCGCGACCTGCGGCAGCAGGCCCTGCGCCTGGAGGCCGGCCGCGAACATGCGCGCGGCCCGCATCGGCCCCACGGTGTGCGAGCTGCTGGGGCCGATGCCGATCTTGAACAGGTCGAAGGCGGATAGGGCCATGGCGGTCTCCAGGGTGGGGCGGTCAGGGCGTGGCCGGCGCCGGCATCGCCAGCCGGACGGGTAGACGCCGTGCCTGCCACTGTGCCACGTGATCGGTCAACCGGTGCGCGGTGATGGCCGAAAGCGTCCAGCCCAGGTGGCCGTGGCCGGTGTTGTAGAACACGTTGGCGCGGCGCCCGGCGCCCACACGCGGCAGCATGTCGGGCATCATCGGCCGCAGGCCGGCCCAGGGTTCGACGCGGCGGGTGCTCACGCCGGGGAAGCACTGGTTCACCCAATCGGTCAGTGGGCGGATGCGGTCGGCCCGGATGTCGAGGTTGAAGCCGTTGAACTCGGCGGTGCCGGCCACGCGGAAACGATCCTGCCCCAGGCGGCTGGTGACCAGCTTGGTCTCGTCGTCGAGCAGGCTCACGGTCGGCGCGGCGGCCTGGCTTTGCGCGTCGTTCAGCATCACGGTGATCGAGTAGCCCTTGACCGGGTAGACATTGAGCCGGTCGCCGAGCTGCGCGCCCAGCCTGCGGCTGTGCACGCCGGCGCAGACCACCAGCGCATCGGCGCTCACCACCTCGCCGCTGGCCAGCGTGACGTGCGCGGTCTGGCCGGTGCTGCGCGCGCTCGCCACGGCCTGGCCGGTCATCAGCTTCACGCCCAGGCGCTCGCAGGCCAGGCTCAGGCCGTGGGTGTACTTGTGGATGTCGCCGGTGCTGTCGCTCTCGGTGAACCAGCCGCCGAAGAACTGGCCCTGCAGCGTGGGTTCGATGGCGCGCATCTCCTCGGGTGTGACGGCCCGGCGCGGCAGGCCGCCTTCGCCCAGCAGCCTGGAGACTTTGCCGGCGTGTTCGAAGCCGGCGCGGTCGCGGTAGATGTGCAGGATGCCCTTGCATCGGAGGTCGAAATCGATGCCCTCGGCCTCGGCCCAGTGGAACAGGTGTTCGCGCGCGGCGACCGCCAGGCGGGCGGTGGCGATGGTGTTGTCGCGGTACTTCGGAATGGCCGCGATGAATTCGGCGAACCAGCTCAGCTTGTGCCAGCTTGGCTTGGGGTTGACCAGCAGCGGCGCGTCGCTCCTGAGCATCCATTTCAGGCCCTTGATCAAGGTGGAGGGGTGCGTCCAGACCTCGGCGTTGGAGGCCGAGAGCTGCCCGCCGTTGGCGTGGCTGGTTTCCATGCCCGCGTAGCGGTGCTTTTCGATCAGGGTGACTTGGTGGCCCTGCCGGGCGAGGGCGTAGGCGCTGGTGACGCCGGTGATGCCGCCGCCGATGACGATGAGGTGTGCCATAGGGAATCTCTCTTGCAATGCCGTCAAACGAGGAAGGACATGGCCCGCACACCGTGTGCGGGCCATGACCCCCTCTGTTTGTGACCTGAGAGATTCACCGGCCCCTGGGCCGGCTTGCTCCTGCGGTGGGCCGGGAGACGAATCCCGGCCACTCTTCAGAGTGTGTGATGTGGCGATACACATCGGTTCGCTGCAGCGGTCTGGTGTGCCTGAGAGTTTCCGGGGTGGTTGCTCCTTCGGCGCCGGCGCTCGGTGGCGCCGGTCTCTCCCGCTGCGGCGGGGAGGTTTTTCCTCGGTTCAGCTCAATTCGCTCACCGGCACGCAACTGCAGAACAGGTTGCGGTCGCCGTACACGTTGTCGATGCGGCCCACGGGCGGCCAGTACTTGGCGTGTGCCCGGCTCGATGTGCTGGCAGCGCCTTCCTCGCGCGAGTACGGGTGCGGCCAGTCGGCCTTGAGCAGGCTCCCGGCCGTGTGCGGCGCGTTCTTCAGCGGGTTGTCGTCGCGTGGCCAGGTACCGTTCTCGATCAGGCGGATTTCTTCGCGGATCGCGATCATCGC
>CAZFOT010000344.1:0-2993 GCA_964520365.1 uncultured Hydrogenophaga sp.
CACGACGCGCATGCCGCGACCGCCGCCGCCGCCGGCGGCCTTGATGATGACGGGATAGCCGACCGCCTTGGCGGTGCGCTTGATCGTGACCGCGTCGTCGGGCAGGGCGCCATCCGAGCCCGGCACGCAGGGCACGCCGGCGCGGATCATGGCCTGCTTGGCCGACACCTTGTCCCCCATCAACCGGATGGACTCCGGTGTGGGTCCGATGAAGGTGAACCCGCTGCGCTCCACCCGCTCGGCGAAATCGGCGTTTTCGGACAGGAAGCCATAGCCCGGATGGATGGCCTCGGCATCGGTCACCTCGGCGGCCGAGATGATGGCCGGCATGTTGAGGTAGCTGTGCGCGCTGGACGCCGGGCCGATGCAGACAGCCTCGTCGGCGAGGCGCACGTACTTCGCGTCGCGGTCGGCTTCGGAATACACCATCACCGCCTTGATGCCCATCTCCCGGCAGGCGCGTTGCACCCTCAAGGCGATTTCGCCGCGGTTGGCGATCAGGATTTTCTTGAACATGGGCTCCCAGCCGGTTATTCGATCACGTACAGGGACTGGCCGTATTCGACGGCCTGGCCGTTCTCCACCAAGATCTGGGTCACGGTGCCGGACTTGTCGGCCTCGATCTCGTTGAGGATCTTCATGGCTTCGACGATGCAGATGGTTTCGCCTTCCTTGATCGTGTCGCCCACTTCCACGAAAGGCTTGGCGCCAGGGCTGGGCGCCCGGTAGAAAGTGCCCACCATGGGCGACTTGACCATGTGGCCCGTGGGCTGGGCCGGGGGCGCCGCCACCTCGACGGCGGGCGCCGCCGCCACCGGCGCGCTCGGCGCCGGGGCGGGCGCGGGCGCCATGGTGTAGGTCACGGGCGCCGCCATGCCGGCCGGCGCGCTCTTGACGATCCGGACCTTGCCTTCGGCTTCGGTGATTTCGAGTTCCGACACGTTCGACTCGGACACCAGATCGATCAGCGTCTTCAATTTTCTTAAATCCATGGTATCTCCAACGAAAATCGCTCAAGTCGACTTAAGTTCTCCTATTTGTCCACGGAAAAACCCTGCCAACCCGAAAAAGGTGTGGCAGTGTACACGATGAAACCCTGCCCGGCGCGGCCTCGACCGACCGGGCGTCGGTTGCTCTTTTCGAGCCGAACCCGCCCTCTTGAAGGCCTGTTCGGCTCACTTCACTCCCATTCGGCGCCCGATGCCGCCGCCCACCTCACGGGCACTCAGGCCAGCCCGGCCCATTGCGCCAGGTCCGCCTGCGACACCTGTCCGATCTTTCGGTGGGCGATGCGCCCCGCCGCATCGAAGACGACGGTGAACGGCAGGCCCCCCGTGAGGTTGCCGAGCGAGCGGCTGAGCTCGGTGCCGGCCAGCCCCGCCATGCCGATGGGAAAGTCGAGCGGCAGCTTGCGCAGGAACCCTTGCACCGCGCCAGGCTGGTCCACCGCCAGGCCGAGCACCTGCCAGCCCCTGGGCGACTGGGCGGCATGGAAGGCATTGAGCAGCGGCAGTTCCTCCACGCAGGGAGGGCACCAGGTGGCCCAGAAGTTCACCAGCAAGGGTTTTCCCCGCCAATCGGCCAGCCTCACGACGCTCTCGCCGGAGGGCGCCTCGAACTGGCTGTCCCAGAACGCCGCCTCCGCGCCGGACGCCACCGCGGCGGGCCGCAGCCGCCACCAGGCCACGCCGGCCCCGGCCGCCAGCGCCCCGACGGCCACGCCGGACGCCAGCCACTTCCGCCTCTGTGCGTTCATGTCGCCACCTTCGCCTGGCTGGCCGCCATCAGCTCGCGCAGGGCCGCCGCGTCGCCACGCGGCTTGCGGCCCTGGGCATCGGGCCGGAGCGCACCGCGCAGGTCGTCGAGGTCGTGCACCATGAGATGCACCAGGACCCATTGCGACAGGGCTTCACAACGCACCCTCAAAGTGAGCGCTTGCACCGGATCGCCATGCCGGCCATTAGCGGCTCCAGCACGGTAGTCGACCCGGTGATCCAGCAAGGCCCACTCGGCCTCCTTGGGGTCGTCACAGAAAAGGTGGATGTGGATGTCGCTGTGCCGGGTCGCCCAGCCATGCCAGACGGCGCCGGCCAGATGGGGACGGAACCGGGAGAGGCGATCCATCCACGGCAGCGCCGCCTCGCGCAATGCCTGCAATTCGACAGCCTGGCTTTCCGAGTGGAAAAGGCCGATGTGCTCGCGCACGGCGGCCTCCATGGCGGCGTTGTCGGGCAGCGCGGTTCGCGCGCCCAGCCCCATCTGTCGCACCGCGCGGCGCTTGGCCGCCGCGAAATCGAGGCCTTCTTTCACCACCATCCTGGCCGCCACCGCCGCGATTTCCTCCAGCGGGTCCGCTCGATGCATGTTCATGGGTCGATTGTGCCCCCAGAGCCTGTTCGCGATCGACAGCCTCCTAGAATCCCGGTCATGCATATACACATCCTGGGCATCTGCGGCACGTTCATGGGCGGCCTGGCCGCCCTGGCGCGGGAAGCCGGACACCGGGTGACCGGCTGCGACAGCCAGGTCTACCCCCCCATGAGCGACCAGTTGCAGGCCCTGGGCATCGACCTGATCGAAGGCTTCGACGCCGACCAGTTGTCCCTGCAACCCGACATCTACGTGATCGGCAACGTGGTCAGCCGGGCACGGCTGCCCGACGGCTCGCCGAGATTCCCGCTGATGGAAGCCATTCTCGACGCCGGCGCGCCCTACACCAGCGGTCCGCAATGGCTGGCCGAACACGTGCTGCGGGACCGGCACGTGCTGGCGGTAGCCGGCACACATGGCAAGACCACCACCACGTCGATGCTGGCGTGGATTCTGGAGGCCTGCGGGCAGCAACCGGGCTTTCTGGTCGGTGGCGTGCCGATGAACTTCGGCGTGTCGGCAAGGCTGGGCCAGACTGCCCTCAAGGGCAGCGGCGGAGCGTGGGGACACGACGGCCGCAGCGCAGGGCCGCCCCAAGCAAGGCCAGCCCCCTCGGGGGGCAG
>CAZFOT010000345.1:0-2971 GCA_964520365.1 uncultured Hydrogenophaga sp.
GCAGGACGCCGCGCGCCGCCTGCGCGAGCACAACGACCTGGAAGCCGCCAGCCACCTGGTGCTGTCGCACCTGCGCCTGGTGGTGTCCATCGCCCGCCAGTACCTGGGCTACGGCCTGCCGCACGGCGACCTGATCCAGGAGGGCAATGTCGGCCTGATGAAGGCCGTCAAGCGTTTCGACCCCGACCAGGGCGTGCGCCTGGTGAGCTACGCCATCCACTGGATCAAGGCCGAGATCCACGAGTACATCCTGAAGAACTGGCGCATGGTCAAGCTGGCCACCACCAAGGCGCAGCGCAAACTGTTCTTCAACCTGCGCTCGCGCAAGCAGGGCTTCCGCGCCGAGGCGCTCGACGGCGACACCCACCGCGAGGTGCTGTCCGACAGCGAGGTGGGCACGATGGCCCGGGAACTGAACGTGAAGCCCGAGGAAGTGCGCGAAATGGAAACCCGGCTTTCGGGCGGCGACGTGGTGCTGGATCCGGCCCCGGGCGACGACGGCGAGGACAGCTTCGGCCCCATCGCCTATCTCGCCGACGCCAACCACGAACCGACCGCGCTGCTCGAATCGGCACAGCGCGACGTTCTGGCCACCGAGGGCATTGCCAAGGCCATGAACGAGCTCGACGACCGCTCGCGCCGCATCGTCAGCGAGCGCTGGCTCAAGGTCAACGACGACGGCTCGGGCGGCATGACGCTGCACCAGCTGGCGGCCGAATACGGCGTGAGCGCCGAGCGCGTGCGCCAGATCGAAGTGGCCGCCATGAAGAAGATGCGCAAGGTCCTGGCCGCCTACGCCTGAGCCTGGCCATCGCGACACACCCCGCAGCCCCGGCGGTTGAAGCCCCGGGGCTTTTTTCCGCGCGCTCCGCCTCGATGGCGCCGTTCTGACCGGGATGGCAGACAGAAGAGACACAATCCAGGGTATGCCGTTTCTGTTGCCCAAGGGCTGGCTGCCTGGAATCCGCCGTCTGTGCAGTCTGGCCATTTGGCTGGGGCTGCTTCTGTCGCTCCTTCCCGTCGCGGCCACCGCGCTGGACGTGCAGCCCGTGGTGCTCGACAGCGAGCAAACCAGCGTGCCGCTGGCGGGACGCAGCCTGTACTGGGTCGATCCTTCGGGCCGGCTCACGGTGCAGGAAATCGAGCAGCGCCAGCAGAGCCTGCCGTTTGCCGTGCGCGATGCCGAGCACCGCCTGCGCCTGGAGGACGGCGCGACCCTGTGGGTGCGGTTCGACGCGCTGGCGCTCGACAACAGCTCGCACTGGGAGCTCGAACTGGCCCGCTCGGGCACCGACCGCATCAGCCTCTACTACCGCAAGGCCGACGGCCAATGGGTGGAACAGCACGCCGGCGACCGCCTGCGGGTGCGGGACTGGGCCTACCCCGACCGCTACCCGGTCTTCGCGCTGAACCCGGACATCGACACGGTGGTGAACTACTGGGTGCGCATCGAACACGCCCGGGTGCCGTTTTCGGGCCAGTTGCAGATCCACAACCACAACACCTTGCGCGAACTGCGCATCCACCAGCAGTTCCTGCTCGGCGCGTATTTCGGCATGGTGCTGCTGCTCACCGCCATAGCCGTGGCCAACGCCCTGGTATTCCGCGACAGCAGCTTCGCGGCCTACGCGATCTACATCACGCTGCTGGGCCTGGCGCTGGCCGCCTCGCTGGGCGTGGGCGGGCAGTTTCTCTGGCCCGCGTCGGCGCGCTGGAACGGCCTGGCCGAATTCGTGCTGTTGCCGATGGCGGCCGTGTCCGGCCTGCTGTTCGTGCGACATGTGGTGCAGCCCCGGCGCATCGGCCGCGGGCTGGACCGCCTGGCGCTCACGCTGGCAGCGCTCTTCCTGGGATGCATGCTGTGGGACGTGGTCTCACCCTCCACCTGGAGCCTGCAGGCCGTCACCACCGTCGGCGCCCTGACCATGGCGCTGGTCTACGCCATGTTCTGGGCTGCCTGGCGCACGGGCGACCGCTGGGTGCGCTGGATCGCGCTGGGCGTGCTGCCGGTGCTGGTGGCCGGCGCGCTGCCGGTGATGCGCAATTACGGCCTGATTTCCTCGGGTTTCCTGTCGCAGTACGGCATGGTGATCGCCGCCGCGATCGAAGCCCCGTTGCTGATCTACGGCCTGCTGCAGCGCTCGTCCCTGCAGCACGAGGCCCAGGCCCGGGCCCGGGCGCTCGAACTCACCGAACCGCTCACCGGCCTGACCAACCGCCACAACTTCATGCTGCGCCTGCACGACAGCCTGGTGCGCGCGCAGCGCTACCAGCACCACGGCGCCCTGCTGCTGATCGACCTGGACAACCACGCCCGCTTTGCCGAGGAACACGGCCGCGAAGTGGCCGACCGCGCGCTGGTGATCACCGGCTCGCTGCTGCGCTCGGTTGCGCGCGACGTGGACACCGCCGCCCGCGTGGCCGACAGCACGCTGGCCCTGCTGATGGAAGGCCCGGTGCGCGAGGCCCAGGCGGTGGCCGCGGCCACCAGCATCGTGGCCGGCGGCCTTCGCCCATCGGCGCAACTGCCGGTGGGCAGCACGCTGAAGTTCAAGGTGGTCGTGGCCCTGCTGCCAGAGACCGCCATCGACCCGCCCGAGGACGCCCAGGCCCACCTGGACTGGCTGCGCAGCAGCCTGGACGACCTGCGCAAGGACGGCCGCAAGGCGATCCTGAAACTGAATTTCTGATCAACCCTCCACCACGCCGGAGCGCGACCCGCGACGAACGAAGCAGCGCAAAATCCAGGGGCATTGAGGGTCCGGCTCCGCCGGCCCGAGATGCCGTCCCCCCTCCAAGCGCCGCGAAGCGGCGCGCCAGAGAGCAACTGTGTTCGAAGTCAATGCTTTTTCATGCATTGACCTTCTGTGGATAACCGGCCTGCCAAGGCGTGCCGGACTTGAAGATCGCATTGATGATCGCATTGATGATCGCATTGATGATCGCCAACAGTTTGCGCATACAGGCCACC
>CAZFOT010000346.1:0-2408 GCA_964520365.1 uncultured Hydrogenophaga sp.
CCGGCTTTGCCGGCCCAAGGGCGCCGTCCCCCCTCCAAGCGCCCCAAGGGCGCGCAAGTGAGGGGGGAAGCCGCGTCAGCGGCGCAGGGGGGTGTTCCCCAGCATGCGCTGCGCATCGCTCTCGACCTGCAGCGCCTGATCGAACGCCGCCAGGCCCACGAGATTGAAGGCGCGCTTGAGTTGCTGCGCCACCGGCGGCGCCAGGGCAGCCAGCGCCAGGGCAGCCTGCCAGGCCATGTCCTCCAGCGCGGCGTCCGGCACGACCTTGTGGATCAGGCCCCAGGCCCGGGCGTCGTCTGCCTCGAACGCCTCGCCCAGAAGCACGAGCGCCTTCGCACGCCCCAGACCGACCATGGCCGGCAAGGTGGCGATGAGCCCCCCTGTCACGAAGACCCCCAGCGACGCCTCCGGCAGCTTGAACCGCGCGCTCTCGCCCGCGATCACGATGTCGGCATCGAGCATCCACTCGAAGCCCGCGCCTACCGTCCACCCCTGCACCTGCGCAAGCACCGGCTGGGGAGCCCGCACCAGGGCGCGCGCCACGGCCTGCACCAGAACCAGATCAGCTTCCGTGGGGGCCGCGCCCACGTCGCGTCCGGCGCAGAACGCCCTGCCGCTGCCCCGCAGGCGGATGGCCCGCACGTCGGTATTCGCTGCCGCATGGTCCAGGGACTCCAGAAGCGCTTGCGCGAGTTCGTTGTCGATGGCGTTGAGCTTGTCCGGGCGGTTCAGCGTCAGTGTCAGGACACCTTCGGACAGCTCGGTGATCAGTTTGGGGGATGTCTTGACGGGTGTGAGTGGGCGATTTTTCATAAAGGCTCAGGCGAAGGCCTCCTTCGGGGAAACATGGGAAACGCCCGCGCGTTCGGCGAGCGTTTCGGCGTTCGCGAGCACGGGCGACACATCCAGTGGATCGCCCACCGAAATGCCCACGAGTTGGCAGAACGGCGCACCGAACGCCTCATGAAACCTGACGATGCCACCAGCCAGACCCCACTCAGCGAATCTTCGTGCGCGCGAGCCGCTTGGCATTCGCCACCGCCTTGCGATGCACGGGAGACAAGCCCTTGTCGAGAACACCGAGAGCAGCGCTCCGAACCTGCGCGGCCACTTTCGCCGGCGTGGGCCTGTTGCGAGAAGGCTGCGGCCAGAATGAGCGGAAGACCGAAACGGCCATGGCGTGATGGGCGATCACAGCCTGCGTGGCCATGGCTTGCCAGGACTGGAGGAACGCCGCGTTCTTCTCCGCGACCATGAGGGCGAACTCCTTCCGGTCGCGCGCTGACGGCGTGTGACCGGCGCTGGCCATGCGAGCGACACGGTGCGCAACGACCTGTGGAACCGCGATCGCGAGCTCCGCCGACTTGGTGGCGAGGGACCTCGACTTGCGGGAAGTTCTGTAGGACATGTGGATTCCTCGACTGTGGTCCACACTGTAGCTGCGGATTCTCGTGGCGCCCAACGTTCGATCGAGAAATCAGGCCGCGCCGCTGCCCACGAGGACGACGGTGCGGGCCGAGACATGGGCACCCTCCACCAGCAGTTCGCCGGCTGCGACCGGCAGCTTGAAGCGGCGAGGGCCCGCACTGCCTGGATTGACGTACAGGACCTGGTCCTTTTCATGCACGGAAGGGGCATGGGAGTGTCCAGTGACGACCACGCTGACGCCAGCGCCTTTCGGGTCGATGTCGAGCTGGGCCAGATCGTGAAGCATGTAGATCAGGTGCCCTCCGACCTTGATGAGCTCGGACTCCGCTATCGGCTGGGCCCACGCGCCATGGTCGTTGTTGCCGCGCACGGCAGTGACCGGCGCCAATGTGGCCAGTTCGTCCAGGATCTGCGGGTTCCCGATGTCTCCGCCATGAAGGATCAGATCGCAGCCGGCCAGGAACGCCTTTGCCTCGGGCCGCAGAAGCCCGTGGGTATCGGAGATCAGGCCGACGCGGAGCATGGTGGCGTTTGTGCGGCTCATCACTTGAACATTCTGACCCATCCGGCCACGGTGCAGCCGCTTGCTCGACCATCGGCTCTGCGCCAGCGCAAATCGCCGGCCAGTCCCACACGGGATAATCCCGGCTTCCCTTCGACGACACAACAGCGGACAGCCCGATGAGTTTTGCCCCCCTCCAGAACGACACCTTCCTGCGCGCCTGCCTGCGCCAGGCCACCGACCACACGCCGGTCTGGCTGATGCGCCAGGCCGGGCGCTACCTGCCCGAGTACCGCGCCACGCGCGCCAGGGCGGGCTCGTTCATGGGGCTGGCGACCAACGTGGACTACGCCACCGAGGTGACGCTGCAGCCGCTGGAGCGCTACGCGCTGGACGCGGCGATCCTGTTCTCGGACATCCTGACCGTGCCCGACGCCATGGGCCTGGGCCTTCGCCGAGCGCGAACGACAGGCCCAGG
>CAZFOT010000346.1:2418-2962 GCA_964520365.1 uncultured Hydrogenophaga sp.
GGGCCTGGGCCTGTCGTTCGCGCTCGGCGAAGGCCCGAAGTTCGAAAGAACGGTGCGTACCGAGGCCGACGTGGCCGCGCTGGCCGTGCCCGACATGGACAAGCTGCGCTACGTGTTCGACGCGGTCACCAGCATCCGCAAGGCCTTGAATGGCCGCGTGCCGCTGATCGGCTTCTCGGGCAGCCCCTGGACGCTGGCCTGCTACATGGTCGAAGGCGGCGGCTCGGACGACTACCGGCAGGTGAAATCGCTGATGTACGCCCGCCCGGACCTGATGCACCGCATCCTGGCGATCAACGCCGACGCGGTGGCGGCCTACCTGAACGCGCAGATCGAGGCCGGCGCGCAGGCGGTGATGGTGTTCGACAGCTGGGGCGGCGTGCTGGCCGACGGCAACTTCCAGGCCTTCAGCCTGGCCTACACCCGCCGGGTGCTGGCGCAGCTCCAGCGCGAGCACGGCGGCGTGGCGATTCCGCGCATCGTGTTCACCAAGGGCGGTGGCCTGTGGCTGGACGACATGAAGGACCTGGACTGCCACGCCCTG
>CAZFOT010000347.1:0-2959 GCA_964520365.1 uncultured Hydrogenophaga sp.
CGTGAATTCGTTGGGGTGGCTGGTGGTGTAGCGGATGCGCTCGATGCCCGGGATCTCGGCCACGTATTCCAGCAGCAGGGCAAAGTCGGCGATCTCGCCGGTGTCGCCCATGGGGCCGCGGTAGGCGTTGACGTTCTGGCCCAGCAGGTTCACCTCCTTCACGCCCTGGTCGGCCAGGCCGGCGATCTCCACCAGCACGTCGTCGAACGGGCGGCTCACCTCCTCGCCGCGGGTGTAGGGCACGACGCAGTAGCTGCAGTACTTGGAGCAACCCTCCATGATCGAGACGAAGGCCGAAGCGCCGTCCACCTTGGCCGGCGGCAGGTGGTCGAACTTCTCGATCTCGGGGAAGCTGATGTCCACCTGCGGGCGGTTCTGCGACGCGCGCTGGTTCAGCATCTCGGGCAGGCGGTGCAGGGTCTGCGGGCCGAACACCACGTCCACGAAGGGCGCTCGCTTGATGATCTCGGCGCCTTCCTGGCTGGCCACGCAGCCGCCCACGCCGATCAGCACGCCCTTGTCCTTCAGGTGCTTGATGCGACCGAGGTCGGAGAACACCTTTTCCTGCGCCTTCTCGCGCACCGAGCAGGTGTTGAACAGGATCAGGTCGGCCTGCTCCACGTCCTGCGTGGGTTCGTAGCCCTGGGCGGCGCCCAGCACGTCGGCCATCTTGTCCGAGTCGTACTCGTTCATCTGGCAGCCGAAGGTTTTGATGAAGACTTTTTTTGTGCTCATGGGGAAACTCCGGTGATCGCACCGAGGCCACGAGGCGCGGCCGGTGAGGATCGGATCGTTCGATGGGGTGGCCGGCGCGGCGCCGGCGCGGCCGGTACCGGCTTCAGTCGGCCCTGGCCGGCGTGTCCGACGAGAAGCGGAAGTTGCGCTCGTCGCCCGCGCCCGCGCGTTTCTCGGCGGCTTCGCTGGCGGTGAGCACCCAGACTTCGTGCACCAGGCCATGGCCGTCGCGGACATAGTTCACCACCACCTCCTGGCCGACCAGGGCGCCGGAGAGCACGAGCGTGTTGGACTGGCTGCGGATGCGCGCGCCCGGCGACAGGCGGGCCGGTTCGCCGTTGAGGGTGATGGCCGGCGGCTGCACCACCACCATCTTGCCGCGCAGCGCGTGGTCGGGAAAGTTGCGCGGGGTCTGCGATTGCGCGTGGCCGACATGGGCCAGCGCCAGCAGGGTGCCCAGGAGCAGGGCGGCGCGGTGGCGTGTCTGCGTGGAGGCGGTGAGGCAGCGGTTCATGGTGTCTGTCCAGAGGCTGTGGGGCGGTGGGCGGGAGCCGGATCATCGGCCCGGGCGGCGGAGAGGGATTGTCGCACGGAGGCGCTTTGCGCAGGCCTCAGGACCCGGGCGGCTTGCGCATCAGCGCGACGTTGGCACAGGGGATTTCGCACGACCAGCCGTGGCGCCGCGCCAGCCAGCGCAGCGTGGCTTCGCGGTAGAACACCACGTGGGTGGGGTCGCGGCGGTAGTGCCAGCCGGCGAAGCGGGCGTCGTCGGTCTGGAAATTCGTCATCAGCGCCAGCCAGCCGCCGGGCGCCAGCAACGCATCGAAACGGCGGAACTCCTCGGCGGGTCGGTGGAAGTGTTCGATCACCTCGGTGCAGGTGATGAAACCGTAGCCGCCCGAGAGCACCGCCGGGTCCGGGTGGAAGAACGGGTCGTACAGCGCCACCGTGTGCCCCGCTTCGCGCAGCATGGCGGCCAGCACCGGGCCCGGCCCGCAGCCGAAATCCAGGCCGTGGCTCGCGGGCGGCAGGCGCTGCAGCAAGGGCGTGCTCAGCTTTTCCAGGAACCGCCGGTAGCCGGCGTCTTCCGCCGTGTTCCGGTGCAGCCGGTATTCGGCCCGCTCCGTCTCGGGCGAGGGCCGTTGTTCGGGCGGCACGAAGGTGGCCAGGCAAGTGGGGCAGCGCTGGTAGCTGCGTTCGCCCACGGTCTGGAAGTGCCGGCCATCATGGCCTTCGCACACGGGGCAGCGCATGGCGAGAGGCGCCGCTATTTCCAGCGCACCGGCTCGATCGGCACGCTGCCCAGCGTGCTGGAGAGCGTGAGCACGCCTTCCTGCACCGTGGCCTGCAACTGCATGCTGCGCTCGGCCATGGCGGCCAGCGCGGGCGCGACCTCGGTGGGCAGGCGCCACACCTGCAGCCGGTCCAGCCGCGTCAACCTGGTTTCGATGCCGCGCCACCACACGTCGGCGGCCGGGCCGAAGGCGTAGACCACCACCGCGTCGGCCTTGCTGCAGGCCTTGGACAGCGGCTTGTCCTCGGGCTGGCCGACCTCGATCCACACGCGCTTGCGGCCGGTGAAGTCGGTCAGCGAGGCGTCGGGGTCGTCCGGGTCGGACAGGCCCGCGCCAAAGGCCAGCGTGCCGTCGCCGCCGCAGGCGTCCTGCAGTTCGTGCGCGTGGATGGCCAGCGCCACCAGCCGCACCATCATGCGCTCGTCGGTCTCGCTGGGGTGGCGGGCGAGCGTGAGCGCGTGGTCGGCGTAATAGCCGTGGTCGATGTCGGCGACCTGCAGGTGCGCCTTGAAGATGGTCGATTTGAGGGCCATGAATGCAAAAAAGCGGACCCGTCGCCGGTGTCCGCTTTTGAAATTTGGTGGCGATAGGTGGACTTGAACCACCGACATCAGCATTATGAATGCTGCGCTCTAACCAACTGAGCTATATCGCCGAAAGACCAAAATTATAGCCAGATTTTTGATCCGCTTTCCAAGCATTGAGCTACCAGCGGTGGAGCGTGAGGGCCACAAGGCCGCAGCGCCGGGCCGCCCCAGGCAAGGCCAGCCCCCTCGGGGGGCAGCGACCCGCGCAGCGGTGGAGCGTGGGGGTCAATCAACTTTGCTTGAAAACCGCCTTGCGCTTGTTCACGAAGGCGTCCATGCCTTCCTTCTGGTCGTCGGTGGCGAACAGCGCGTGGAACAGGCGGCGCTCGAACATCACGCCGT
>CAZFOT010000348.1:0-2959 GCA_964520365.1 uncultured Hydrogenophaga sp.
GACCTGGTGGCCAAGCGCCACCCCGGCGTGCTGCTGCGCTTCGGCGGCCACGCCATGGCGGCGGGCTGCACCATCGAGGAAGAGCATCTGGACACCTTCGAGGCCGCCCTGCAACAGGTCGCCCACGAATGGCTGGACGCGGCCACGCTGCAGCGCCGCATCGAAGCAGACGGCCCGCTGGAGACGCGATACCGCCGCCCCGACCTGGTGGACACGCTGCACCGGGAGGTGTGGGGCCAGGGCTTTGCGCCACCGGTATTCTGCGAGGAGGTGCAGATCGTCTCGCAGCGGCTGGTGGGCGAAAAGCACCTGGCGCTCAAGCTCAAGCACCAGGGCGAGCCGGTGGACGGCATCTGGTTCGGCCACACCGAGCCCTTGCCAGCGCGGGTGAAGATCGCGTTCCGCCTGGACGCGGACGAATGGCAGGGGCAGCGGCGCGTGCGGTTCCTGGTCGAAGCAGCGGAAATTTGACCCCCCGCGCCGCCTTCGGCGTCACCCTCCGGGGGGCAACACCTGCAGCCTGGCAAAGCCAGTTCCGCGGTGTTCTTGACCGGGACTCGCGCGCCGAAACTGACGCAGCGCTTCAACCCATCAAGGCTTCGCGCACTGCCGCGAGCTGCCGGCGCGACACCGCCAGGCGCTCGTCCACCCCGTCGAGCCGCACCGTCCAGCCTTCGCCTTCGATGGGGTCGTTGTGCTTCTCCACCGCGCGCACCGCGCGGCGGGACACCAGGGCGTTGCGGTGCACGCGCACGAACAGATGGGCGTAGCGCTGCTCCAGGTCGCTGAGCGCGCCGTCGTAGATGTGTTCCTTGTCGGCGGTGCGCACCGTGATGTATTTCAGTTCGGCCTTGAGGTAGATCACCTCGGCCAATGCCACGCGCTCGCTGCGCCCGCGCTCCTGGATGATGAGGCTCTCGCCCAGTCCACCGCCATCGGTGGCTTGCTCCGACGCGCTGCGCAGGCGCAGCACCTTCTGCAACGCCTGCTGCAGCCGCTCGCGCCGCACCGGCTTGGTGAGGTAGTCCACCGCCTCCAGCTCGAAGGCCTGCACCGCGTGCTGCGCATAGGCGGTGACGAACACCACCGCGGGCGGCGCCTCCAGTTGCTGCATGGCGCCGGCCAGCGCCATGCCGTCCACGCCCGGCATGTGCACGTCGAGCAGCACCAGGTCGCACTGGCCGCGCTGGATGTAGTCCATGGCCTGGACCGCGTTGCCCGCCTCGCCCACCACGTCGGCGCGCGGATCGGTGCATTCGGCCAGCAAGGTGCGCAGCCGCGATCTCGCCAGCGATTCGTCGTCAACGATCAATACCTTCAATGTCATGTCGTGCTCCGTTGCCAGACCTGCTTCGTACGTGCTTATACCGGTATTTCGAGGCGCACCTGAAACACGCCCTTGACCAGGGCGCTCTGGAAGCGGCCCTGCACGTCGTGCAACAGCGTCAGCCGCTGCCGCACATTGTCCAGCGCCAGCCCATGACCGCGCTTGCCGCTGCCAGCGGGCACGGTGTTGGTCACCTTGATGATCACCACGCCGTCACGCCGCTTGGTGCTGATGCGCACCACCGCGCCCTCCGGGCTCGGCTCCACGCCGTGCTTGATGGCGTTCTCCACCAGCGGCTGCAGGATCAGGGGCGGCAGCTTGGCCCTGGAAGCGGCCTCGTCGATGCTCCATTCCACCTTGAGACGGTCGCCGAAACGCACCTGCTCGATGGCCAGGTAGTGCTCGGCCAGCTCCAGTTCCTGCCGCAGCGGCACGGCCTCCTTGGTGTCGGCCAGCGCGTGGCGGAACAGCTCGCTCAGGTCTTCCAGCAGGTTTTCGGCTTTCGCGGGTTCCTCGCGCACCAGCGCGATGGCGCTGTTGAGCGTGTTGAACAGGAAGTGCGGCCGGATGCGGGCCTGCAGCTCGGCCAGTTGCGCCGTGGTGCCCGCCGGCGCGCGCGCCTTGGCCCGCCACACCAGGGCCGCCACCAGCACCGCGGCGATGAGCGCGCCCGAGGCCGCGCTGGCCAGCCAGGGTGCCCGCTCCACCAGGCCCATCCAGGCCAGCAGGCCGCAGCCGTACAGACCGGCCAGGGCGCCCAGGCCCACGCCCGCGGCCCACTGCGCGGGCATGGGCAGGAGGCTCAAGGGCCGCTTCATGGCACACGCTGACAGCAGCCAGACCAGCGCCGCCGGCAGCGCGGCACCCGTGAAGGACGCCACCTCGGTGAGCCAGCCCAGCACCGTTTGCGCCGTGAAAAGCGCGGCCACCACGACCACGGTCTGCACGAACACCACGGCGCGCAGCACCACCCCGACCTTGCAGGTGTCGAACACCATCTCGCGGTTCTGCGCGATCGCGGGCATCTGTTCAAGCGCAAGCGCGCCCGCGCCGTGCGGCAGTTCCTGGAAGCTCGATAAAATCCGGGAATCCTTCATGGGTGCATCACAGGTCAGGGACCCTCCAGGGGTGGGCCGGCGCCGCGCAGGCAATCCGGCCTGCCGCAGCGACGCCCGAACTTCCCGCAGCCGCCCGAGCCTCCGGCGGAATCCGCCTTCCACTCATCCCATCCAGCCGCTGGCAACACCATGTCCACCAATCAACTCGACAAGAAATCCGAAGCCTGGTCCGCCCTATTCTCGGAGCCCATGAGCGAATTGGTCAAGCGCTACACCGCCAGCGTCTTTTTCGACAAGCGCCTGTGGCAGGCCGATATCGCCGGCAGCCTGGCCCACGCCGAGATGCTGGCAGCGCAAGGCATCATCGGCGCCGACGACCGCGAGGCCATCGAGCGCGGCATGGCCCAGATCCGCCGCGAGATCGAGGACGGCAGCTTCGAATGGAAGCTCGACCTGGAAGACGTGCACCTCAACATCGAGGCCCGCCTGACCCAGCTCGTGGGCGACGCGGGCAAGCGCCTGCACACCGGCCGCAGCCGCAACGACCAGGTCGCCACCGACGTGCGCCTGTGGC
>CAZFOT010000349.1:0-2953 GCA_964520365.1 uncultured Hydrogenophaga sp.
GACCCTTCGTTCGTTGCGTGTCTTACTCCCTCTCCCTCTGGGAGAGGGCTGAGGTGAGGGCCGCGCCCCAGCGTACACGGCAACCTGGAGAACCGATATGAACACATCCCCCCAGCAACCCCACCCGGACCTGGCGCGCCGCATGGCCAACGCGATCCGCATGCTTGCCGTGGACGCGGTGGAGGCCGCGCAGTCCGGCCACCCCGGCGCGCCCATGGGCATGGCCGATATCGCCGAGGTGCTGTGGAACCGCCACCTGCGCCACAACCCGGCCAACCCGCACTGGGCCGACCGCGACCGCTTCGTGCTCTCCAACGGCCACGGCTCGATGCTGCTGTACGCGCTGCTGCACCTCACCGGCTACGGCGTCTCCATGGACGACCTGCGCCAGTTCCGCCGCCTGCACGGCAAGACCGCCGGCCACCCCGAGGTGGGCCTCACGCCGGGCGTGGAGACCACCACCGGACCGCTCGGCCAGGGCCTGGCCAACGCCGTGGGCATGGCGCTGGCCGAGAAATTGCTGGCGGCCGAGTTCAACCGCCCGGGCCACGCCATCGTGGACCACCACACCTACGTGTTCCTGGGCGACGGCTGCCTGATGGAAGGCATCAGCCACGAAGTGTGTTCGCTCGCGGGCACGCTGCGCCTGTCGAAGCTGATCGCGCTCTACGACGACAACGGCATCTCGATCGACGGCCACGTGGACGGCTGGTTCACCGACGACACGCCGCGCCGCTTCGCCGCCTACGGCTGGAACGTCGCCTCGGTCGATGGCCACGATCCGGCGCAGATCGACGCCGCGCTGCGCCAGGCGCGGATCGACGCCGCGCAGGCCGATGGCAAGCCCACGCTGATCTGCTGCAAGACCGTGATCGGCAAGGGCGCGCCCAACAAGCAGGGCGGCCACGACGTGCACGGCGCGGCCCTGGGCGCGGCCGAAGTGCAGGCCACGCGCGAGGCCCTGGGCTGGACCGCCGCGCCCTTCGAGATGCCGGCCGACATCGCCGCCGCCTGGAACGCGACCGAACGCGGCGGTGCGCTCGAAGCCGGCTGGCAGGCGCGCTTCGATGCCTACCGCCAGGCTTTCCCCGCCGAGGCCGCCGAATTCGAGCGCCGCATGGCCGGCGAACTGCCCGAGAACTTCGTGGAGAACCTGCCCCGGATCGTCGCGGCGCTGGGCCGGCGCACCGACGCGGTGGCCACGCGCAAGGCCAGCCAGCTCGCGCTGGACGCCATGGCGCCGCTGCTGCCCGAGATCTTCGGCGGCAGCGCCGACCTGACCGGCTCGAACCTCACCAACTTCAAGGGCTGCGTCACGGCCGGCCCCGGCGAGGCGGGCCGCTTCAAGGCGGGCAACCACCTGAGCTACGGCGTGCGCGAATTCGGCATGGCCGCGATCATGAACGGCATGGCGCTGCACGGCGGCTTCATTCCCTACGGCGGCACCTTCCTGGCCTTCAGCGACTACAGCCGCAACGCCGTGCGCATGGCCGCGTTGATGAAGCTGCAGGTGATCCACGTCTTCACGCACGACAGCATCGGCCTGGGCGAAGACGGTCCGACCCACCAGCCGGTGGAGCACGTGCCCAGCCTGCGCCTCGTGCCCGGCCTGGACGTGTGGCGCCCGGCCGACGCGCTGGAGACCGCCGTGGCCTGGGCCTGTGCGCTGGAACGCCGCGACGGCCCCGCCGCGCTGGCCCTGTCGCGCCAGAACCTGCCGCAGTCGGGCGATGCCGGCCGGGTGGCCGGCATCCAGCGCGGCGGCTACGTGCTGTCCGACATGGCCGGCGCGCGGGCGGTGATCCTCGCCACCGGCTCGGAGACCTCGCTGGCCCTGCAGGCGCAGGCCGCGCTGGCGGTCGAGGGCATCGCCACGCGCGTGGTGTCCATGCCCTGCACCAACCTGTTCGACCGGCAGGACACCGCCTGGCAGGAGCAGGTGCTGCCTCTCGCGTTGCCGGCGGTGGCGGTGGAAGCCGCGCACCCGGACTTCTGGCGCAAGTACGTGGGGCGCTCGGGCCGCGTGGTGGGCATGGCGACCTTCGGCGAGTCGGCGCCCGCCAAGGACCTGTATGCGCACTTCGGCATCACGGCGGCGCGCGTGGCCGGCGAGGTGCGCGCACTGCTGGGCGCGCGCCCGCCCGAGCGCCTGCTGGCCGAGGCGACACTGGCATGAGCAGCGCCACCTTGCCCATGGACCTGGCGATGTTCGACCTGGACGGCACCCTGGTGGCCACGGCCGGGGAAATCGAGGACGCCGTCAACGACACCTTGTCGCATTTCGGCCTGCCCGCCGTGTCGCCGGAACAGGTGGCGCACTGGATCGGCCACGGCACGCGCGAACTGCTGATCCAGGCCCTGGCCTGGGCCGGCCAGGTCGGTGTTTCGGTGGTGCGCAACAGCACCAGCCTGGTGCTGGCGGCCAGCAAGTTCGACCGCCACTACCAGCGCCGCTGCGGCACGCGCAGCGAGCTGTACCCGCAGGTCTGCGAGGCGCTCGCGGCCTTGCGACAGCGCGGCGTGAAGCTCGCGGTGGTGACCAACAAGGAAGGCCGCTACACCGACGCCGTCATGCAGGCCCATGGCCTGGCGCCATGGTTCGACCGCGTGATCAGCGGCGACACCTTGCCGACGAGGAAACCCGACCCCGCGGGCATCCTGAGTTGCCTGGCCGAGTTCGGCACGCCCGCGCATCGCGCGCTGTTCGTCGGCGACTCCTCGATCGACGTGGCCACCGCGCGCAACGCGGGGGTGCAGGTCTGGGCCGTGCCCTATGGCTACAACATGGGCCAACCCATCGCCGCCTGCGCGCCCGACCGCGTGATTCCCGACATCTCTGTCTTGCTGAACTGAACCTTTTCATCCCTGATCCCCATGACACAGAAAGCCCCCATCCGCATCGGCATCAACGGCTTCGGCCGCATCGGGCGCAACGTGCTGCGCAGCGCCATCC
>CAZFOT010000350.1:0-2951 GCA_964520365.1 uncultured Hydrogenophaga sp.
GGCCCAGCGACAGGATGCCGGTGTAGCCCCAGATCAGGTCCATCGCCAGCGCGCAGATCGCGTAACACATGATCTTGCCCAGCAGGCCGACCATGTAGTCGCTCAGGTGGAAGGCGCTGCTTTCGGGCACGAACAGGTTGAGCAGCGGCGCCAGCGCGCACACCACCAGCAGGGCGACGATGAATGCGCTCCAGCCGGCGCGGGTAAGCAGCGGACCGTGCGAAGGCAGGACCACGGGGGTTGTTGCGGGTGCGGGGGTGGTCATGCCTCGCGGCCTTTCATGGCGAAGATGCCCTGCGGACGTTTCTGGATGAAGACGATGATGAAGACCAGCACCGCGATCTTGGCGAGCACGGCGCCGGCCCAGCCTTCGATGAACTTGTTCAGCACGCCCAGGCCCAGCGCGGCATAGACCGTGCCCGCGATCTGCCCGACGCCGCCGAGCACCACCACCATGAAGGAGTCCACGATGTAGCTCTGGCCCAGGTCGGGGCCCACGTTGCCGATCTGGCTCAGCGCGCAGCCGGCCAGACCCGCGATGCCCGATCCCAGCGCGAACGCGTAGGTGTCGATGCGCGCGGTGTTCACGCCCATGCACGAGGCGATCGGCCGGTTCTGCGTGACGCCGCGCACGAACAGGCCCAGGCGCGTGCGGCTGATCAGCAGCGTCACGCCGATCAGCACAGCCGCGGCGAAGCCGATGATGATGATGCGGTTCCACGGCAGCGTGAGGCTGCCCATGAGGGTGATGCTGCCGCTCATCCACGAAGGGTTTTCCACGCCCACGTTCTGCGCGCCGAACAGGCTGCGCACGCCCTGCATCAGCACCAGGCTGATGCCCCAGGTGGCCAGCAGCGTCTCCAGCGGACGGCCGTAGAGGAAGCGGATCACCGAGCGCTCCATGGCAGCGCCCACCAGCGCCGAGGCGAGGAACGCGACCGGCATGGCCACAAGCAGGTAGCCGTCGAACCACGCGGGGAACATCTGCTTGAACGCCACCTGCACCAGCCAGGTGGCGTAGGCGCCGATCATGATCAGTTCGCCGTGCGCCATGTTGATCACGCCCATCAGGCCATAGGTGATGGCCAGGCCGAGCGCGGCGAGCAGCAGGATGCTGCCCAGGCTGATGCCGGTGAAGGCCTCGCCCAGCGCGCTGGTGATGGCCAGCGACTGCTCGAGCGAACGCAGCGATGCGCGCAGCGCGTCCTTCACCGCCGCGCTGCTCTCCTTCTCGATCTGCGCCGTGAGCAGGGGGAGCACGATGCGCGCTCGCGCCTCGCCGAGCTTTTCGGCGGCGGCCAGGCGCCGGGATTCGTCTTCGCTGTCGAGCAGCACGGCCGCCTGGGCCAGTTCCAGCATCTGGCGCGCCTGCGGATCGAGGCGGCCGGCAAGCGCCTTGTCGATCAGGGGCAGTTGTTCGATGTCGGGGTCATCGAAGGCCCTGCGCTGCAGGGTGCGCGCGGCTTCGCGCTGGCGCTGCGGCTCTGCGTCCAGCAGGTCCAGGCCGGCGAGCGCGGTTTCCAGCGCGCCACGCAGGCGGTTGTTGAGCATCACGCTCTGCGCTTCGGCGTGCAGCGTGGCCGGCTCGCCGGTGACGGCGTCGGTGGCGGCGTCGCCATCCACCAGAAAGACACGTTCTTCGTGCACACGCACCTTCTGCGCCGCCATGGCGCGGATCAGCGCGGCGGCGCGGGCGTCGGGCGCCACGGTCAGGCGCTGCAGCGTCTCGACGCGGTCGCTGGCGCTGCCTTCGACCAGGGCCAGCGCATCGTCGGGCGTGAGGGCCTGCGCCATGTTCGCACCCGCCCACAACGCAAGCCACAGCCCCAGGCACCGGAGCCAATGAATCTTCATGTCAGTCCTTCACCGAAAGCTGGCAGGGCTGCGGCCCTCACCCCAGCCCTCTCCCGCGAGCGGGAGAGGGAGCAAGACACGCAACGCGCGAGGTAGCCCCAAAATCCAGGGGCATCAAGGGTCCGGCTCCGCCGGCCCAAGGTGCCGTCCCCCCTCCAAGCGCCCGAAGGGCGCGCCAGGGAGGGGGGAAGCCGCAAAGCGGCGCAGGGGGGAGTCACTTCTTCTCAGGCTCGTCCTTTTTCCCCTTGTTCTCGGGGATGTGCGGGCTCCACGGCTGGGCCTTGACCGGGCCGGGCGTCTTCCACACCACGTCGAACTGGCCGTCGGCGCGCACTTCGCCAATGAACACGCTCTTGTGCAGGTGGTGGTTCTTCTCGTCCATCTTGCTCACGATGCCGCTGGGTGCGGTGAAGGTCTGGCCAGCCATGGCGGCGATGACCTTGTCGGTATCGGTGCTCTTGGCTTTTTCCACGGCCTGCTTCCACATGTTGATGCCGATGTAGGTGGCTTCCATCGGATCGTTGGTCAACGGGCGGTCCTTGTGGCCGGCGATGTTCTTGGCCTTGGCGTAGTCGGCCCATTTCTTGGTGAAACCGGTGTTGGTCGGGTTCTTGATCGACATGAAGTAGTTCCACGCGGCCAGGTGGCCCTCCAGCGGCTTGGTGTCCACGCCGCGCAGTTCCTCCTCACCCACCGAGAACGCCACCACCGGCACGTCGGTCGCCTTCAGGCCGGCGTTGCCCAGCTCCTTGTAGAACGGCACGTTGGAGTCGCCGTTGATGGTGGAAACCACCGCCGTTTTCTTGCCTTCGCTGGCGAACTTCTTCACGTTGGCGATGATGGTCTGGTAGTCGGAGTGGCCGAACGGGGTGTACTCCTCCATGATGTCGCTGTCGGGGATGCCCTTGGACTTCAGGAAGGCGCGCAGGATCTTGTTGGTGGTGCGCGGGTACACGTAGTCGGTGCCCAGCAGCACGAAGCGCTTGGCACTGCCGCCGTCCTTGCTCATCAGGTATTCCACCGCGGGAATGGCCTGCTGGTTGGGCGCGGCGCCGGTGTAGAACACGTTCTTGCTCAACTCCTCGCCCTCGTACTGC
>CAZFOT010000351.1:0-2950 GCA_964520365.1 uncultured Hydrogenophaga sp.
GACTGCAGCACGTTGGCGATCACGTTGCGATGCAGCAGCACCGCGCCCTTGGAAACGCCGGTGGTGCCGCCGGTGTACTGCAGCACCGCCACGTCGTCGGGCTTGATGTCGGGGCGCTTGAGACTGCCCCGCGTGCCGCGGGCCACGGCATCGTTGAAGCGCACCGCCTGCGGCAGGCTGAAGGTGGGCACCATCTTCTTCACATTGCGCACCACGTAGTTGACGATGGCGCCCTTGAGCAGGCCGAGCTGGTCGCCCATGGCCGCCAGCACCACGTGCTTGACCGGCGTGCTGCCGATGCATTGCTGCAGCGTGTGGGCGAAGTTCTCGATGATGACGATGGCCTTGGCGCCCGAGTCCTTGAGATGGTGCTCCAGTTCGCGCGCGGTGTACAAGGGGTTGACGTTGACCACCACGAAACCGGCGCGCAGGATGCCCGCCACCGCCACCGGGTACTGGGGCACGTTGGGCATCATGATGGCGACGCGGTCGCCCTTGGCCAGGCCCAGGCCCTGGAGATAGGCCGCGAAGGCCTGGGACAGGCTGTCGGTCTGCCCGAAGGTCACGTCCTTGCCCATGAAGCTGTAGGCCGTGCGCGCGGCGTTCTTCTGGAAGCTCTCCTCCATCAGGTGCACCAGCGAAGGGTACTGCGCGACGTCGATGTCGGCGGGCACGCCTTCGGGATAGGCACCGAGCCAGGGACGGTTGGCCGTCGATTCGGTCATTCTTGATCTCCAGATAGCTTGTTGGTTATCGGCAACCGGGCATTGTCGTCCCTGGTGGCTGGGCCAGCACTCGTGTTTTTCCCTTACCGGATTCTGACGGAAGACTCTAACAGGCCATCAAACGCCGGCTTGTTGCACAAGAACGAAAAGCCAGGACAGGCGCTCAGGCCGGCAGTCCCATGGCAGCACGTTTGCTGTTTTTCTGCAACTTGGCCGGCTGCGGAGGAGGCCAATCAGTGGATGGATGAATCAGCCTCCGGTCACCAGCGCCTGACCGGCACTCACCGAGCCGGCGTTCACCATTGCGTCCAGCGTCTCGCGATGAAACAAGCTGAGGTAAGGCTGGTAGCGCCAGAGGCGGTTGCGGCCATAGCCGGTCACTTCGCGCAACCAGCCACGCGACTCGAAATCCGTTACCAGCCTGGACGCCGTGGGGAAGGTACAGGCCATCAGCTTGGCTACGCCGTTGACCGACACCGTGGGGTAGCGGAACAGGTGATCCAGCAGCGTGAGAGCCTTGGCATTTTTGGCGACCTCACCGCGATGCGCGTCGCGCAAGGCCACAATGTCCTTGGCGGTCTGAGTGGCCGCCAGCGCCGTGGTGCTGACACCGCGCAGAAAAAATGTCAGCCACTGCTCCCAGTGGCCCTGCAGCCGGATGGCTGTGAGGCGGTCGTAGTACTCGGCCCTGTGGGCTTTGAGAAACAGCGACAAGTAGAGCAAGGGTCGCGAAAGCGCTTTCTCTTCGCACAGCATGAGGGTGATGAGCAGGCGTCCCACGCGGCCGTTGCCATCCAGGAAAGGATGAATGGTTTCAAACTGGGCGTGTGCCAGGCCGCAACGGATCAGCAACGGAACCCGACCGCGCTCGGCGTGCAAAAAATTCTCGAGTTGTCCCAGGACATTCATGACCTCGTGGGGAGGAGGCGGAATGAAGGCCGCGTCGCGCAGGGAACTGCCGCGCCCACCGATCCAGTTCTGCGATGTGCGGAACTCACCCGGTGATTTTTCACCCCCGCGTACGCCCTTCATCAACTCGGCGTGAATTTCGCGAAGCAATCGCAACGACAACGGCAAGTCGGGCAGGCGCTCCAGGCCATGGTTCATGGCCCGAACGTAGTTGACAACCTCTTCCACGTCTTTGGGGGCGTCATCCCGAAGGGCGTCGGCTTCAAAGGCCAGCACGTCTTCCAACGTGCTCTGCGTGCCTTCGATCTGGGAAGACAACACCGCCTCGTGACGCACGTACATGGCCACAAACAGATCGGGGTTGGGCAGCATGGATGCCAGTGCGTCGAGCCGGCCGATGTTGCGGTCGGCCTCCGATAGCAAGGTCTGCAATTCGCCGCTGTAGGCCAGTGGAGGGTCTGGCGGCAGCGATGCTGGAATGAAGGCCTTGTAACCAGTGGTTTGCTGAACAAACCGCCCCGCTCGATAGGGATGATCCATGGCGTTTTCTTTAACAAGAACCCCGATTTTATAGCTTGATAAAGTTTTTTCAATTTTTTTTTATCAAGAACCCTCTGAACCGGGCTTGTTAAAGAACCAGGCCCACGCACAACGTGCGCAAGAAAGGGGCCAGAAGGCCCCCTCTCCTGTTGGCGACGACGGGCCCCGCTTACTCGATCGCCTTGGTCATGTCCTCGACCACCTTCTTGGCGTCGCCGAAGACCATCATGGTCTTGTCCATGTAGAACAGTTCGTTGTCCAGGCCCGCGTAGCCGGCGGCCATGGAGCGCTTGTTCACGATCACCGTCTTGGCCTTGTAGGCTTCCAGGATCGGCATGCCGTAGATCGGCGAGCCCTTCTGCAGCGCGGCCGGGTTCACCACGTCGTTCGCGCCCAGGATGATGGCCACGTCGGCCTGGCCGAATTCGCCGTTGATGTCCTCCATCTCGAACACCTGGTCGTAAGGCACTTCGGCCTCGGCCAGCAGCACGTTCATGTGGCCCGGCATGCGACCGGCCACCGGGTGGATGGCGTACTTGACCGTGACGCCCCTCTCGGTGAGCTTGTGCGCCAGCTCCTTCACCGCGTGCTGCGCGCGCGCCACGGCCAGGCCGTAGCCGGGCACGATGACCACGGTCTCGGCGTTGCCCAGCACGAAGGCCGCGTCGTCGGCGCTGCCGCTCTTGACGTTGCGCTGCACCGCCGAGCCCCCAGCGCCGCCAGCCGCCGCATCGCCGCCGAAGCCGCCCAGGATCACGTTGAAGAACGAGCGGTTC
>CAZFOT010000352.1:0-2917 GCA_964520365.1 uncultured Hydrogenophaga sp.
GGACGACGAACTGCTCCAGGCGCTGGACATTCCGCCCGAACTGATGCCCCAGGTGCTGCCCTCCAGCGCGCATTTCGGCACCATGCGGGCCGACTGGCTGGGCGCACCCCTGGCCATCGGCGGCGTGGCCGGCGACCAGCAAAGCGCCTCCTTCGGCCAGGCCTGCTTCCACGCCGGCATGGCCAAGAACACCTACGGCACCGGCTGCTTCATGCTGATGCACACCGGCGAGCGGTTCCAGGTCAGCCAGAACGGGCTGATCACCACCGCCGCCGCCCAGCCGCCGGGCACCCCGGAATACGCGCTCGAGGGCAGCGTCTTCATCGGCGGCGCGGTGGTGCAATGGCTGCGCGACGGGCTGCGCGCCATCGAGTCCAGCAGCGAGGTGCAGGCCCTGGCCGAGAGCGTGCCCGATGCCGGCGGCGTGGTGCTGGTGCCGGCCTTCACCGGGCTGGGCGCGCCCTACTGGCAGCCCGACGCGCGCGGCAGCATCACCGGCCTCACGCGCGGCACCACCATCGCCCACATCGCGCGCGCGGCGCTGGAAAGCATCGCCTTCCAGAGCGCGGCCCTGCTCGACGCCATGAGCCGCGACGCGGTGGCCGCCGGCGGCGTGCCGGTGAGCGAGCTGCGGGTGGACGGCGGCGCCTGCGTGAACGACCTGCTGATGCAGTTCCAGGCCGACCTGCTCGGCATCCCCGTGGTGCGCCCGGCCGTGATCGAGACCACCGCACTCGGCGCGGCCTACCTGGCGGGCCTGCACACCGGCCTGTACGCCGGACTGGACGAACTCTCGCAGCAATGGCGCGCCGAGCGCAGCTTCGAGCCCACGCTCTCGCGCGAGCGCGCGGCCGAGAAGATGGCGCAGTGGGAGCACGCGGTGAGGCAGACCGTGGCGCCCTGACCGCGGCGCGACAATAGCGCGATGAACACACCCACCCATCCCACCATCACCTTCATCGGCGGCGGCAACATGGCCAGCGCCATCGTCGGCGGCCTGATCCGCCAGGGCCACCCGACCAGCGCACTGCAGATCGTCGAACCCTGGGACGAACAGCGCACCCGGCTGGCGCAGCAGTTCCCCGGCGTTGCCGTGCTGCCGGCCGCCGGACCCGCGCTCCAGCCCTCGGGCCTGGTGGTCTGGGCCGTCAAGCCCCAGACCTTCAAGGACGCGGCCCTGGCCAGCGCACCGCACCTGATCGGCGCCCTGCACCTGAGCGTGGCCGCCGGCATCACCAGCGACAGCATGGCGGCCTGGCTGCAGACGCAGTGCATCGTGCGCGCCATGCCGAACACGCCCGCGCTGGTGGGCCTGGGCATGACCGGCCTGTTCGCCCGCGACGGTGTGAGCGATGCCGACCGTGCGCTGGTCGAGGCCGTGGTGAAGACCACCGGCGAGCGGGTGTGGGTGGCGGCCGAGGCACAGCTCGACGCGGTCACCGCGCTCTCGGGTTCGGGCCCGGCCTACGTGTTCTATTTCCTCGAAGCCATGCGAGACGCGGGCAGCCGCATGGGCCTGCCGCCCGAAGTGGCCTACCAGCTCGCGGTGGGCACTTTCGTCGGCGCGGCCACGCTGGCCCAGCGCTCCGAAGACCCGCCGCAGACGCTGCGCGAGCGCGTCACGTCCAAGGGCGGCACGACCTACGCCGCGCTCACGTCGATGGAGACGGCGGGCGTGAAGGCGAAGTTCGAAGAGGCGCTGTTTGCCGCACAGAGACGCGCGGAAGAACTCGGGCGGGAGTTCGGGGATTAGGGCCTGTTCACCCTATTTTTCCAAGATGCGTTGCGGATCAAAAAGGCCATGCGCAAGGCGCGAAACGCAGACGGGCCGGTGGCCCGGCGAGGCTTCGCAACGCGGCGCATGGCCTTTTTGGCCGCAACCCGAAGGGAACGGGGTGAAAACAGCGCCACTCGTCGTTGCACTCCTAGGCCAGACGCCCGGTCTGGCCGTCGTCGCGCGCCTAGATTGGCGCTGTTTTCAACCCGTTCGCACTTGGAAAAATAGGGTGAGCAGGCCCTAGAGCAAGCCCAGCACCACGCCCACGAACACGGTGAAACCGAGCCAGTGGTTGAGCCGGAAGGCCTTGAAGCAGCCTTCGCGCGTGCGGTCCCTGATCAGCCGGAAATGCCAGGCCACCTGGGCCAGGGCCACCAGGAGCATGGCGCCCCAGACCCAGGGGTTCACCCGGTCCCAGAGGGCAACGGTCCACACCGCGAGGAACACCAGGTAGAAGCCCGTGACCGCCGGCACGTCGGCGTCGCCCAGCGTGATGGCCGAGGTCTTCATGCCGATCCTGAGATCGTCGTCGCGGTCCACCATGGCGTACTCGGTGTCGTAGGCCAGCACCCAGAACAGGTTGCCGCCCATCAGCACCCAGGCCAGCGGCGGCACGCTGTGCCACACATCCGACCAGAACCCGGGCGCTTCGCGCGCGAACGGCGCCAGCAGCTCCCACATCGGTCCACCGTTGACCGCCGCGAAGGCCATGGGAATGCCGAAGCTGAACGCCACGCCCAACACCGCCTGCGGCATGGACACCAGGCGCTTGGCGTAGGGGTAGACGATGGCCAGCACCAGCCCCAGGCAGGACCAGGCCACCGTGGCCAGGTTGGTGGTGAGCACCAGCACAAAGGCCGCGAACGCCAGCACCGCGCCCACCGCCAGCGCTTCCTTCACGCCGATGCGCCCGCTGGTCACCGGCCGCTGGGCGGTGCGCTTGACGTGGCGGTCGAACTCCCGGTCGGCCACGTCGTTGGCGCAGCAGCCGGCGCTGCGCATGAGGATGGTGCCGAGCACGAAGACGACCAGCAGATGCCAGCCGGGAAAGCCGTCCGCCGCCACCCACAGCGCCGAGAGCGACGGCCACAGCAGCAGCAGCCAGCCGGCCGGCCGGTTCCAGCGGATCAGGTCGAGGTA
>CAZFOT010000353.1:0-2902 GCA_964520365.1 uncultured Hydrogenophaga sp.
CCTCGATGGGCTGCCCCGTCTTCTTCGAGGCGCCTTCCATCGTGGCGCGCAGCCGGTCGGTCTCGAAGGCGCCCGGCAGCAGGTTGTTGATGGTCACGTTGCGCGACGCCAGCTTGCTGGTTCTAGCCACGCCCGCGACGAAGCCGGTGAGCCCGCTGCGCGCCCCGTTCGACAGGCCCAGGATGTCGATCGGCGCCTTGACCGCGCTGGAGGTGATGTTGACGATGCGGCCGAAGCCGCGCTGCGCCATGCCGTCCACCGTGGCCTTGATCAGCTCGATCGGCGTGAGCATGTTGGCGTCCACGGCCTTGATCCAGGCCTCGCGGTCCCAGTTGCGGAAGTCGCCCGGGGGCGGGCCGCCGGCGTTGGTCACGACGATATCGAAATCATGGCCCGGACCGCCCGGCACGGCGAACGCCGCCGCGCGGCCCTCGGGCGTGGTGATGTCGGCGGCCACGGCGATCACCTGCACGCCCGGCGCCGCCGCACGCAGGCCGGCGGCTGCGGCATCCAGCGCCTCGGCGCCGCGCGCGACCATGACCACGTTCACGCCTTCGGCGGCCAGCGCGCTCGCGCAGCCCCAGCCCAGCCCCTTGCTCGCGCCGCCCACCAGCGCCCATTTGCCTGCAATGCCCAAGTCCATGTGGAGGTCTCCTCAAAAAAGAAAATTCATTTGACCGCCGACGGGCCGAAGCGCGTCACCAGGAACACGCCGGTCATCACCAGCACCGTGCCGGCCACGATCCAGCCGTTGAAGGGTTCGCCCAGGATCAGCACCCCCATGGCGATGGTGGACATGGGGCCGATCATGCCGGTCTGCGCGGTCAGGCCGGCGCCGACGCGCTCGACCGCCATCATCACCATGATGACCGGCGCAAACGTGCACAGCGTGGCGTTAAGCAGCGACAGCCAGATCACCTCGGGCGCCACCACCGCCGCGCTCATGGGCCGCAGCAGCACGAACTGCAGCAGGCACAGCACGCAGGCCACGCTGGTGGCCAGCCCCACCAGGCGCATCGATCCGAGCCGCTTGACCAGTTCGCCGCTGTAGACGAGGTAGATGGCGTAGCTGACGGCGCTGGCGAACACCAGCCCGGCCCCCAGGACGGCGTTGGGGCCGGCGAAGTCGGCCTCGTGCCCGAACACCAGCAGCACGCCGCCATAGCTCACGAACATGGCCAGCGCCTGCAGGCCCGTGATGCGCCGCTTGTAGACGATCCAGCCCAGCAGCAGCACCAGCGTGGGGTTGAGGTAGAGGATGAGCCGCTCCAGGCTGGCACTGATGTATTGCAAGCCCCAGAAATCCAGAAAACTGGCCAGGTAGTAGCCCGTGACGCCCAGGCCCAGGATGCCCAGCCAGTCGCGCCCGGCCAACGGCACGCGCTGGCCGTCGCCGCGGGTCGTGGCCCACCATGCCAGCGCGACGAACAGCGGCAGTGCGAACAGCATGCGGTACATGATCAGCGTGACGGCGTCCACGCCGTACCGGTAGGCGAGCTTGACGATGATGGCCTTGCCGCTGAAGGCGATGGAGCCCGCTCCCGCGAGGAGCAGGCCGGAGGCGAGATGGGCGGATCGGGTCTGGGCTGGCGGCCGGGCAGCGGGGGAAGAAGACATTGGCCCGATTATCGAGCGCCCCCGGCCGGCCTGCCGGTCTGGGGCCTTGCCGGTTGGCGAAGCCGGCGTTCTGCTGCCAGGGATGCCCTGCCCCTCCCCCTGCAATGCTCAGATCGGCGGCGTGCTGGCCAGCACCTCGTCCAGCGTGGTTTTCCCTTCAGCCACGCGCATGGCCCCGGCGAGCCGAAGCGGGCGCATGCCGTCCGCCACGGCCTGCTTGCTCAGCACCTCCAGCCTGGGCTCGCGGCTCACTCGGTCCTTGAAGGCTTCGGTGACTTCCAGCAATTCGTACAGGCCAGTGCGGCCGCGGTAGCCGGTCATGCGGCAGTCCACGCAACCCACGGGCTGGTAAGGCCGGTAGCGGCCGCTCACTTTCCAGGGTTTGACCAGTTCGGCCAGGGCGGCGCTCGAAGCCTCCGCCCGGGATTCGTCCTCGCGCCGACGGCAGGCCGGGCACAGCGTGCGCACCAGGCGCTGCGCCAGCACGCCGAGCACGGTGGCGTTGATGAGGTAGGGCGGTATGCCCAGCTCCATGAGGCGCATGATGGCCGAGGGCGCGTCGTTGGTGTGCAGCGTGGTGAACACCAGGTGGCCGGTGAGCGCGGCCTGCACCGCCATTTCGGCCGTGGGCAGGTCGCGCACCTCGCCGACCATGATGATGTCCGGGTCCTGCCGCATGAGGGCGCGCAGGCCCTGGGCGAAGTCCAGGTCCAGGTGGGCCTGCACCTGGGTCTGGTTGAAGGCGGGTTCGATCATCTCGATCGGGTCCTCCACCGTGCTCACGTTGACCTCCTCGGTGGCCAGGCGCTTGAGCGTGGCATAGAGGGTGGTGGTCTTGCCCGAGCCGGTGGGTCCGGTCACCAGCACGATGCCGTGCGGTCGCTGCGTGAGCCTCTCCCAGCGGGCGGCGTCGTGGGTGGAGAAACCCAGGGCACTCAGGTCCTTGACCGTGGCCTCGGGGTCGAAGATGCGCATCACCAGCTTCTCGCCGAAGGCGGTCGGCAGCGTGGACAGGCGCATTTCCACCTCGTCGCCGCGCACCGCGCCCACGCCCGGGCGCAAGGTCTTGATGCGGCCGTCCTGCGGCCGGCGCTTTTCCACCACGTCCATGCGGCCGAGCAGCTTGACGCGCGCGATCATCGCGTTCATCACGCCGATGGGCATCTGGTAGACCGGGTGCAGCACGCCGTCGATGCGGAAGCGGATCACGCCCTGCTCGCGCCGGGGCTCCAGGTGGATGTCGCTGGCGCGCTGGTCGAAGGCGTACTGCCAGAGCCAGTCCACC
>CAZFOT010000354.1:0-2874 GCA_964520365.1 uncultured Hydrogenophaga sp.
CCTTGATCAGCACGGGGTAACCGATGCGATCGGCTTCGTGCTTGAGCATGGCCGGCTCCTGGTCGGCACCGTGGTAGCCGGGCACCAGGGGCACGCCGGCCTTCTCCATCAGGCGCTTGGACTCGGCCTTCAGCCCCATGGCCTCGATGGCCGAGGACGGCGGACCGATGAACACCAGGCCAGCCTGGGCGCAGGCGTTGGCGAAGGCTTCGTTCTCGCTGAGGAAGCCGTAGCCCGGGTGGATGGCCTGCGCGCCGGTGGCCTTGGCCGCGTCCAGGATGCGCTGCCACTGCAGGTAGCTGTCCCTGGGCGCGCTGCCGCCGATGTGCACGGCCTCGTCGCAGGCAGCCACGTGCTTGGCGCTGGCGTCGGCGTCGGAGTACACGGCCACGGTCTTCACACCGAGGCGGTGCGCGGTGGCGGCGACGCGGCAGGCGATTTCACCGCGATTGGCAATCAGGATTTTGGAGAACATCAGGCTTCCTTGGCAGGTCCGGAAAAGAAACGTTGGGCGCGCCGGAACACGGCGCGCAGGAACTTGAACAGCATCCAGGTGGCGATCCACATCAGCACCACCGCGATGGCGAGCAGCACGGCGAACAGCAAGGGGTTGCTGGTGGCGAGCCACAGCGCGCCCACCACCAACCCGTCTTCGAACAGGCTGGCGCCGACGTTGCTGAACGGCTCGGGCGAGGTGTTGATGGCGGCGCGGGTGGTGGATTTCGCGGCCTGGCTCGTGGCGGCCAGCGAGCCGCCCAGCAGGGCGGCCGCCAGCGCCATCGCGCCGCTGTCGGCCCCGAACACGCCCGCCGCCAATGCGGCACCGGCGGGAATGCGCACCACGCTGTTGATGGTGTCCCAGAGCGAATCCACCACCGGGATCTTGTCGGCGAAGAACTCCACGAACAGCATGAAGCCGCTGGTGCCCAGCAGCACCGGATGCTGCAGCACCTGCAGGCCGGCGGGCAGCTCCATCCAGCCCGCGGCGCCGGCCAGGCCCACCAGGAACACCACCGCGTACAGGCGAAAGCCGCTGGCCCAGCCGAGCGCGGCGGCCAGCGCCAGCAGTTCGGGCGTTCCCAGGGAGGCCAGGGCTTCGGTCATGGGGGATCAGGCCGACGGCAGCCAGCCCGGCGCGCGCTTGTCGAGGAACGAAGCCAGGCCCTCGCGGCCTTCGTCGCTGGCGCGGACGTCGGCGATGCGGCGCGCGGTCTCGCCTCGCAGCTCGGCCGTGATGGCCGCACCGCTCACGTCGCGCACGAGGCGCTTGCACTCGCGCACCGCCTTCGGGCCGTTCGCCGCCAGCGTGGCCACGATCGCGTCCACCCGGGCGTCCAGCGTCTCGGGCGTGGCCAGCTCGTGCACCATGCCCATGGCATGCGCCTGCACGGCGCTGAAGCGCTCGGCCGTGACCATGTAGCGGCGCGAGGCCTGGGCGCCCATCGCCCGCACCACGTAGGGGCTGATGGTGGCGGGCAGCAGGCCCAGGCGCGCCTCCGACAGGCAGAAGGTCGCGCCCTCCACCGCCACCAGCACGTCGCAGACCGACGCCAGCCCCATGCCGCCGGCGTAGCAGTCGCCCTGCACGCGGCCGACGACGGGCACCGGGCACTGGTCCAGCGTCCACAGCATGTCGGCGAGCTTCTGCGCGTCGGCGCGGTTCTGGTCCCAGTCGTAGCCGGCCATGGCCTTCATCCAGTTCAGGTCGGCGCCGGCGCAGAAGGCCTTGCCGTGCGCGCCGAGCACGACCACGCGCAAGTCCTCGTCCTTCGACAGGTCCTCGAAGGTGGCCGTGAGCGCGGCGATCACATCGTCATTGAACGCGTTGCGCACGTCGGGGCGATTGAGCCACACGCGCGCCACATGGGCGCTGGGGCGGGAGACATCCAGAACTTCACTCATGATCCATACCTTTTTGCAACTTCTTCCAACATCACTTCGGTGGCGCCGCCACCAATGGCCAGCACGCGCGCGTCGCGCCACAGGCGCTCGATGGCAGTCTCTCGAATGAAACCCATGCCGCCGTGGAACTGCTGGCAGGTCTGCACCACCTCGTTGACCAGCTCACCGGTCAGCGCCTTGAGCATGGAGACCTCCTGCACGATGTCGTGGCCCTGGGTCACGGATTCCGAGCCCCCACGCTCCCCCGCTGTGCGAGGGTCGCTGCCCCCCGAGGGGGCCGGCCCGCCTTGGGGCTGCCCGGCGGCGCGCCACGCGCAGTGGTACATGAACTGCCGCGCCGCGCGCACCTTGGCATCGAGCATCGAAATGCGCTGGCGGATGGTCTGCTGCTCCCACAGCGTGGCGCCGAAAGCCTGGCGCTGGCGCACATAGTCCAGAGTGAGCTTCAAGGCCTGCGTGCAGTGGCCGACCGCCATGGCGGCCAGCGCGATGCGCTCGGTCTGGAAATTCTTCATCACCGCATAGAAGCCCTTGCCCTCTTCGCCCAGCAGGTTCGCTTGTGACACGCGCACGTTGTCGAACACCAGTTCGGCGGTGTCGGAGCTGAGCCAGCCGGTCTTCCTGAGCGCACGGCCCACGCTGAAACCCGGCATGCCTTTCTCGACGATGAACATCGAGACCTCGCGCTTGCCCGGCCCGGTCTTGGCCGCGACGAAGTACAGGTCGGCGTGCACGCCGTTGGTGATGAACATCTTGGTGCCATTGATCACCCAATGGTCACCATCGCGCTTCGCGTTCGTGCGGATGCCGGCCACATCGGAACCCGCGCCGGGTTCGGTGATGGCGACTGCACAGATCGCCTCGCCCGCGCACACCTTCGGCAGGTGCTTCGCCTTCTGCACGGCGTTGCCGGCGTGGTGCAGGTGCGGGCCGGCCATGTCGGTGTGCACGAGCACGGTGATGACGAAGCCG
>CAZFOT010000355.1:0-2822 GCA_964520365.1 uncultured Hydrogenophaga sp.
AAGCGGCGCGCCAGAGAGGGGGGAAGCCGCGTCAGCGGCGCAGGGGGGTGTTCACCGCATCCCCCACTGGGAGGGTGTGACCGCCTGGGGGTCTTCCTGGTCTGCGAAGTCCAGGCTGTCGAGCATGGAAAAGTCGCTCTGTGGGATGTCCCGGTGCACGGCGGCGGGTGACAGCGTTTCGTGGATGCGGTGCGCCACGTACCAACTGGCCCGCAGCTTGGCTTCCCGCGTGTGCGAACCCAGCCGGGGTGTGAGGTGCAGGTTGGGCACGTCGTGCAAGGGCGTGCCTTCGGCCGCGAACTGCGGGCTGGCACCATCGAGCAGACAGGCGTCGATGCGGCCGTCGGCCAGCGCCAGCGCCAGCGCCTCCGGCTCGAACAGCGAGCTGCGGCTCACGCCCACCCAGAGCTGGCCGGGCTTGCAATGGCCGAGCATGCGCTCGTTGATCCAGCCGCGAAAGCGCGAGGCGTACACCACCTGCAGGGACACCGCGTCCGAGCGCGCCAGCAAGGCCTGCACGGTCACCGGCTCGACGCCCAGCTTGTCCCAGATCGGTGCGGCGTGGTGGACCGCGGGGTCGTAGCCGACCAGGCGCACACCCAGGCTGCGCAGCATGGGCGCCAGCGTGTGCGCCACGGGCGCCAGCCCGAGCAGGCCCACCGTGCTGCCGGCCAGCTCCCGGCCCATGCGGACCTGCGACAGCTTGCGCCCGAGCAAGGCGCTCACCATGCCGCGGCGGTACAGCATCAGCAAGCCATACAGGATGTATTCCGCATTGGAGCGCACCGTGGCGCTGCGCGCCTGGACCACCCGCACATTGCGGCGGGCACAGGCGTCCAGATCGGTGTTGTCGCTGGAGACCTGCATGCGCGCCACCACCTGCAGCTTGGGCGAGAAGTCCAGGAATTCCCTGGACACCACCACGTGCGGCGGCAGCACGATCGCGCGGGTCTTGTAGGTGTGGCGGCGCAGCTCGATCGGATCGTCGGCCAGCTCGGGCCTGAAGCTCACCTCGTGCCGCTCCTGCAGCCAGGCCTGCGCCTCGGGAATCAGCGGATCGACCAGAAGCACTTCCATGGAGGGCCTGCGGCTGGATGGAAAAGGAAAGCCGCGGAACGATCAGCGGCGTTTGAGCACGGTGATGTAGTCGGCCCCCACCGTCTGCTGCTCGAGCAGCTCATTGCCGGTCTGCTTGGCGAAGGCCTGGAAGTCGCGCACCGATCCCGCGTCGGTCGAGATCACGCGCAGCACCTGCCCACTGGTCATGTCGGCCAAGGCCTTCTTGGCCTTCAGAATGGGCAGCGGACAGTTCAGGCCGCGGGCATCGAGTTCTTTGTGGGCTTGCATGGGGATTCCTTGATTGGCGTGATTCTAAAGGGCGAGGCCGGTCGCCACGCAGAACGGGAAAACACCATCCGGCGGCTTGCCGCGATGGCGCCGGGCCGTCAGCCGCCCGACGAAAACGCCTCCATGAAAACCGGTTCATGCCCTCGCGAGCGCAGCCACTCGGCCAGCGCCATGCCCGTGCCGGCGGGCCAGCAACGCACCTGCTGGGGCGCCATCAGCTTGTATTCGGCCAGTTCGGGCGACAGGCGCACTTCGCCGTGGGCCACGGCGTGGTAGGTGATGATGACCTGGTTCATGCGCTGGAAATCGTGCACCCCCACCAGATCGAGCGCGCTCACCCGCAGGCCGGTCTCTTCCGCGATCTCGCGGCGAATGCCGTCCTCGGGTGTCTCGCCGGCCTCCATGAAGCCGGTGATGAGGCCGAACATCCGGCCCGGCCAGGCCGCGTTGCGCGCCAGCAGCACCTGGCCATCGAGCTCAACGATCGCCGCGAGCACCGGCGTCGGGTTGTTCCAGTGCGTGAAACCGCAGCCGGCGCAGCGCAGGCGCTCCTTGTAGCCGCCATCTTCCTCCTGCCCCGCCAAGGCCAGCGGCGCGGCGCAGCAGGGACAGTACCGGTACGCTTCACTCATCTCGAAACTCCACCACACCGGAGCACGACCCGCCACGCACGAAGCAGCGCAAAGTCCAGGGGCATCGAAGGTCCGGCTCCGCCGGCCCGAGATGCCGTCCCCCCTCCAAGCGCCGAAGGCGCGCCAGAGAGGGGGGAAGCCGCGCAGCGGCGCAGGGGGGTGCTCCCCATCATGCCGGGAACACGCCGGTGGACAGGTAGCGGTCGCCCCGATCGCAGACCACGAACACGATGGTGGCGTTCTGCACCTGCTGCGCCACCTGCAGCGCCACCCAGCAGGCGCCCGCCGCCGAGATGCCGCCGAAGATGCCTTCCTCGCGCGCCAGGCGGCGGCACATCTCCTCCGCGTCGGACTGGCTCACGTACACGAGTTCGTCCACCCGGGAAGGGTCGTAGATCCTGGGCAGGTATTCCTGCGGCCACTTGCGGATGCCGGGAATGCGCGACCCTTCGCTGGGCTGGGCGCCGATGATGCGGATGCCGGGGTTCTTCTCCTTCAGGAAGCGCGAGACGCCGGTGATGGTGCCGGTCGTGCCCATGGCGCTCACGAAGTGGGTGATGCGCCCGCCGGTCTGCTCCCACAGTTCGGGGCCGGTGGTCTCGTAGTGGATGCGCGGGTTGTCGTCGTTGGCGAACTGGTCCAGCACCAGGCCCTTGCCTTCGCGCGCCATCCTGTCGGCCAGGTCGCGGGCCGACTCCATGCCTCCGCTCTTGGGCGTGAGGATGAGTTCCGCGCCAAAGGCCTTCATGGTCTGCGCGCGCTCGATGGACAGGTCCTCCGGCATGATCAGCACCATGCGGTAGCCCTTGATGGCTGCGGCCATGGCCAGCGCGATGCCGGTGT
>CAZFOT010000356.1:0-2801 GCA_964520365.1 uncultured Hydrogenophaga sp.
TGTCCATCATCTCCAGCCCGGCCGGGATGATGCCGGCGGCGATGATCTGCGCCACCGCGTCGCCGGCCTTGCGGATGTCGTCGAAGCTGGCCATGATGCAGCGCGCCAGCAGCGGCCTGGGCACCAGCTTGACGGTGACCTCGGTGGCCACGGCCAGCATGCCCTCGCTGCCGACCACCAGCGAGAGCAGGTCCAGCCCCGGCGTGTCCAGCGCCTCGGCGCCGAAGGCGACGGGCTCGCCCTCCACGGTGAAGCCGCGCACCTGCAGCACGTTGTGCAGCGTCAGGCCGTACTTCAGGCAGTGCACGCCGCCGGAGTTCTCGGCCACGTTGCCGCCGATGGTGCACGCGATCTGGCTGCTGGGGTCGGGCGCGTAGTACAGGCCGTGCGGCGCGGCCGCCTCGCTGATGGCCAGGTTGCGAACGCCGGCCTGCACCACCGCAGTCCGCGAGCGCGGATCGATGCGCAGGATGCGGTTGAACTTCGCCAGCGACAGCGTCACGCCCATGGCATGCGGCATGGCACCGCCCGAGAGGCCGGTGCCGGCCCCGCGCGCGACCACCGGCGCGCCCAGCGCGTGGCATGCGCGCAAGACCGCCGCCACCTGGTCCTCGGTTTCCGGCAGCGCCACCACCAGCGGGCGCTCGCGGTAGGCCGTGAGGCCATCGCATTCGTAGGGCACGGTGTCCTCGGACTGCCACAGCAGGGCGTGGGCGGGCAGCACGGCGGCCAGCGCGCGCACCACCTCGGCCTGGCGCGCGGCGCGCTCGATCCGCGTGGTCTCAAGGGGGGCGGTGGGGGCGTTCATGGCGGTCGTCGAGTCCGTGGCCGGTGGGGAAAACCAGTTTAGGCCAAAGCCTGTCCCACGGTTTGAAGAAACTTGCAGAGCTCCGTGAGCGCGGCGACGAGCGCCTCTTGAAATCCGCCGGGGGCGGCATCACGTTTTGTGCATCGCGGGGCGCATGCCGCGCCTCTTGTTTCAAACCTCCGCAGATACAAGGAGTGAATGCCATGAACAGTCTCATCACCCGCTCCGGCTTGTTCGACGATTTCTTCAGAGACGTCGCGCCCGGCTTCTTCGTCAAGCCCCTGCACGGCGACCCGTTGCCGGCGCCCTCGCAGATCAGGATCGACGTCAAGGAAGCGGCCGACGCCTACACCGTGCAGGCCGAAGTTCCCGGCGTGTCCAAGGAAGACATTCATGTGACCATCGACGGCCCGGTGGTGACGCTGCGCGCCGAGATCAGGCAGCAGGACAACCAGAAGGACGGCGAGAAGGTGCTGCGTTCCGAGCGCTACTACGGCGCCGTGGCGCGCAGCTTCCAGCTCGCGGCGGACATCGACAACGACAAGGCCAGGGCCAGGTACGACAACGGCGTGCTGACGCTGACCCTGCCCAAGAAGCTCACGCAGCCCGGCCAGCGCCTGGTGATCGACTGACACCCCCCCCTGCGCGGGTTTTCTCGCGTCAGCCCAGGGTCTGCTGGAGCCACTGCGCGAACGCGGCGCATTCCCAGCGGTCCATGGTGCCGGTGCGCCAGCACAGGTAGTGCGCGTGCGGGCTGGGCACGCGGCGGGCGAACAGCGGCACCAGGGTGCCGCTGTCCAGCCAGGGCGCGGCCAGCTTCAGGCGCACCAGCGCCACACCCATGCCGACGGCGGCCGCATCGCAGGCCAGCCCCACGTCGTTGAACTGCGAGCCGTCAACCGGCTCGGGCCAGTCCAGGTCGTGCGCGGCGAACCAGGTGCGCCAGGGGTCCAGCGGGCTGCGCAGCAGCGGCAGGTTCTGCAGGTCCTCGGCCGACTCGAAAGGGCCGTGCTCGCGCACGAAGGCCGGTGAGGCCACGGGCGTGACCTCGTCCTTGACCAGGCACAGATGCTCCATGTCCGCGTAGCGGCCGGTGCCGAAACGGATCGTCAGGTCGGCGTCCTCGGCCACCACGTCCAGCAGGGGAATGCTCACCTGCAGGGTCAGGTCGATCTCCGGGTAGGCGTCGCTGAACTGTTTCAGGCGCGGCAGCAGCAATGAGCGCGCGAAGGTCGGCGTGACCGCCACGCGCAGCTTGCGCCGGCCCGGCGTCGCGTTGTCGCCGGGAAAGCGCTGCAGCGAGGCCAGGCCCTCGCGCACGTGGGCCAGGTATTCGCTGCCTTCGGTGGTGAGCGAGAAATCCGCGCGCCCGAACAGCTTGGTGCCCAGGATCTGTTCGAGCTGCTTGACGCGGTGGCTGACCGCGCTGGGCGTGACGTTGAGCTCTTCCCCCGTTTGCGTGACGCTGCGCAGGCGCGCCAGGGCCTCGAAGGTCAGCAGGCACTGGATGGGGGGAATCCTGATAGTCATGGGATCGCCCCCACGCTCCACCGCTGACGCGTGATCGCGCCTTGCAGGCCGCGGCGTTGCCGGAGCCAACGCCTCTTCGTCCCGTCCAAACCTGCGCAGGCAGGCTCGGAGCCGCGGTCCTCAGCCCCCCGAGGGGGCTGAGCTGCCTTGGGGCGGCCCTGCGGCATCTCGCTCACTTGAACACCACCGTCTTGTGCCCGCCGAGCAGCACGCGGTGTTCGCTGTGCCACTTCACGGCGCGCGCCAGCACCTGGCTTTCGGTGTCGCGGCCCAGGGCCGTGAGGTCTTCGACCGTGTCGGTGTGGTCCACGCGGGCCACGTCCTGTTCGATGATCGGGCCTTCGTCGAGGTCGGCCGTGACGTAGTGGGCGGTCGCGCCGATCAGCTTCACGCCACGGTCGTGCGCCTGGTAGTAGGGCTTGGCGCCCTTGAAGCTGGGCAGGAAGCTGTGGTGGATGTTGAT
>CAZFOT010000357.1:0-2796 GCA_964520365.1 uncultured Hydrogenophaga sp.
CGCTGCTGCGCGACCTGGACGGCCTGCTGGACGAGGAAACCGGCCTGCCGGTGCTGGTGGCCGAGGAGCCGCTGACCTGCGTGGTGCGCGGCTGCGGCATGGCGCTGGAGCGCATGGAGCGCCTGGGCACCATCTTCACCAGCGAGTGATGCGCCTGCGCCGGTCGCCGGCCTGAGCATCCCGGGCCCATTCACGAGAGTTCCCCGACATGCCACTGGGCACCCTGGACCGGACCCCACCGCCCTTCTTCAAGCAGGGTCCGTCGGCGCTGTCCAAGCTGCTGGTCTTCAGTGCCATCGCACTGTTCCTGATGGTGGCCGACGTGCGCTTCCAGGTCACCGGGCCGGTGCGCTCGGCGCTGGCCACGGTGCTGTATCCGGTCCAGTGGCTGGTGATGCAGCCGATCCAGGCCGTCGCCAGTGCGGGCGGCTACCTGACCTCGCTGCACCAGGCGCAGCGCAGCGAGAAGGCCGCGCTGGAGCGCCTGGCCGCGCAGGCCGCGCGCAGTCTCCAGGTCGAGCAGTTGCTGCAGGAGAACCGGCACTTGCGGGAAATCCTCACGATGCGCGAGCGCAGCCAGTCCGCCGCCACGGGCGCCCAGGTGCTGTACGACACCGCCGACCCCTATTCGCGCAAGGTGGTGATCGACCGCGGCCAGACCCACGGCGTGGTGGCCGGCTCGCCGGTGATCGACGAGCATGGCGTGCTTGGCCAGATCACCCGGGTGTATCCCCTGGTCTCCGAGGTCACGCTGCTGATCGACCGCGACCAGGCCATTCCCGTGGTCAACGCGCGCACCAGCATGCGCAGCGTGGCCTTCGGGCAGCCCTCGGCCAGCGGCGATGGCCTGGAATTGCGCTACACACTGACCAACGCCGACATCGAGGAAGGCGACCTGCTGACCACCAGCGGGATCGACGGCGTCTATCCGCCGGGCCTGCCGGTGGCGCGGGTGAGCCGCATCGAGCGGCGCGCGGAGTCGTCCTTCAACCGGGTCGAATGCGAGCCCCTGGCGCGGGTGCAGGGTGCGCTGCACGTGCTGGTGCTCGCGCCCGTGGGCCAGGACCTGCCGCCCCCGCCCGAACCCGAGCCGTCGCCAGGACGCGCGCGTTCCGGAACGCGGGCGGATCTGCCCGGCAGGAGCGCCGCGCCATGATCATGCGCCCCGGCCAGCAACTGCTGCTGCCCGCCAACCCCGCTTTCATCTGGTTCAGCCTGCTCGGTGCGCTGGCCGTCAACATGCTCCTGAACATGGGACTCTGGGGCCGTGCGGCCTGGGTGCCGGACCTGCTCGCGGTGGTGCTGGTGTTCTGGAGCGTGCACCAGCCGCGACGCATCAGCGTCGGGGTCGCGTTCGCCTTCGGTCTGGCCATGGACGTGCACCAGGGCGCGCTGCTCGGCCAGCACGCCCTGGCTTACACGGTGCTGGGCTATTTCGCGATCTTCATGCACCGCCGGCTGCTCTGGTTCGCGGTGCCGACCCAGGCGGTGCAGGTCCTGCCGCTGTTCGTGGCCGCGCACGTGCTGCTGATGCTGGTGCGCATGCTCTCGGGCGGCGTGTTCCCGGGCTGGTCGTTCTTCCTGGCGCCATTCGTGGAAGCGGCGCTGTGGCCCGTGGTGAGCGTGTTCCTGCTCGCGCCGCAGCGCCGGGCGCCGAACCCGGACGACAACAGACCTCTGTGATGGACACCCCCCTGCGCCGCTTCGCGTCTTCCCCCCTCCCTGGCGCGCCTGCGGCGCTTGGAGGGGGGACGGCACCCTTGGGCCGGCGAAGCCGGACCCTCGGTGCCCCTGGGTTGGAGACCCGTCACTCGCTGCGTGTCTGGCTCCCTCCCCCGCTTGCGGGAGAGGGCTGGGGTGAGGGCAGCGAGCCATGACTGAGTTACGCGACGTCGAAGCCGACCTGGCCCAGTTCCGCAACCGCGTGGTGGCGGCGGGGCTGCTGGTGCTGTTCGCGTTCGGCCTGCTGGCCGCGCGCATGTACTACCTCCAGGTGCACCGGCACGACCAGTTGATGGCGCAGGCCGAGAGCAACCGCACCGCGGTGCTGCCGGTGGTGCCGAACCGGGGCCAGATCCTGGACCGCCATGGGCGGGTGCTGGCCACCAGTTTTTCCGCCTACACGCTGGAGATCAACCCGTCGCGGGTCAAGGACGTGGACGCCACCATCGAGGCCCTGGGCGAGCTGGTGGAGATCCAGCCGCGCGACGTGCGGCGCTTTCGCCAGTTGCGCGCCGAGTCGCGCCGCTTCGACTCGCTGCCCATCCGCACCCGCCTGAGCGACGAGGAGGTGGCGCGCTTCACCGCCCAGCGCTACCGCTTTCCCGGCGTGGACGTGCGGGCGCGGCTGATCCGCCATTACCCGAACGGTGAGGTAGCCAGCCATGTGATCGGTTACATCGGCCGCATCAACCAGCGCGAGAAGGAGCAGATCGAGGAGTGGCCGGAGGAAGAACAGGCCAACTACCGCGGGACCGAGCACATCGGCAAGCTGGGCACGGAGCAGACCTACGAGAAGGAGCTGCATGGCATCACGGGCTTCGAGCGCGTGGAGACCTCGGCCGGCGGTCGGGCGGTGCGGCTGCTGGCGAACACCCCTGCCACGCCGGGGGCCCTGCTGCGGCTCTCGATCGACATCCAGTTGCAGAAGCTGGTCGAGGACATGTTCGGCGAGCGGCGCGGCGCACTGGTCGCCATCGACCCGCGCAATGGCGAGGTGCTGGCCTTCGTGAGCAAGCCCACCTTCGACCCCAACCTGTTCGTCGACGGCATCGATGTCGATAGCTGGAAGGCGCT
>CAZFOT010000358.1:0-2791 GCA_964520365.1 uncultured Hydrogenophaga sp.
GCCCCAGATGTGGACGTCGTCTTCCTTCATGGCCGCCACCAGCATGGTGCCGGTCACGGCGCGGCCCAGCGGCGTGGTGTTGAAGTAGGTCACGCCGGCGGTGCTGACGTGGAAGGCGCCGCACTGCAGCGCGGCAATGCCTTCGTGCGCGAGCTGGGTGCGGCAGTCGATCAGGCGCGCCTTCTCGGCGCCATAGGTCAGAGCCTTGCGCGGAATCTCGTCGTAGTCCGGTTCGTCTGGCTGGCCGAGGTTGGCGGTGTAGGCGTAGGGGATGGCGCCTTTCTGCTTCATCCACAGCAGCGCGGCGCTGGTGTCGAGGCCGCCGGAGAAGGCGATGCCGACTTTTTGCTGGAGGGGGAGGTTCTGGAGGATGGTGGCCATGGGAGGTTTCAGCCGAAGTGGCAGATGTAGTGATAGGGCTCGCCACCTTCGGCGATGCGGATGTCGAAGCTGCTGTCGCCCGGGATGCTGAATTGCTCGCCCGGGCCGGACTTGAGCCAGGCCTCGCTGCCGGCGAGCCGGTATTCGCAGCCGCCGGCCACGCACTCCATGATCTCGGGCGCGCCGGTCTTGAAGGTGAGGGTGGCCGGCAGCACCACGCCGACCGATTTCTTCGTGCCATCGGGGAAGGTGATGCCGTGGCTGACGCACTTGCCGTCGAAGTACACGCTGGCCTGGGTGTTGACGGTCACGCCGTCGAATTGGGTGGTGGTCATGGAGTCGGAAGGGGGGTTCGCAAAAGAGGAAGGCGCAAACCGCAATTCTAGGTCCGCCGTGCCTGCGGCTTGAGCCCCAGTCGGCGCGCCAGCTTGTGCAGGTTGCTCGGGTCGAGCGCCAGCGAGCGCGCCGCCTGCGCCCAGTTGTCGCCGTGCGCCCGCAGCGCGGCCTGGATGGCCTGGCGCTGACAGTCGGCCACCGTGTCGTGCAGGGGCCGCAGGTCCGGTGGCGTGGCCGCGCCCGAGGGCGCGACGGGCTGGGGCGCGGTGGCCTGCTGCGGTGTGTCGAGGTCCAGCAGCCCGGGCTCGATGGTCACGATCTGGTTCCTGCTCACGCCCCGACTCAGGCAGCGCAGGGCGGCGCGGCTGATCACGTGTTCGAGCTCGCGCACATTGCCGGGCCAGGCGTAGTTCAGCAGCGCGGCCTCGGCCGCGGCCGACAGGCGCATGCTGCGCAGGCCCAGGCGGGCCCGGTTGAGTTCGAGAAAGCCGCCGGCGAGCAGCAGCACGTCGCGGCCGCGCTCGCGCAGCGGCGGGATGGGGATCGGGTAGACCGAGAGGCGGTGATACAGGTCGGCGCGGAATGCGCCGTCGCGCACGAGGTCGCGCAACTGGCGGTTGGTCGCGGCGATCACGCGCACGTTCACGCGCCGCGTCCGGTCCGTGCCCAGCCGCTGGATTTCGCCGTTCTGCAGCGTGCGCAGCAGCTTGGCCTGGATCGACAGCGGCAGTTCGCCCACTTCGTCGAGGAACAGCGTGCCGCCCTCGGCGGCCTCGAAGCGCCCCGGCCGCTCGGTCACCGCGCCGGAGAACGCGCCCTTGGCGTGGCCGAACAGCTCGCTCTCGGCCAGCGACTCGGGCAGCGCGGCGCAGTTGACGTGCACCATGGGCTTGCCGGCGCGGCGCGAGAGCCGGTGCAGCCGGTGCGCGAACAGCTCCTTGCCGACGCCGGTCTCGCCCAGCAGCAGCACCGGCAGTTCGGAGTCGGCCACCACCTGCAGTTCGTGCAGCAGGTGCGCGATGGCCTCGCTCTGGCCGACGATGTCGCTGTCCTCGCGCGGGGCGGCTTGCGCTTCGCTTCGCGCCAGCGAGCCTGCCATGCGAAGGGCGCGGATCTCGGCCTCCATGCGGGTGATGCGCACCGCCGCCTCGATGATGCCCGCGAACTGGTTCAGGTCGTCCTGCGCCTGGGCGTCGAAGCGACCGACGTCCAGGGCGTCGAACGTCACCACGCCCCAGCGCTCGCCCTCCACGTCCAGGGCCATGCCCATGCAGTCGTGCACCGGCAGCGGTTCGCCGGCATGGCCTTCGATCAGGCCGTCGTAGGGGTCGGGCAGCGTGCTGTCGTGGTGGAAGCAGGTCACCCCGCGCCGCGCCAGGATGGCGGCCAGCCGGGGATGGTCCTTGACCGCGAAGCGCCGGCCCAGCGCCTCGTCGGCCAGGCCGTCCACGGCCAGCGGGTGCAGGTGTTCCTGCTCCAGCCGCAGCAAGGCCACGGCGCCGCAGCCGAAGTGCGCGCGCAGGCTGCCGACCAGCCGCTGCAGCCGCACCGCCGCTGGCAGATCGGCCACGAGATCGGTCAGCAGCAAAAGTTGGATGGTGGATGTGGTCATCTGAACCGTTATTGGTAATAAACACCCTAATTGGGAGATGGTCTATTTTACCCTTTTTTGATCATGCCCATGATTCAAAAGGAAATTTTCCTGGCACGAGGTTCGCGTGGCAGGAAGCAGTCACTTTGATTCCATTTGATCGACAAGGAGCACACGATGGAACTGTTGGACCAATCCCTGGGCCAGATCGCGCGGCGCATTCCCGGCGCCACGCGCGTCTTCGACGCCCATCACTTCGATTTCTGCTGCGGCGGCAACCAGTCGCTGCGTTCGGCCGCCGAAGCCGCGGGCGTAGACGCGGCGCCGATCGCCCTGGCCCTGCGCGAGCTGGAGGGCCGCGCCGCCGACGGCGGCGAACGCGACTGGGCCGATGCCACGGCCACCGAGCTGGTTGACCACATCCTCGCGCGCTACCACGCGGTGCACCGCGAGCAGTTGCCCGAGCTGATCCGCCTGGCGCGC
>CAZFOT010000359.1:0-2774 GCA_964520365.1 uncultured Hydrogenophaga sp.
CTTTCACGAAATCCTTGTACTTGTCGCGGAACTGCATGGCCTCGGTGGTGCAGCCTGGCGTGTTGTCCTTGGGATAGAAGTACAGAACGACCGTCTGGCCGAGGTGGGTCTGGTTGCTCACCTTGACACCGCCGGTGGCCAGTGCTTCGAATTCGGGAATGGGTTTGTTGACAACGACTGCCATACTGCGTGAGCCCCTGACGTAAGTTGGTGGTGATTCGTTGGCTTCCCGGCTGCTTCATGGGCTCCGGCTGGCGGAGTCATGGCAGGAAACAATCGGCTATTTTACTCCGAACTGACGGACTCCGTCCGCCGGCCCCGGGTTCGGCCGCCCCGCGCCGGGCGGCGCGGTGCCCTCGCACGGGCCTTTGCGGCCATCAGGCGGCATTGGCGCCGCCGTCCTCGATCAGCAGCGCGGCGATCACCTTGCGGCCTTCGCCGGCGAGGATGTTGTAGGTGCGGCACGCGGCCCGGGTGTCCATGGTTTCGATGCCGATCCGCTGGTCGATGAGGCTTTTGAGCAAGGCTGGGCGCACGAAGCGCAGGCGCGTGCCGCTGCCGAAGATCACCAGTTCCGGCGGCGTGGCCGTCAGGCGGAGCAGCGCGTCGAAGTGCTCGGCGCGCAATTGCTCATGGCTCGCGCAATCCCAGTCGATGCGCTCGCCGCTGGACGCGAGCACCACGCTGCGAACGCGCCGCTCCCCGTTCACGGCGATCCAGCCCTCGCCGTAGGCGGTGATGGTGTTCGAGTCGGGCTTGTCGGCGTGAAGTTTCATCGGAAGGTCCGGTTGCGAGGTGGCCCCTGCTGCGTGCGCGAACGCGGTGCGGAACTGTGTTCAAATTGCAGGTTTTCCCGGGAGCGGTGGCCCTGAATATAGCGGTGGCGCGCCGTCCTCCATCCGTGTTGCCTTTCTCACTGCCCGACGCAGGAGGGATTTTGAAGACCATCCAGAAATCCGCCAAGCTGGCCAACGTCTGCTACGACATCCGTGGACCCATCATGGATGCGGCGCGCCAGATGGAGGAAGAGGGCCACAAGGTCATCAAGCTCAACATCGGCAATCTGGCGGTGTTCGGCTTCGATGCGCCGGAGGAAATCCAGCAGGACATGATCCGCAACCTGCCGAACTCGGCGGGCTATTCGGACAGCAAGGGGATTTTCGCGGCGCGCAAGGCGGTGATGCACGAGACCCAGAAGCAGGGCATCAAGGGTGTGACGCTCGACGACATTTACCTCGGCAACGGAGCGAGCGAGCTGATCGTGATGGCGACCAACGGGCTGCTGGACGATGGCGACGAGCTGCTGCTGCCCGCGCCCGACTATCCGCTGTGGACGGCGGCGGTCAGCCTCTCTGGCGGCACGCCGGTGCACTACATGTGCGAGGAGTCCAACGGCTGGATGCCCGACCTGGAGGACATCCGCCGCAAGATCACGCCCGCCACCAAGGGCATCGTGGTCATCAACCCGAACAACCCGACCGGCGCGCTGTATTCGGACGAGCTGCTCAAGGCCATCGTGGACATCGCGCGCGAGCACGGTCTGGTGATCTTCGCCGACGAGGTCTACGACAAGGTGCTGTACGACGGCGCGCGCCACACCGCGATCGCCAGCCTGTCGGAGGACGTGCTCACGCTGACCTTCAATTCGCTCTCCAAGAGCTACCGTTCCTGTGGCTACCGGGCGGGCTGGATGATCGTCTCGGGCGACAAGAAGCCGGCCAGGGACTACATCGAGGGCCTGAACATGCTCTCGAACATGCGCCTGTGCGCCAACGTGCCCGGCCAGTGGGCCGTGCAGACGGCACTCGGCGGCTACCAGAGCATCCGCAAGCTCTGCGAGCCCGGCGGCCGGCTCTATCAGTCGCGCGATCTGGCCCATGAACTCATCACGGCCATCCCGGGTGTGACCTGCAACAAGCCCTCGGCCGCGCTCTACATGTTCCCGCGCCTGGACCCCAAGGTCTACCCGGTCGAGGACGACCAGCAGATGTTCCTGGAACTGCTGCAGGAAACGCGCGTGATGCTGGTGCAGGGCTCGGGCTTCAACTACCCGGACAACCAGCATTTCCGCATCGTCTTCCTGCCCCACGAAGACGACTTGCGGGAAGCCATCGGCCGCGTGGCCAGGTTCCTCGAGAGCTGGCGCAAGCGCCACGGCACCTGAGCGAGGCATCAATGTCGCTGCCGGTCGTCATCAATGGCCGCGGCCTGAGCCGGTAGCATCGAATGCCCGGGATGGGGCGACCGGTTCCCCCAGTTGTTAGATGAATGAGAAACGCATGAAACCGATCCAAGTAGGCCTGCTCGGCATGGGCACAGTGGGCAGCGGCACGTTCAATGTGCTCAACCGCAACCAGGAAGAAATCAAGCGGCGGGCGGGCCGGGGCATCGAGATCACCATGGTGGCCGACCTGGACGTGGGCCGCGCGCGAGCGCTGGCGGGCCCGGGCGTGGAGGTGGTGAACGATGCCCGCGCGGTCATCGCCCACCCCGACATCGACATCGTGGTCGAGCTCATCGGTGGCTATGGCATTGCCAGGACCCTGGTCATGGAGGCTATCGCGGCGGGCAAGCACGTGGTCACGGCCAACAAGGCCCTGCTGGCCGTGCACGGCACCGAGATATTCGCGGCCGCATCGGCCAAGGGCGTGATGGTGGCGTTCGAGGCCGCGGTCGCGGGCGGTATTCCCATCATCAAGGCCCTGCGCGAGGGTCTGACGGCCAACAGCATCCAGTGGATCGCCGGCATCATCAACGGCACGACGAACTTCATC
>CAZFOT010000360.1:0-2767 GCA_964520365.1 uncultured Hydrogenophaga sp.
AAGATCAGGATCGAGATGCCGTTGCCCAGGCCGCGCTCGGTGATCTGCTCGCCCAGCCACATCAGGAACATCGTGCCCGCCACCAGGCTGACCACGGCCGTCAGGCGAAAGCCCATGCCGGGATCGATCACCAGGCCGGCCTGGCCTTCCAGCGCGAGGGCGATGCCCATGGACTGGAAAATGGCCAATGCCAGGGTGCCATAGCGGGTGTACTGCGTGATCTTGCGGCGGCCGGCTTCGCCTTCCTTCTTCAACTGCTCGAACGTGGGGACCACGTAGGTCATCAGCTGCATGATGATCGATGCCGAGATGTACGGCATGATCCCCAGCGCGAAGACCGCGAAGCGCGACAAGGCGCCGCCCGAGAACATGTTGAACAGGTTCAGGATGCCGCCCTGCTGCCCCTGGAACAGTTGCTGGATCTGGTCAGGGTCGATCCCCGGAACGGGAATGTGCGACCCGACCCGGTAGACGACCAGCGCCAGAAGCAGGAACACCAGCCGGCGACGCAGGTCGCCGAACTTTCCCGTTTTGACCAGAGAGGTGGAGCCAGTTGCCACGGAAGAATGCCTTCAGCGGTTTCGGTTAGGCGAGCGAACCGCCGGCCGCCTCGATGGCCTGCTTGGCCGCGGCGGTGGCTGCGATGTTCTTCAGGGTCACGGCGCGCGCGATCTCGCCGGTCTTGATGACCTTCGCGCGTTTGGCCAACTGGGACACCAGGCCGGCCTGCTTCAACACGAGCAGATCCACCTCGGTGGCTTCCAGCGCGTTGATGTCGGCCAGCGTCACCTCGGCGTTGAACTGCAGTTGAGCGGACTTGAAGCCGCGCTTGGGCAGGCGGCGCTGCAGGGGCATCTGGCCGCCCTCGAAACCGACCTTGTGATAGCCGCCCGCGCGGGACTTCTGGCCCTTGTGGCCGCGACCGGCGGTCTTGCCCAGGCCCGAGCCGATGCCGCGACCGACGCGGCGCTTGGCGTGCTTGGCGCCTTCAGAAGGCTTGATGGTGTTGAGTTCCATGTCTTGCGACTCCGATCAGACGATTTTGACCAGATAGCTGATCTTGTTGATCATGCCGCGAACGGCAGGCGTGTCCTGCAGCTCGCTGATGCTGTTGAGCTTGCGCAGGCCCAGGCCGCGCACGGTGTCGCGGTGGGATTGCTTGGTGCCAATGGGGCTGCGCACCAGTTGGACCTTGACGGTGTTCTGTGTGGTCATGATCGCTCCAGTCAGCCCAGGATTTCTTCGACCGACTTGCCGCGCTTGGCGGCCACGTCGGCGGGCGTGGTCGAGTTCTTCAGCGCGTCCAGCGTGGCGCGCACTAGGTTGTAGGGGTTGCTCGATCCGTGGCTCTTGGCCACGACATCGGTGACGCCCAGCACCTCGAAGACCGCGCGCATCGGACCACCGGCGATGATGCCGGTACCCTTGGAAGCGGGCAGCATCATGACGTTGGAGGCGCCGTGCTCGCCATGCACGCTGTGGTGCAGCGAGCCGTTCTTCAGGGACACCTTGATCATGTTGCGGCGCGCCTGCTCCATGGCCTTCTGCACGGCCACGGGCACTTCGCGGGCCTTGCCCTTGCCCATGCCGACGCGGCCGTCACCGTCGCCGACGACGGTCAGTGCAGCGAAACCGAGAATGCGACCGCCCTTGACCACCTTGGTCACGCGGTTGATCGCGATCATCTTCTCGCGCAAACCGTCGTCGTTCGCTTCGTTCTTGATGTTTGCCGTAAATTTAGCCATTGTGTGGTTCCCGTCTGATCAGAACTGCAGGCCGGCTTCGCGCGCGGCGTCTGCAAGGGCTTTCACCCGGCCATGGTAGGCAAAACCGGAACGGTCGAACGCCACCTTCTCGATGCCGGCAGCCTTCGCCTTCTCGGCGATGCGCTTGCCGATCAGGGCAGCCGCAGCGGTGTTGGCACCCTTGCCCGCGCCACCGATCTGCGCCCGAACCTCGGCTTCGGCAGTGGAGGCGGAAGCCAGTACGCGACTGCCATCGTCGGAGATCACGCTGGCATAGATGTGCAGGTTGGTGCGGTTCACGGTGAGGCGAACGGCGCGCTGCTGCGCAATGCGGATGCGTGTCTGACGGGCACGGCGCAGACGTTGCTCTTTCTTGGTCAACATGATCCTGATCCTTATTTCTTCTTGGTTTCCTTGATCACGACCTTTTCATCCGCGTAGCGGATGCCCTTGCCCTTGTAAGGCTCGGGGGGGCGCACGGCGCGCACCTCGGAAGCGATCTGGCCCACGCGCTGGCGATCGGCACCCTTGATCAGGATTTCGGTCGGCGTCGGGGTCTCCACCTTGATGCCGGCGGGCATGTCCATCACCACGGGGTGGGAGTAGCCGACCGTGAGGTTGAGCTTGGCGCCCTGGGCCTGGGCCTTGTAGCCCACACCCAGCAGCGACAGCTTCTTCTCGAAGCCCTTGCTCACACCGTTGACCATGTTGTTCACCAGCTGGCGCATGGTGCCCGTCATGGCATTGGCTTCGCGGGACTCGTTCACCGGCGTGAACGACAGCGAGCCAGCGTTGCTCTCGATCTTGACCAGGGCGCTCTCGGCCAGGGCCAGCGCGCCCAGGGCGCCCTTGACGTTGACCAGGCCGTCCTTGACAGCCACCTCCACCCCCGCGGGGATGGCGACCGGCAGTTTTCCAATACGTGACATCAGTTGCTCCTCAATGCCCGCATCAGGCGACGTAACACAGGACTTCGCCGCCGACACCGGTGGCGCGCGCCTTGCGATCGGTCATCACGCCTT
>CAZFOT010000361.1:0-2757 GCA_964520365.1 uncultured Hydrogenophaga sp.
CCATGACCGAGCGCGGCTTGAAGGGCGTCTCCAACCCCAGCGCGATCTTTCTCTCGCAACATTCGGAGCCGGTGCCGGGCAGCTGCGTCATGGTCACGCTCGAAGGCACGCGGCCCATGCTGGTGGAAATCCAGGCGCTGGTGGACAGCGGCGGGCCGTCGCCCCGCCGCCTGAGCGTGGGCCTGGACCGCGACCGCCTGGCCATGCTGCTGGCGGTGCTGCACCGCCACGCCGGCGTGGCCTGCATGGACCAGGACGTGTTCGTCAACGCGGTAGGCGGCGTGCGCATCAGCGAACCCGCGGCCGACCTCGCGGTGATGCTGGCCATCACCAGCAGCCTGCGCGGCAAGGCGCTGCCCAAGGGTTTCATCGCATTCGGCGAAGTGGGCCTGGCCGGCGAAGTGCGCCCGGCGCCGCGCGGACAGGAGCGCCTGAAGGAAGCGGCCAAGCTCGGCTTCTCGGTGGCCGTGGTGCCCAAGGCGAACGCGCCCCGCAAGAACGACAAGGCCTTCGAGGGCCTGACCATCCACCCGGTGGAGCGCATCGAGGAAGCCATGGGCCTCGTGCGCAACCTCGACTGACCCACCGCTCTTCTCCCCCTGCCCAGATGACCTTCAACCCCATCCTGCACGGCCTGCGTGGCCTGGCCGCGCTGGCCGTGCTGCTCTACCACTGGAAGAGCACTTACCCCCGCGCCGCCATGGCCTACCAGAAGGTGCCCTTCCTGGGCACCGAATGGGACCTCTTCTTCTTCATCAACGTGGGCTGGAATGGCGTGCACTGGTTCTTCGTGCTCTCCGGCTACCTGCTGGCGAGCAAGCTGCTGCACGACCTGACCACCGTCGACAAGGGCGCCATCGCGCGCTTCTGGCAGCGGCGCGTCCTGCGCATCTATCCGGCGGTGTGGGTGCAGTTGTGCCTGCTGCTGCCGTTCAGTCACTGGGTCGGCCTGGCCCCCGAGTACAAATGGCGGGTGGTGCTGGCGAACTACCTGCTCTGGCCCACGCCCCTGCCTGGCAGCGTCTCGTTCTACAACGGCGTGTACTGGACGCTGCCGCTGGAGCTGACGTTCTACCTGCTGCTGCCCTTCATCGTGCTGCTGCAGCGGCGCATCGGCTTCTGGGCCGTGCTCGGGGTCGCGCTGGCCATCACGCTGACCTGGCGCTTCGGCATCGTGTGGCTCCAGGAAAGCGGGCGGGCGCAGATGAACCTCAACCACATGCGCACCGTGCTGCCCGGCATGCTGATGATCTTCATGGCCGGCTACGCCATCACCCGCTTTCCGCAGCACATCGGCGACCGCGCGCGCTACGCCCTGCTGGCCGTGGCGCTGGCGCTCTATGTGGCCTGGCACCAGATCATGATGGTCACGCGCACGGAACTGCCCAGGACACACTGGTTCAACCTGACCTGGGAAATCGTCCTGGGCCTGCTGATCGCCCTGCTCGTCGCGCTGCTGCTCAAGCCCCTGTGGCCCTGGCGCTGGCTGGGTTCGCGCCCGCTCGTGTGGCTGGGCGACATGAGCTTCGGCATCTACCTCTGGCACTGGCCGGTGCTGCGCCAGTTGCGCCGCCTGGTGTCCGCGCCGTGGAACACGGAGGCAGGCAGTTGGCTGGCGCTGCTGATCTGCCTGGCCGTGACCCTGCCTCTGGCCATCCTGAGCTACCGTTTCGTGGAGCAGCCAGCGCTTCGCTGGATTGCCCGACGCCAGACCCGACAACCTGCCCGTTTGACCCCATGATGGACCGACTCCGACCCCTGCTCTTCCCCGCCCTGGCCCTGGCCCTGGCCTTCGCGGCCTGGCGATCCTACGGCTGGCAAGGCCTGATCCTGGCCGCGCTGATGATCGTCTTCTGGGTGCTGCTGCACCTGACCAAGCTCATGCGCCTGCTGCAGGCCGCGGCCGAGCGCCCGATGGGGCGGGTGCGCGACGCGCGGGCGCTGCACAACCGCCTCAAGCGCGGCAAGCCGCTGGCCGCCGTGCTGCGCCTGACCCTGAGCCTGGGCCTGCGGCGCTCCGAGCCGGAGCAGGACCCCGAGGTGCTGGAGTGGCGCGACGAACTGGGCCACAAGGTGGTCTGCACCTTCCGCAAGGGCCGGCTGCAGGCGTTCGAGTTCCAGCCAGCCGGCCAGGCGGATGCCGACGCGCCCGCCGAGGCGGCGCAAACCGAGCCGCCGCGAACGTAAAATCGGCAGCCTTCCCACCCACAGAGGCACAGACAATGTCACCCATTCCTTCAATGTCAGACCGCGACGGCAAGATCTGGATGGACGGCCAGATGGTCGACTGGCGCGATGCCAAGATCCACGTGCTGACCCACACCCTGCACTACGGCTGCGGCGCGTTCGAGGGCGTGCGCGCCTACAAGACGCCCGAGGGCACCGCGATCTTCCGGCTGGAGGAGCACACCGAGCGCCTGTTCAACAGCGCCAAGATCCTGCGCATGCAGATTCCGTTCTCCAGGGACGAGGTGAACGAAGCCCAGAAAGCCGTGGTGCGCGAGAACCAGCTCGAGAGCTGCTACCTGCGCCCGCTGACCTGGATCGGTGACAAGAAGCTCGGCGTCAGCCCCAAGGGCAACACCATCCACCTGATGGTGGCCGCCTGGGCCTGGGGCGCCTACCTGGGCGAAGAGGGCCTCAAGCGCGGCATCCGCGTGAAGACCTCCAGCTACACCCGCCACCATGTGAACATCACCATGACGCAGGCCAAGGCGGTGAGCAACTACACCAACTCCATCCTGGCCAACATGGAAG
>CAZFOT010000362.1:0-2702 GCA_964520365.1 uncultured Hydrogenophaga sp.
CGCCACCGCCGTGCGGGCAGGCGCCTTCAGCGGCAAGGATCCGACCAAGGTGGACCGCAGCGCCGCCTACGCCGCGCGCTACGTGGCCAAGAACATCGTCGCCGCCGGGCTGGCGCGCCAGTGCCAGATCCAGGTGGCCTACGCCATCGGCGTCGCGCACCCGATGAACATCACGGTCTACACCGAAGGCACCGGCGCCATCCCGGACGAGAAGATCGCCGAGCTGGTGCGCGAGCACTTCGACCTGCGGCCCAAGGGCATCATCCAGATGCTGGACCTGCTGCGCCCCATCTACGCCAAGACCGCCGCCTACGGCCACTTCGGCCGCGAGGAGCCCGAGTTCACCTGGGAAAAGACAGACAAGGCCCAGGCGCTGCGGTCAGCGGCCGGGCTGTAGGCCAGGTCGCGGGGGCCGCCACTCGGCGCCGCGACCCCTGCCTCCTGGGTTGGTTTTTGACTCCGGGTCGAACTTTCGCTACCCTTTGGCGGCGCCAGCCCTGAATTTTTCGGCACTGCGACCGATATGCACCCAAAGGCAAGTTTTTTGCCGCGTTGCATTGCCACGACCCGGAGCCCTGAATCATGGACACCATCCCCCCCGGCACGAATGAACGCCTGGCGCAAGACAGCGGTTCACAGGGTGATCAGATCGAGGAACTGAAAGCCCGCTTGGCGAAAGCGGAGGCGCTTCACGACCAGGCCCCCTGCGGGTTTCTGTCCCTGGACGCCGACCTGCGGTTCGTGCAGATCAATCAGACGCTGCTGGACTGGCTGGGCTACGGCCGCGATGAAGTGGTCGGAAAGATGCGCGTGACGGACCTGATCGACCCATCGTGGCGCGAACTGATCATCTCCCGCCTGGAGTTGCTGCGCCTGCAGGACAGCGCCGAGCCCATGGAGCTGGAGATCACGCGAAAGAACGGAACCCACTTCCACGCCCTGCTGTCCTCCAAGCCGGTGCGCGACGCGCAGGGCCAGTTCCTCTACACCCACACCACGGTGGTGGATATCAGCGAACGCCGGGCCACGGAAGTGCGCCTCGCGGCGCACGGCGGCTTCCTGCAGACCATCACCGACCGCATCCCGGTCCGGCTCGCGTACTACGACAAGGACCTGATCTGCCGATTCGCCAACGCCGCGCACGCCAGCCGCTACGGAAAGCTGTCCGGCGAGATGGTGGGATCGCACCTGAGCCAGGTGGTGCGCCCCGAGTTGCTGCCTGAAATCCTCCCGCGCGTGGCCAACGCGCTCAGCGGCGAATCGCAGGCCTTCGAGGCGGAGCGCACGGCGTCCGACGGCGGCCGCAACTACTACGAGATTCACTACATACCCGACTTCCAGAACGGCGTGGTCGAGGGCATCCTCATCGAGTTGCACGACATCACCGAACGCCGGCGCACCGAAGAGTTCGTGCTGGAAGCCAATCGGGATCTCGAGGAAAGGGTCAAGGAGCGCAGTGCGGAACTGTTCCGCAGCGAGCAGCGGTACCGGCTCATGGTCGATGCCATTCAGGACTACTGCGTGTACTTCGTCGACGAGTCGGGCGTGGTCACCGAATGGTCGGAAAGCGCCCAGCGGCTTCACGGGCACGGGCGCGCCCAGATCATCGGCCGCTCCTACGCCCATCTGCTGGCCAACGACGCCAGCGGCGAGGACGAAGTCGATCCCGATCAGGTGCTGCGCCTGGCCAAGGCGCATGGCCAGTGGGAAACGCGCGGATGGCGACTGCGCGAGGATGGCTCGCGCTTCTGGGCCCACACCGTGCTGACCGCCTTGCGCAACGAAGAAGGCGAGTTGCAGGGCCTGTCCAGCATCACCCGCGACATGACGGCCGCCAAGAGCCTGGAAGACGTCATGAACGACCTCAACCAGGAACTCGAGAAGCGCGTCGCGGAACGCACCCAGCAACTGGTGGCCGCCAACAAGGACCTCGACGTGTTCTCGCACATGGTCTCGCACGATCTGCGCGCGCCGCTGCGCCACATCGCCAGCTTCGTGAGCCTGCTGCAGGAGCAACTGGGCGACTCGGCCGACGCGCTCACGCTGCAGTACATGGGCTCGATTGCCAAGGCCAGCAAGCGCATGAGCCTGATGATCGAGGGCCTGCTCGAATACGCCCGGCTGGGCCGGGTGACGCTGGCGTCCCAACCCGTTCCGCTGGGACCCTTGCTGCAAGGGGTGATCACTCATCTTCAGCAGGAAAACCGGGATCGCGCCATCGACTGGGAGATCGACGAGAACCTCCCCGTCGTGCAGGGCGACGCCATGCTGCTGGCCCAGGCCTGCGGCAACCTCCTGAGCAACTCGGTGAAATACACCCGCCCCAGGGACATTGCAAAAATCACCGTCGGGTGGAAGGTCAACCCCATGGGTGGCCGCACGTTCTACGTGCGGGACAACGGCGTCGGCTTCGACCTTGAGAAGGCGCACAACCTGTTCGTGATGTTCCAGCGGCAACACCACTCGATGGATTTCGAGGGCACGGGCACCGGTCTGGCGCTGGCGCAGCGCATCATCGAGCGCCACGGTGGAAAGATCTGGGCCGAAACCGGCCTGGACCAGGGCTGCACGTTCTATTTCACGCTTCCGTCCGAGGAAGCGGAACCCGATCTCGTGCTCCCCGAATCGACCATGGCCGTGCTGCACTGACTAGGGCCTGTTCACACTATTTTTCCAAGTGCGAACGGGGTGAAAACAGCGCC
>CAZFOT010000363.1:0-2682 GCA_964520365.1 uncultured Hydrogenophaga sp.
GCCGCCCCAAGCCGGCTTCAGCCCCCTCGGGGGGCAGCGCACCTTGCGCAGCAGGGAAGCGTGGGGGCCCAATGTCATAAAAGCGGTACAGCAACCGGGCCAGCGTGGACTTGCCCGAACCGGACGGGCCGACAACGGCCACCGTCTTGCCAGGCGGAATCTCGAAGCTCACGCCGTGCAGGATCTCGCGCGCGGGTTCGTAGGAGAAGTGCACGTTCTCGAACCTGACCGCCGGCGCACCGGACAGCGCCAGCGGCCGGGCGTCGGGCGCGTCGGCGATCTCGCGTTCCTTTTCCAGCAGCACGAACATCTTGTCCAGATCGGTCAGGCTCTGCTTGATCTCGCGGTAGAGCACGCCCAGGAAGCCGAGCGGGATGTAGAGCTGGATCATGAAGGCGTTGACCATGACCAGGTCGCCCAGCGTCATCTCACCGTCCACCACGCCCTGCGTGGCGCGCCAGAGCATGAGCACCAGCGCGACGGCGATCACCAGTTGCTGGCCGGCGTTGAGCATGGACAGCGTGGTCTGGCTCTTGATGCGCGCGCGGCGCAGCTTCTCCAGCGCCTCGCCGTAGCGGCCGGCCTCGAAGGCTTCGTTGTTGAAGTACTTGACGGTCTCGTAGTTGAGCAGCGAGTCGATGGCGCGGGTCTGGCTCATCGACTCCAGCTCGTTCATCTGGCGCCGGAACTTGGTGCGCCACTCGGTCACCACCACGGTGAAGGTCACGTACAGCACCAGCGCCACGAGCGTGATCCACACGTAGCCCATGTCGAACTGGGTGCCCAGCAGCGCCAGCACCATGGCGACCTCGATCAGGGTGGGGAAGATGCTGTAGAGCGAATACGAGATCAGCGACTGCACGCCGCGCGTGCCGCGCTCGATGTCGCGCGTCATGCCGCCGGTCTGGCGCTCCAGGTGGAACCGCAGGGAGAGGGCATGCAGGTGGCCGAACACCTCCAGCGCGATGCTGCGCGTGGCGCCTTCGGTGGCCTTGGCGAACACCAGCTCGCGCAGCTCGGTGAACACGCTGGTGCACAGGCGCAGGCCGCCATACGCCAGCAACAGGCCCAGCGGCACCACCAGCAGGGCCTGGACGCTGCCGGGCTGGATGCTCATGGCGTCCACCAGTTGCTTGAGCAGCAGCGGCACGCCCACGTTGGCCATCTTGGCCGCCACCATGAAACCCAGCGCGAACGCCACGCGCCACTTGTAGCGCCACAGGTAGGGCAGCAGGCGCGACAGGGTGGCCCAGTCGGAGCGCTGGGAGGCGGACGGCGTGGGCGAGGTCGGGCTGGCGGGGAGCGGGACGGAGACGCGGGAGGAGCGCATGAGGGAGAATGTGTGCTGTCGTACTCAGATTGTGACCATGTCCAGCGAATCAAGCCCCCGCCCCCAGACCGCCCTGCCGCTGGACCGCGAACTGGTCCTCAAGGTGATTCCCATGCCGGCGGACTGCAACGCCAACGGCGACATCTTCGGCGGCTGGGTCATGGCCCAGGTGGACCTGGCCGGGGCGGTGCTGCCGGCGCGCTACGCCAGAGACCGCATGGTCACGGTGGCGGTCAACCAGTTCATTTTCAAGCAACCGGTGCGGGTGGGCGACATCCTGAGCTTCTTTGCCCACATCACGCGCATCGGCAACACCTCGATCACCGTGCAGGTGGAGGTGTTCGCCGAGCGCTTCGGCGCCCAGGGGCAGTACGTGAAGGTGACGGAAGCCAGCCTGACCTACGTGGCGATCGACCAGGAAGGCCATCCGCAGAAGATCCGGCGCGAAGGCATTCCGTTGCCCTCCTGATCCCTCCAAAAAACGTTCTTCAAGGAGCCCCGCACCGATGCCACCCGAACCGAAAACGCCTGGCAAGCCGGCCAGGACGGGCGTGCGCGTGCGCGAGGTGCCCGCGGTCACGCGCTCCATCGCCATCCTGCGCCTGCTGGGGCGCACCAGCCAGCCGCTGGGCGTGAAGGCGATCGCCGACGAGCTCGGCCTGGTGCCCAGCACCTGCCTGCACATCCTGCGGGTGCTGGTGAGCGAGGAACTGGTCAAGGTGGAACCCGGCACCAAGCACTACGCGCTGGGCAGCGGCATGATCAGCCTGGCCCGCAGCGTGCTCAAGGGCGGCAGCTTCGCCCAACTGGCCCAGCCCGGGCTCGACCGCCTGGCGTCTTCGTTCGGCGTGACGGCGATGGGGGTGGAGGTCACGCCCAAGGACAGCGTGGTGGTGCTGGCCCTGTCGCGGTCGGACCAGCCGTTTCGCGTGCACACCGACGTGGGCAGCCAGTTCTCGACCCTGGTGAGCGCCACCGGGCGCCTGATCGCCGCCCACGGTGGCGAGAACTGGACCCTGCTGCGCAAGAAGTTCGCCGCCATCCCATGGGACAAGGCGCCGAGCTTTGCCCAATGGAAAAAAGAGGTTGAAGAAACGCGGACCCGCGGATGGAGCGCCGACCGCGACAACTTCATGAGCGGCATCACCGTGGTCGCGGTGCCGATCTTCGCGCCGTCGGGCCGGCTCACCCACACCCTGGTGGCCGTGGGCCTGTCGAGCCAGCTCAACGCGGCCGCGACGTCGAACCTGGCGGCCGCGATGCGGCGGGAAGCCCTGTCGATCGCGGATTTGCTTTGAACACCCCCCTGCGCCGCTGACGCGGCTTCCCCCCTCTCTGGCGCGCCGCTTTGC
>CAZFOT010000364.1:0-2668 GCA_964520365.1 uncultured Hydrogenophaga sp.
CAGCGCGGCCTTGGGGTTGCCCGTGGTGCCGCTGGTGTAGCACATGCTCGACGCGCTGTTCTCGTCCAGTTCGGGCCAGTGGTACTGCTCCGGCTGGGTACCCATCCAGGCTTCGTAGCTTTGCAGGCCCGGGATGCCGCTGTCGGCCGGCAGCTTGTCGGCGTCGCACAGCGCGATCCAGTGCTTGACGCCCGCGCACTTGCCCGCCACGGCCTGCACCAGGGGCAGGAAAGTCATGTCGAAGCACACCGCGCTGTCTTCGGCGTGGTTCACGATCCAGGCCAGTTGCTCGGGATGCAGGCGCGGGTTGAGCGTGTGCAGTACCCGGCCGGTGCCGCTGACGCCGAAATACAGTTCCAGATGGCGGTAGCCGTTCCAGGCCAGCGTGGCCACGCGGTCGCCTGCGGCGAGGCGCAGGCCGTCCAGCGCGTTGGCCACCTGGCGCGCGCGGCGGGCCACCTGGCCCCAGGTGGTGCGATGGATGTCGCCCTCGACCCGGCGCGAGACGATCTCGGTGCTGCCGTGGTGGCGCTCGGCGTGGGTGATAAGCGAAGAAATCAACAGGGGTTGGCTTTGCATTTGTCCCAGCATGGGGTTCTCCTTATGGGGTGTCGACAATCGGAACCGATCACCCGGCATCATGCCGCAGACGAAAGCGACCGCCCAGCGGGTTGCGCCCGATGGCCTGCCTGGCCGTGTGCCCAAGTCGTCTCGGTGACAATGAAACCGATGAACGACGCCCCCACCGCCTGGAGCCAGCGCTTTGCCCGCCTGGGACCGGGCTTCCACACCGAACTGCGCCCCACCCCGCTGCCCACGCCGTACTGGGTGGGCACCAGCCGCGCGCTGGCCGCCGAACTCGGCATCGACACCGGCTGGCTCGCCTCCGACGAAGCCCTGCAGGTGTTCAGCGGCAACGCGCTGCTGCCCGGCATGCGGCCCCTGGCCAGTGTCTACAGCGGCCACCAGTTCGGCCACTGGGCGGGCCAGCTCGGCGACGGCCGCGCCATCCTGCTCGGCGAACTCGACGGCCCCCGGGGTCCGCAGGAAGTGCAGCTCAAGGGCTCGGGCCTCACGCCCTACTCGCGCATGGGCGACGGCCGCGCCGTGCTGCGCAGTTCCATCCGCGAATTCCTCTGCAGCGAGGCCATGCACGCGCTGGGCATTCCCACCAGCCGGGCGCTGTGCGTCACCGGTTCGGCCGCGCCGGTGGCCCGGGAAACGGTGGAAACCGCGGCGGTGGTCGCCCGCGTGGCGCCCAGCTTCATCCGCTTCGGCCACTTCGAGCACTTCTCGGCGGCAGGCCGCACCGACGAGCTGCGCACGCTGGCCGATTTCGTGATCGATCACTTCCTTCCCGACTGCCGCGACCGCGCGGGCAACCCCTATGCGAACCTGCTGGAAGCGGTGAGCGCGCGCACCGCGGCCATGGTGGCGCAGTGGCAGGCGGTGGGTTTCTGCCACGGGGTGATGAACACCGACAACATGAGCATCCTGGGCCTGACCATCGACTACGGCCCGTTCCAGTTCATGGACGCCTTCAACCCCGCGCACATCTGCAACCACAGCGACACCGGCGGGCGCTACGCCTACCACCGCCAGCCCAACATCGCCTACTGGAATCTGTTCTGCCTGGGCCAGGCCCTGCTGCCGCTGATGGACGACCAGCAGCAGGCGCTGGACGCGCTGGAGCCGTACAAGGCTCTCTTCCCGGCCGAACTGCAGCGGCGCATGGGCGCCAAGCTGGGCTTGCCGGATACGCGCGACGGCGACACCGAACGGGTGGATTCGCTGATGCAGCTCATGGCGAAGGACTCGGTGGACTTCACCATCTTCTTCCGCCGCCTGTGCGAAGCCGTGACCGGGCCGCTGGAGCCCGTGCGCGACCTGTTCCTGCAGCGCGAGGCCTTCGATGCCTGGGCCACGGACTGGCGCGAGCGCCTGGCCGCGCCGCCCGGCTTCGACCCAGCCGCCACCGCGACCGCCATGCGCCGCGTCAACCCGCGCATCGTGCTGCGCAACCACCTGGGCCAGGTGGTGATCGAGCGCGCGCAGCAGGGCGACTTCAGCGAGGTCGATCGCCTGCTCAACGCCCTGGCCGCGCCGTTCGACGATCGGCCTGGCGAGGACGACCTGGCCGCCTTCCCGCCCGACTGGGCCAGCCAGATCGAGATCAGCTGTTCATCGTGAACATCCCCCGCGGCGCCATCGGGCCGGCGAAGCAGGACCCTCGTTGCCCTTGGAACTTGCGCGCATCATGCGTGACAGCCATGCAGTGAACCATTGAAAGGAAATACCCATGGATTTTCCGATCCAGAAAACCGACGCCGAATGGCGCGAGATCCTGGCCGCCAAAGGCGCCGAGCCGGCCGCCTTCGAGGTGACGCGCCGCGCCCACACCGAGCGCCCCTTCACCGGCAAGTACGAAACCGTCTGGGCCGACGGCAGCTACCACTGCATCTGCTGCGGCAACCACCTGTTCGACGCCGGCACCAAGTTCGACGCCGGCTGCGGCTGGCCCAGCTTCTGGAAGGCCATTCCGGGCGCCATCACCGAGATCACCGACCGCAGCCACGGCATGGTGCGGGTGGAGACGGTGTGCAGCCAGTGCGGTGCCCACCTGGGCCATGTGTTCGAGGACGGCCCGACACCGACAGGCTTGCGCTAT
>CAZFOT010000365.1:0-2660 GCA_964520365.1 uncultured Hydrogenophaga sp.
GTGCGATCCGGTGCACAAGGTCACCATCATTCCGCGCGGCCGCGCGCTCGGCGTCACCATGAGCCTGCCGGCGCAGGACCGCTACAGCTACGACAAGGACTACATGCTGAACCAGATCAGCATGCTGTTCGGCGGCCGCATCGCCGAAGAAGTGTTCATGAACCAGATGACCACCGGCGCCAGCAACGATTTCGAGCGTGCGACGACCATTGCCCGCGACATGGTGATGCGCTACGGCATGACCGACGCGCTCGGCCCCATGGTGTATGCCGAGAACGAAGGCGAAGTGTTCCTGGGCCGTTCGGTGACCAAGACCACCAACATGAGCGAGCAGACCATGCAGAAGGTCGATGCCGAGGTGCGCCGCATCATCGACCAGCAGTACAAGCTGGCCCGCGAGCTGATCGAGAGCCACAGCGACAAGATGCACGCCATGGCCAAGGCCTTGCTCGAGTGGGAAACCATCGACGCCGAGCAGATCGACGACATCATGGCCGGCAAGCCGCCCCGTCCCCCGAAGGACTGGACCCCGCGCAACCCGTCGGTGGGTGGCGGCGGCAGCGGAACGCCGCCCGTCTCGCCGGACCCCGCGCCCACGGCGGCCTGAGGTGAATCCAAACGGGGCTTCGGCCCCGTTTTCATGGGCACCACGCTCACCATGTACTGGCAGACCACCCGGTTCGAAGTCGACCTGACCACGCCCAAGGTCATGGGGATCGTCAACGTGACGCCGGACTCGTTCTCCGACGGTGGCCTGTACGGCACCACGTCCAGCGCGCTGGCGTTGTGCGAACGCCTCGTAAAGGAAGGGGCACGCCTGCTGGACATCGGTGGCGAATCCACCCGGCCAGGTTCGCCGGCGGTCTCCCTGGCGGATGAACTGGAGCGGGTGCTTCCGGTGGTGCGCGAGGCGACCCGGCTCGGTGTGCCTGTCTCGGTGGATACCTACAAGCCCGAGGTGATGCGGGCGGTGCTCGACGCCGGCGCGGACGTGATCAACGACGTCTGGGCGCTGCGCCGCGAGGGTGCGCTTCAAGCCGTGTCAGGGCATCCGAGCTGTGGCGTTTGCCTGATGCACATGCACCGCGATCCGCAGACCATGCAGGTGGCGCCCATGGAGGGCGACGTGGTGGCGCCGGTGGCCCGGTTCCTGCGGGAACGGGCGGATGCCCTGCTGGCCCTGGGTGTGGGCCGGCAGCGGATCGTGCTCGATCCCGGCGTGGGCTTCGGCAAGACGGTGGAGCAGAACTTCAGCCTTCTGGCGAGGCAGCAGGCCCTGCTGGAGCTGGGCTTTCCGGTGCTGTGCGCATGGTCGCGCAAGTCTTCGCTGGGTGCCGTGGCGAACCGCGAGCGCCCGGCCGATCGCGGCGCGGCCAGTGTCGCGGCGGCGCTGATCGCGGTCGAGCGGGGCGCGCGGCTGGTGCGCGTTCACGATGTGGCGCAGACCGTCGATGCCCTCAAAGTCTGGCAGGCGGTGCAGGCGGCGGTTGCGGGCGCGCCTTGAGTGCGCGCTGGCGGCCAGGGATAAAATTCCGGGCTTCATCCCCAACGGGACCACCCAGCCCATAGGCCACCCACCGTGACCCTGTCCCTGCGCTTCTTCGATGGCGGCAATGCCATCAGCGACTTCAAAGTCCAGCAACTCCTGCCCCGGCTCAAGGGCATTTCAGACAAGATATCCGGCCTGACGGCGCGCTTCGTGCACCTGGCTTCGTTCGACGAGGCGCCGAGCGGCGCGACCCTGGAGCGGTTGAGCCAGTTGCTTGCCTACGGTGAGCCTTGTTCCGATGCGCATCTGGCGGCCGAAACCTCGGGTGCCGCGGCCGTGCTGGTGATGCCCCGTCTGGGGACCGTCTCGCCCTGGGCATCCAAGGCCACCGACATTGCCCACAACTGCGGGCTCGCGCTGCGTCGCGTCGAGCGGCTGGTGGAATACCGCATCCTTCTCAAATCCGGCCTGCTGGCCAGAGGGCAGTTGTCCGCCGAACAGCTCCGGGCGGTGGCGGACCTGCTGCATGACCGCATGACCGAATCGGTCACCACCGACAGAGAGCAGGCCAAGGCGCTGTTCACGGCGCTGCAGCCCGCGCCCATGGAGCACGTGGATGTGCTCGGCGGCGGCCGGGCCGCGCTGGAACAGGCCAATCGGGCGTGGGGGCTGGCCCTGGCCGATGACGAGATCGACTACCTGATCCAGGCCTTCCAGGCGCTCGAGCGCAACCCCACCGACGTCGAACTCATGATGTTCGCGCAGGCGAACAGCGAGCACTGCCGGCACAAGATATTCAACGCCGAATTCACCATCGACGGCGTGGCGCAGGACAGGAGCCTGTTCGCCATGATCCGGCACACCCACCAGACGAGTCCGCAGCACACCATCGTGGCGTATTCGGACAACGCCTCGATCATGGAGGGCGGCGCGGTCAAGCGCTTCGTGGCCCGCGCGGACGGTGGCGCATCGCCAGCCTATGCCGCGGAAGACGCCATTCACCACGTGCTCATGAAGGTGGAGACGCACAACCACCCCACGGCCATCTCGCCATTCCCGGGCGCGGCCACGGGCGCCGGCGGAGAGATCCGCGACGAGGGCGCAACCGGGCGCGGTTCCAAACCCAAGGCCGGCCTGACGGGCTTCACCGTCTCCCGGCTGTGGGGCGGCG
>CAZFOT010000366.1:0-2656 GCA_964520365.1 uncultured Hydrogenophaga sp.
AGGTCAGCAACAACGCCATCGAGGTCTACATCCACCGCCTGCGCAAGAAGATCGAGAAAGGCCCGATCCGCATTGCCACCGTGCGTGGCCTGGGCTACTGCCTGGAGAAGATATGACCCCCCACGCCAGGCACGCCCGCCATGGCTGACCCGCCAGACCCCGGACACACCGGCGACAACAGGTCCTTCGGGCTGTTCCAGCGCGATCAGCGCAGCCTCTTCGGCGAAATCCTGGACTGGATGCTCACGCCGCTGCTGCTGCTGTGGCCCCTTTCCCTGGCGCTCACCTGGTTCGTGGCGCAGGGCATCGCCAACAAACCGTTCGACCGGGCACTGGAGTTCAATCTGCAGGCGCTGACCCAGTTCGTCACGAACCAGGACGGCCAGGTCGGCTTCATGCTCAACGCCCAGGCGCGCGATCTGCTGCGCGCCGACGGCAGCGACCTCGTGTACTACCAGGTGCTCGACGCGCGCGGCCGGTTGATCAGCGGCGAAACCGACTTTCCGCCACCGGGCGAGGAGGAGCCGCCCGAGCCCGGCCGCGTGCGCCTGCGCGACGACGTGGTGCGCGGCGACGAGGTGCGCGTGGCCTACACCTGGCTGGCGGGCGCCGACGCGCAACGCCTGGCGCTCATGCAGGTCGCCGAGACCAAGGGCAAGCGCTCGACACTGGCCACCGAGATCATCAAGGGCGTGATGGTGCCCCAGTTCATCATCCTGCCGCTGGCGGTGTTCCTGGTGTGGCTGGCGCTGGTGCGCGGCATCCGCCCGCTCAACGAGCTGGAGCAGCGCATCCGCGCGCGCAAGCCCGACGACCTGAGTCCGATCGAGGAATCGTTCATCCCGCAGGAAGTGGCACCCCTGGTGTCGTCCATCAACGACCTGCTGACCCGGCTCAGGACCTCGCTGTCCACGCAGAAACGCTTCCTCGCCGACGCCGCGCACCAGCTCAAGACGCCGCTGGCGGGCCTTCGCATGCAGGCCGAGCTGGCCCAGCGCGAGACCAACCCGGCGGAGATCCGCGGCTCGCTGCAGCAGATCGCACGCTCGAGCGTGCGCGCCACCCGCACGGTGAACCAGTTGCTCGCCCTTGCGCGGGCCGAAACCACCGGCCGCGCGCTGCCCAGCACCACCGTCGACCTGGCGCGGCTGGTGACCGGCGTGGTGCGCGATTCGGTGCCGCGCGCGCTCGAACACGGCATCGACCTCGGCTACGAGGGACCGGAGGATGTGCCGCCGGAATGCCTGGTCGAGGGCAACCAGACCCTGCTGCAGGAGATGGTGCGCAACCTGGTGGACAACGCCATCAACTACGCCGGGCAAGGCGGGGTGGCGACGGTGCGCATGCTGGTGGACCGGTTCAGCGGGGTGCAGATCCTGCAGGTGGAAGACAACGGCCCGGGCATTCCGGAGAACGAGCGCGAGTTCGTGCTGCAGCCGTTCTACCGCGCGCTCGGCACCAACGTGGACGGCTCGGGCCTGGGCCTGGCCATCGTGCAGGAAATCGCCCAGCAGCACGGCGCCACCGTGTCGATGGAAGACACCTATGCCGACCGGCCCCAGCGGGGGCTGCGCGCCTCGGTGCGCTTCGAACCCAAGCGCACCGAAACACAGGAGTAGCGCCGTTGCGCGCGCCTACCTGGGCTGGTAGACGTTGAGCTGCAGCCGCTCGCGCTCGACCGCGCGCGCCACGCCCGGCAGGGCGGCGAAGCGCTGGGCCAGGTCCCAGGTGGCGGGCAGGCCGGCGGGGTCGATGCCGGCGTAGCCGCCCCAGCGCAGCAGCGTGAGCGCATAGGCGTCGAGCGCGCCAGGCCGCTCGCCGGTCATCCAGGGCGAAGCCTGGGCGGCCAGGGCCTCGATCTCGCCGAGCAGACCTCGGTAGGCGTTGGCCGCGAACGCGCGGATCGCTTTTTTCGCCGCCTCGTCGTCGGTGAACTTCTCCGGCATGAACACGTGCGTGAACGTGGGGTGCACGGTGTTGTTCATCCAGGCCAGCGTGGACAGCGCGCGCGTGCGCGCCAGCCCGGACGCGGGCAGGATGCCGGCCTGCGGCAGCTTCGCGTCCAGGTGCAGCAGGATCGCCACGATCTGCGTGATGACCTCGCCATCGTCCACCAGCACCGGCACCTGGCCGCGCGGGTTGAGCGCCAGGTACTCGGCGCTGCGCTGCTCGCCCTTGTGCAGCTTGACGCTTTGGGGCTCGAACTCGACACCAGCGAGTTCGAGCAGGCTGTGCGGCACGAAGGAACATGCACCGGGGGCGAAATAGAGTTTCAGGCTCATGGTTCTGTCTCCTTATGGACGATGAAAAGGGATGTCTGGCCGCGACCCGCATCGCATGAAGCAGCGCCGTCCAGAGACACCGCCGGGCCGGCTTTGCCGGACGGCTGGTGTCGCCCTCCTTTCAGGGGGGTGGCGCCGAAGGCGACGCGGGGGGTCATTTCAAATGATTGCCCACGATGCCGGCGATCTCGAACATCGTGACCTGGGGTTTGCCGAACACGGCAGCGAGCTTGGCGTCGGCGTTCACGCGGCGCTTGTCGGCGGTGTCCTGCAGGCCGTTGGCCTTGATGTAGTCCCAGAGCTTCTTCACCACCTCGGGGCGCGACACGGCGCCCTCGCCGATCACGGCCGCCAGCGCGGCGCTGGGCTGCTTG
>CAZFOT010000367.1:0-2637 GCA_964520365.1 uncultured Hydrogenophaga sp.
CCGAAGCGGGCGCCAACATCGACGAGGTGCACCACCAGCGCGCCTTCACCCTGCTCGCGGCGCAGAACGTGGCGATCGAGCTGGTGCTGCAGACGCGGGGCCGGGATCACGTGGGGCAGGTCATCGATGCGCTGAAGGCCGCCGGATTCGACGCCCAGGTACTCTGAGCACCCCCCTGCGCCGCTGACGCGGCTTCCCCCCTCCCCGGCGCGCCGCTTTGCGGCGCTTGGAGGGGGGACGGCATCTCGGGCCGGCGGAGCCGGACCCTTGCTGCCCCTGGAAATTGGGTTGCTTCGTTTACGGCACGTCAACCGTTGCGAATCGGCATCGAACGCGCGACATCCCTTCGATTTCCTTCGTCTTTTGGCGTCTTCGGCAGCGATCCGGCACAGCAAGCGGTTGACGCGTCCACGGCGCGTCTGCATGATTGAAACGATGTGCAAACCCGATCGGAGAACACCATGAACATGAACGCGCTGTGGGATTCGCTGCAGAACACACTGGGAAGCCACATTCCCCAACTCCTGGGGGCGCTGGCCATCCTTGTCCTGGGATGGCTGATCGCGGTCGGCGTGCGCGCCGCCACGCGCAAGAGCCTGGGCTTCCTGGGCGTGAACCACCGGTTCGGCAAGCTGACCGGCGCGGCAGTCGACATCGAAGGTGCGGTGGCGCTCGGTCTGTTCTGGGTGGTGATCCTGCTCGCGCTGGCCGCGGTGTTCAATTCGCTGAACCTGGCGCAGGTGTCCGGGCCGTTCTCCGCCCTGACCACGCAGCTCTTCGAATACGCGCCACGCCTCATCGGCGGCCTGATCCTGGCGCTGGTGGGCTGGCTGGTGGCCAGCGTCGTGCGCGGCGTCACCCAGAAGCTGCTCGACAAGACCACGCTGGACGAAAAACTCTCCGAGCACGCAGACATGTCGCCCATGAGCGAGAGCCTGGCGGGCGCACTGTTCTGGCTGGTGATCCTGCTGTTCGTGCCGGCCGTGCTGGGCGCACTGGACATGCAGGGCCTGCTCGACCCGCTGCGCGACATGGTGACCAAGACGCTGGACATCCTGCCCAACGCCGTGGCGGCGTTCATCATCGGCGGCGTGGGCTGGATCGTGGCCACCGTGCTGCGCAACCTCACGACCAACCTGACCCGCACCGCCGGCATCGATCAGCTCGGCGGCAAGGCCGGGCTGTCCGACACCGTCAAGCTCTCCGGCGTGGTCGGCACCCTGGTGTTCGTGGCAGTGCTCCTGCCCTCGCTGATCGCGGCGCTGGACGCGCTCAAGGTCGAGGCCATTTCGCGCCCGGCCACCGACATGCTGTCCATGCTGCTGGAGGCGGTGCCGCACATCATCGCGGCGGCGCTGATCCTGGTCGTCACCTGGCTGGTGGCGTCCTTCGCCAGCAAGCTGCTGGCCAGCCTGCTGGCAGCGCTGGGTTTCGACAGCCTGCCCCCGCGGGTGGGCATGGCCCACGCCTTCGAGACCACCACGGCGTCCCAGTTCGTAGGCCGTGTCGCCCTGTTCTTCGCCATGCTGTTCGCCACCGTCGAGGCGGCCGGACAGCTCGGCTTCTCGCAGGTCAGCACCATCGTGGGCAACTTCATCGAGTTCGGCGGTCACGTGCTGCTGGGCTCGGCGATCCTGGTGATCGGCTTCTGGCTCGCCAACGTGGCCTATGATGCGATCGACCGCGCCAGCGGCGCCAACACCAAGGGGCTGGCCCGGATTGCCCGCTTCGCCATCCTGGCACTGGTGATCGCCATGGGCCTGCGTGCCATGGGCATTGCCGATTCCATCGTGAACCTGGCCTTCGGTCTCACGCTCGGCGCCGTGGCGGTGGCCGTGGCGCTGTCGTTCGGCCTGGGCGGGCGCGAAGCCGCCGGCAAGCTGATGGAGCACTGGCTGTCAAAATTCAGGTGAGTGGGACTCCCCCCTGCGCCGCTTTGCGGCGCTTGGAGGGGGGACGGCATCTCGGGCCGGCGGAGCCGGACCCTTGCTGCCCCTGGCTTTGGGCTGTCTCACTCGTTGCAGTGTTTCTCCCTCTCCCGCTTGCGGGAGAGGGTCGGGGTGAGGGCCGCGGCCGAGCGGATCTGCCCCTGTTTCAAGTCAAGCCTTCCACTGAACATGACCACCACCAACGTACATCCCGGCGTAACGCTTGAAGTGCTGCAGCAGGCGCTGGTCGACTGGTTCGCTCCCTGGGTCCAGTCGCTCGGCTTGCAGGTGGTGGCTTTCGGCGACGGCGAGGCCACCTTGCGCCTGCCGCACAGCGAACAGCTCAGCCGCGTGGGCGGCATGGTGTGCGGACAGGCCCTCATGTCGGCGGCCGACACCGCCATGGTGCTGGCCATCGTCACCCGGCTGGGCAACCAGCGGCCCATGACCACGGTGCAGCTCAACACCAGCTTCCTCAAGCCGATTTCGGGACAGAACGCCCTGGTGACGGCGCGCGTGATCCGCGCCGGGCGCAGCCTGGCGTTCGGGGAGATCGACATCCGCGGCGAAACCGACGGGCAAAGCGTCTGCCGGGCCAGCACCACCTATGCATTGCTTTAGGAACACCCCCCTGCGCCGCTGACGCGTCTCGGAGCCACCGCCAGAGGCGGTGGCTCTTCGGGCACGTCCAAGCCTGCGCAGGCAGGCT
>CAZFOT010000368.1:0-2634 GCA_964520365.1 uncultured Hydrogenophaga sp.
AGATGCCGTCCCCCCTCGAAGCGCCTTCAGGCGCGCTACGGAGGGGGGAAGCCGCAAAGCGGCGCAGGGGGGAGTCTTCATCAAGGCATCTTGTCGGTGGGGTATTTCCAGAGGTCGCGCAGCAGGTAGCTCGCGGGCAGGTTCAATGCCACGTTGCCCGGCGGGATCGGCTGCTCGAACCACCGGCGGTAGATCCGCTGCATCTCGCCGCTGTAGATCATGCGCCGCATCTCGTCGTCGATGATCTTCTTGAACGCGGGCTCGTCCCTGGGCAGCATCATGGCCAGCGGCTCGGTGGTGAAGAACCGGGCCACCACCTTCAGCGCCTTGGGGTCGGCGCGACCGGCCGCCAGGCCATAGAGCAGCACGTCGTCCATCGCGAAGGCGTCGGCCTGCCCCGCCTCGACCATCTGCACGGCGCGTTCGTGGTCGTCGGCCTCCACGATGTCGAGCTTGAGGAAGCGCTCGAAATCGACGCGGCGAAGCGCGGCCAGCGGCGTGGTGTTGCGGGTGGAAACCACCTTCTTCAGCGCCGGATGGTCGATGCGGTCGATCGGGCTGTCGGCCTTGACCAGCAGGCGCGCGCCGGTGATGAAGTGCGGCACGGTGAACGCCACCTGCTTGCGGCGCGCGGCGTTGTTGGTCGTCGATCCGCATTCCAGATGGGCCCGGCCCTGCTCGATCGCCTCGATGCGGTTGGCCGGCGTGACCTGCAGGTGGCTCACGTCCAGCCGATCGAGCGACAAGGCCTTCTGCACCGCCTTGGCCAGTTGCACGCACACGTCGAGCGCATAGCCCACGGGACGGCCCTGGGGGTCCAGGTAGGAGAACGGCACCGAGGATTCCCGGTGCGCGAGCACCAGCTTCTTCTCGGCCTTGATGCGATCGAGCAGGCTGCCTGGCTGCGCTTGCACGGCGGAAACAGACAGCAGGCTCGCCGCGACCAGCAGCGCGCGGACACAGAAAACGTGGGACATGAACAAGCTCCGTTGGGGTGGACCATTCCAGCCAGGCGGAATGGCCAGCGGGAGCTTATTGAGAACGCAAGGCTTGTGCCAATGCACATACGGCATGCCGCCATGCCACGGGTCCTTTGTCACGGAAGCGCGGGCAATCTGCCGCGCGGCCTTGACGGCGAGCGGTTTCGTTCAGGCCGTTCGGCGGGCCAGGCTCTCGGCCAACCGGTTCCAGAACACCTGGACCGTGCGCTTGCCTTTCTGGGCGTCCATCGGCCGCGCACGGTAGAGGCGGATGTCGAGCTCGGCTTGCAGGCCGCCGCCGGCGGAGACCAGCTTCTTCGCCCGCACTTCCCTGCGCACCGCGCTGGCGGGCAGGAAAGCGATGCCATGGCCTTCGAGCGCCATGGCCTTGAGGCCCTCGGCCATGTCGGTTTCGTAGATGCGGTCCAGGTGCACCGGCGTGCCGCCTTGCTTGACCAACTGATCCACCGCGCGCCCGAGGTAGGCGCCGGGCGCGTAGCCCAGGTAGGGCAAGGGCTGGCTGGCCGTGCCGGGCAAAGCGTACAGCGGCGCGCCCTGCTCGTTGGGCCGCACGTAGGGCGCCAGCAGCTCGCGCCCCAGCGGCATCATTTCATAGCGTTCGGCATCGAGCTGGATCGGCTGGGCCGGATGGTGGTAGGCGATCAACAGGTCGCAACTGCCTTCGACCAGGCGCATCACCGCGTCGTGCACATTCAGCGCAATCAGGCGGCTTTTGATGGGGCCGCTGATTTCGCGCAGGCTCGACAGCCAGGACGGGAAGAAGGTGAACGCCAGCGTGTGCGGCACGGCGAACTCGATCACGTCCTGCGCGGCGGCGGTGTGGGCGCGCAGCATGGCGCGCGTGCTCTGCAGCGACTGCAGCATCTCCAGCGCCTGCTCGTACAGGGTCTGGCCGGCCGGGGTGAGGCGCGTGGGGTAGGACGACCGGTCCACCAGATCGGTGCCGGCCCAGGCTTCGAGCGACTGGATGCGCCGCGAGAAGGCGGGCTGGGTGACGTGGCGCAGTTGCGCAGAGCGGCTGAAGCTCCGGGTTTCAGCGAGGCTGACGAAGTCCTCGAGCCATTTGGTTTCCATGGACGGCGATTATGGAGCGGTTGCCTGGTCCGCGCCGCTCTGCTGCAGTGCCCACATGCCGGCATACACGCCGTCACGCGCCACCAGGTCGGCGTGCGCGCCGCGCTCCACGATCTCGCCATGGACCAGCACCAGGATCTCGTGCGCGTCCACCACGGTGGACAGCCGGTGCGCGATCACGAGCGTGGTCTTGTCGCGCGCGGCGCTTTTGAGCTCGGCCTGGATCGCGCGCTCGTTGGCCGAGTCCAGCGCCGAGGTGGCTTCGTCGAAGATGACGATGGGCGGGTTCTTGAGCAGGGTGCGCGCGATCGCCACCCGCTGCTTTTCGCCGCCCGAGAGCTTGAGACCGCGCTCGCCCACCATGGTCGCGTAGCCCAGCGGCAAGCGGTGGATGAAGCCGTGGATGTGCGCCGCCTGCGCGGCCTGCACCGCGGCCTCGTGCCCGGCGTCGGGACGGCCGTAGAGGATGTTGTATTCGATGGTGTCGTTGAACAGCACCGTGTCCTGCGGCACGATGCCGATGGCCTGGCGCACGCTGGCCTGGGTGACTTCGCGAATG
>CAZFOT010000369.1:0-2615 GCA_964520365.1 uncultured Hydrogenophaga sp.
GCGCCGAAGGTCCGGCTTTGCCGGCCCAAGGGCGCCGTCCCCCCTCCAAGCGCCCAAAGGGCGCGCCAGGGAGGGGGGAAGCCGCGCCAGCGGCGCAGGGGGGAGTCTCAACCTCCCACTGCGTCCTTCACGCACTTGCGCGTGAAACTGGCCCTGGCCGCACCGTGGAGCTTCTTCTCGGTGGCGGTGGCCTCGCAGGCAGCGGCGGCATCGCGCTCGCATTTGCCCAGGAACGAGGTCTTGGCGGCCCCGGCCAGTTTTTTCTCGGCGGCCGCGGCGGTGCACGAGGCACCCTCCTGCGCCATCGCCTGGGAAGCGCACACGAACAGCATGGAAAACACCATCAGGGAAAGCTTGGACATGCGGAACTCCAGAGTGGGTGACGACAGCGGGCAAGCATACGACGGCGCGGCGTTTTTGTGACAAGGTGTTTCACCTCCTGCCGTTGCCCGTTTTTTGGGCAGCCTGCGGCAGCCCCCGAAATCCGGGGCCTGCGGCGGTTGTTCAGGCACTTGTCCACAGACTGAAGCACAACCTCTGTGGGCAAGCGCGGGCTTGACACGCGCCAGGCGCGGCCACGGCCATCGCTGTGTCATGATTTCAGCCGTTGCCTTCCCCATCGGCTTGCAGGCCTCGGCCGCGCCCACCGCACCTTGTCCCTCGACACCCTGATCTCCCGCAATCTGCTCGAACAGGCCGCACCCGGGCCGAGGCCAGGCGCCTGCGCGCTGGTGCTCATGGGCGGCGGCGCGCGCACGGCCTACCAGGCGGGGGTGCTCAAGGCGGTGGCCGCGATACTGGCGGCGCGCTCGCCCGTGGCGATGCCCGACGATGCGCCCGCCTTTCCCTTCCAGTGGCTGTTCGGCACCTCGGCCGGCGCGCTCAACGCCGCCTTCCTGGCCAGCCGCGCCATGCGCGGCCTGGAGGCGCTGCCCATGCTGGCGGCCTTCTGGAGCCAGTTGCGGTCGTCGCACGTGTATGCGCTCGACGCGCCCCGATGGGTGCGCGCCAACCGGCTCGTCGCCGGCTGGACCCTGGCGCGCCAGGTGCGCCGCCACCGCGCCCTGCTCGACACGCTGCCGCTGGTGGACACCCTGCACCGCGTGATCGACCTCGCCGGCCTGGAAAAAGCCTTGCAGCAGGGCTGCATCGACGCCCTGGGCGTGACGGCGTCGAGCTACACCACCGGCGAGCACTGGACCTTCTGCCAGACGCTGCCGGGGCATCCGGTGGCGCCCTGGCACCGGCCGGGCCGGCGCGCCGACTTCCAGCCGGTCACCATCGAACACCTGATGGCCTCCAGCGCGATTCCATTCATCTTTCCCGCCGTGCCGCTGTGGGTGGACGGGCGCAAGGAATACTTCGGCGACGGCTCGATGCGCCAGCTCTCGCCGCTGTCGCCCGCCATCCAGTTCGGCGCCCGCCAGGTGATGGTGGTCGGCGTGGGGCAGCCCCAGCGCTCGGGCATGGTCGCACCTGCCAGCGACGAGCCCACCGCCGGCACGATCGCCGGCCACGCGATGGCCAGCGTGTTCCATGACACGCTGCAGGCCGACGTGGAGCAGGTGCAGCGCGTGAGCCAGACCCTGGCCCGGCTGCCGCCCGCGCTGGCCGCGGCCCTGCCCTACCGCCCGGTGCGCGTGCTCGCGATACAGCCCACGTTCTCGCTGGACGAACTCGCGCTCAAGCACATCGCCGAACTGCCCCTGCCCACCCGCAACACCCTCGCCGGCCTGGGCGCGCTCGACACCACCCGGGGTTCGACGGGCAGCGCGGCCGCGCTGGCGAGCTACCTGCTGTTCGAGCCGGACTTCGTCAACGCCCTGATCGCCCTGGGCGAAGGCGACGCCTGGCGGCGCAAGGACGAGGTGCTGGATTTCTTCGAGATGGAACACCCCCCTGCGCCGCTTCGCGTCTTCCCCCCTCCGTAGCGCGCCTGAAGGCGCTTCGAGGGGGGACGGCATCTCGGGCCGGCGGAGCCGGACCCTTGATGCCCCTGGATTGGGCGCCGCCTCGCTCGCTTCGGCGCAGCGGGTGTTTCCTCTCGGACCGGGCCATGCAGTGACATAATTGAGGGCCATACTTTCTTCAAAACCCATCATGGACAGCACACCTCCCAGTTGTGTGCTTTCAGTCCACGCCGGTTGCGCCTGAGCCCCGCTTTCTCGCTGCGGTGGCTGTGACGAGGCGAACGGCAGGCTGAAAGCGCCGCCCCTTCGCCCCATGCGGTCCGCCGCATCACAGAACCCCAAGAAACCGACGGGAGCGCACGCATGCTCAACGTATTCACCCTGGCCAACGGCCGCCTGTTCCAGGAAGAAATCGAGTCGCTCGAAGAGCTGGCCCGCTTCAAGCCCATCTGGGTCGACCTGGAAGACCCCACGCCCGAGGAACGCCGCTGGGTCAAGCAGCATTTCGGGCTGTCGATTCCCGAGGACGCGATGGACGAGGACATCGAGGAATCGGCCCGTTTCTTCGAGGAAGACAACGGCGAGCTGCACGTGCGCAGCGACTTCCTGATCACCGCCGACGACGACCCGCGATCGGTGCGGGTGGCCTTCATCCTCAACGAGCACAACGGCGCGCTCAAGAGCCACGGCGTGCTGTTCTCAATC
>CAZFOT010000370.1:0-2601 GCA_964520365.1 uncultured Hydrogenophaga sp.
AGGTCAGCTCGAACGGGCTGGCCGGGTCGGACAGGAAGTTGGCGACGCCGCGCAGTGTCTTGTCCTCGCCCGCGTACAGCACATGCAGGATGGCCCCGACCAGCAGCGCGTGCGAAGTCTTCTCCCAATGGTTGCGCCGCTCCAGCGCGCCTTCGGGGTCCACCAGGATGTCGGCGATGTTCTGCGCGTCGCGCACCTCGTGCTCGCCCCGGCGCACCTCCAGAAGCGGGTTGTAGGCGGCCGAGCGCGCATCGGTCGGGTTGAACAGCAGGCAGTGGCTGAACTGGCAGCGCCAGCCGGCCGTCAGGTGCCAGTTCTCGCCCTTGATGTCGTGAATCACGGCCGAGCCGGGCCAGGACAGCAGCGTGGGTACCACCAGGCCCACGCCCTTGCCCGAGCGCGTGGGCGCGAAGGCCATCACGTGCTCCGGGCCTTCGTGGCGCAGGTAGGCGCCGTCCTTGAACGGCACGCGGCCGAGGAAGACGCCGGTTGGCCCCGTCAGCCCGGCTTTGTCGATCTCGTTGCGCTCGGCCCAGCGCGCCGAGCCGTAGGTGGTGACGCGCCGGGCCAGGCGAGAGCGCCACACGGCCATGCCGATGGCCACCACCGTGGCGACCATGCCGCTGGTGGCCGCGATGGCCCCGCCGCGCAGGAAGACTTGCGGCGCATAGGCGTCGTACCAGTACCACCACTCGAACAGCTTCCAGGGCTCGTACACGTGCAACCCGAGCACGTCGAACCACGCCGAGCCCAGGCGCTGCTGGTGGCCCAGCGCGTGCGCCGTCCATTGGGTGGCGCCCCACACGCCGCCCAGGGCCACGCCCACCACGGCCGTGATCTGGCCGAACAAAATGCCGGTGTGGGCGACCGATGCCCCACTCTCGCGTACCGCCTCGTGTCGAGAAGCCATGCCTTCCTGCTCCCTGCCGGGGCACGTCGGCGGTGCCCGTCTTGCGCCTGCGTGCCCTCATGGCACGCACGGCACGAGTCTGGATCAGGAGCGCCGCCAGACACACCCATCAGGGCGTGTCCTGGCGTACGCTGGCGTGCATGGCGATCAAATCGAGCTGTCAGACATGACGATCCGATGCAGCGCATGCGGCTGGCTCACTCCCCCTGGCGACCGAGGTACGTGCCTGCGGCCTGTAGTGCCTTCGAGCATGAACCCAACAGCCAGCAGCGTCCATGGCCGATGGCGCGGCCCGCCATCGCCTGACGTACGAAAGGCGTAACGGTTGATACAGGTATCAGTTCAGGGTTTTGGCGTGCGTCACAAAGCTCTGCACCACCTCGGGCGGGCCGAAGCGGCGGTGCTTGTGCAGCACATAGGTGTGCAGGCGAGCATCGTCCACCAGCGGTACGGACACTATGTCACCTCGGCACAGCGTGCCGGCATGGCCGCTGTCGGCCAGCCCCACGCCCAGGCCGGCGGCGATCCGCGTCACGTAACCGGTGAAGGTGCAGGCCTGCGCCGCGATGGTCGGTGCCCTACTGCGCCGGACCAGCATCGCATCCATCTGCTGGCGCACACCGGGCTTGTGGCTGGCGCTGTACACGATCATCGGAAAGCACACCAGGTCATCGAGGCTCAGCGCCGCCACGCGCGTGAGTTCATGCCCCGGGGGCAGCAGGGCCATTAGGGGATAGCTCCAAACCGCCTCCTGTGCCAGGCTGTCGCTCTCGGGCACACCGAAAGAAAAGCCGACATCCACGTCTTCCCGATTCAGCGCGGCCACCAGTTCATAGGCGCGCATCTCGGCCAATTCCAGCGGCACGGCCGGGGCAACCGAAAGCCAGCGCGCGAAGCACTCGGCCAAACGAGGTTGCGCTAAGCCATCAGCCACACCAACACGCAGCGGCGCCTGGTACATGGAATGAGTCTGGCGAATAGCGCGCTTGGTGCGTTCGAAGCGGATGAAGAGCTTGCGCGCTTCCTGCAACAACCGTGCACCGGCCGGCGTGAGCATCAGCCGGCGCGGCCCGCGCACGAACAACTGCACACCCAGCTCTTCTTCCAGATCGCGCACGGCACGCGAGAGTGGCGTCTGGTCGATGTGCACACGCTCGGACGCGCGCGTGAAGTTCAACTCTTCCGCCACGGCGATGAAGTAGCGCAGGTGGCGCAGTTCGATCATGCGAGCTCCGGGGTCAGCACCATCCTGTGTTGTGCGCGGCGGCCTGCAGCAGCTCGTGTAACCCCCGCTCCTCGAATTGCTGCAGCACACGGTACACGGCATCGATACCGACCTGCGTGCCACGCGCCATGGTCTGGCGGAACACGTCCTCGGCGCTCTCCCGTCATTTTCTGTTCCTCGGCCACGGCGCGAAAGTAACGAAGGTGGCGTAGCTCGATCACGTTGACTCGGCTTCGAAAGGCGTCCGGGTGCAAGCCTTGCGACCCGTCACGTTCAGTACAGATTTGCCGACACTCGCGCCGCCCGGATCGATGAGCAATTCGATGCCAGCACAGGCCTGACTATGGTTTCGGCACATCGGTGCAACTGCCGTGCGCCACCTCGGCCGCCATGCCGATGCTCTCGCCCAGCGTGGGATGCGGGTGAATGGTTTTGCCGATGTCGACCGCGTCGGCGCCCATCTCGA
>CAZFOT010000371.1:0-2595 GCA_964520365.1 uncultured Hydrogenophaga sp.
AAAATGGATAAAAGCAATCCGGCATTGCTGCCAATCTCGACACCAGCCAGGGGGGCTGGCTGCCATGACCGGGGCGGGGCTGAGCGCGTTGGCTGGGGCTTTGCGCCTGTCGCCTTCTTGCCGCTTTGCTGGCCGGACGACGAACCTTTTCTAGAAGTCCGTTAGATTCCATTTCGGAGCCTCACGGAGATTCTTTAGCACTGGTTGTTGCCGATCACTCCATGGGGTGGCCCGGCGCCGTGCTCATGAGCGCAGCAGCGAGAGCACGCCCTGGGGAATCTGGTTGGCCTGGGCCACCATGGCGGTACCGGCCTGCTGCAGGATCTGCGCGCGCGACAGGTTGGCCGTTTCCTTGGCGAAGTCGGCGTCCATGATGCGGCCACGCGAAGCGGACAGGTTTTCCACGCCGATCTGGATGTTGGCCACGGCGTTCTCGAAGCGGCTTTGCACGGCGCCCAGGGTGGCGCGCGCGCCGTTGACCTGGTCGAGTGCGTCGTCGATCTTCTTCATGGCGATGTAGGCGCCCTTTTCGGTCGTCACGTCGATCGAGTCGATGCCGGTCAGGTCGGCGGCGGCGGCGGCGATGGCCGCGCCGTCGGCCACCGCCAGGCCGGTCTCGGCGGCGTCGAAGCCGGCACCGAACACCACGGCCTCCGGCGCGCCGTTGGCATCCAGCCTGGATGACAGCAGTTCCACGTCGTAGGTGCCGTCGTTGTTGTCCACCAGGTAGGCAGAGACGCCGGTCTCGCTGGCCTTGCGGTTGATCGCCTCGACCACCTGGCCCATGCGCTCGATGGCCGACGAAGCTGCGGGGAGCTCACCCAGATCGACCGCGTCGGCGCCGCCGACAGCGATGGTCAGGTCGGCCGTGACCGCCACGTCGTAGGCGGTGATGTCCGCGGCCGGGTCCAGGCCGGCCACGGTGTTTTCGCCATAGGCCACCACACTCAGGTTGGCGGCTCTGGTGTCGGCCAGCGAGCCGATGGTGATGTTGTCACCGGCGTTGGCGCCGACCTGGAAGGTGGCGGCGGTGAAGGAGCCGTCGAGCACCTTCTTGCCGTTGAACGAGGTCTGCTGCGACACGCGGTCGATTTCGTCCGTGAGCTGCTTGACCTCGGCCTGCAGGGCCTTGCGGTCGTCGGCGCTGTTGGTGGCGTTGGCCGACTGCACGGCCAGTTCGCGCATGCGCTGCAGCATGTCGCCCACCTTGCCCAGCGCGCCTTCGGCGGTCTGGGCCAGGGAGATGCCGTCGTTGGCGTTGCGCGCTGCCACGCTCAGGCCCTTGACCTGGGCGTTCATGCGCTCGGCGATGGCCAGGCCGGCGGCGTCGTCCTTGGCGCTGTTCACGCGCAGGCCCGAGGACAGGCGCTGCATGGAAGTGGCCAGCGAACCCTGTGAGGACAACAGGTTGCGCTGGGCGTTCATCGACATCACGTTCGTGTTGATGGTGGTCATGGCTAACTCCTAACAAGAAAGAATGGCATTCCGGCATTGCTGCCGACTTCGACACCAGCCCGAGGCGGGTTGCCATGACCGGTGCTGGAATGCACGCCCCGGCTGGGCCCTGAGGCCTTGACCGAATCGCCGCTCTTGCTTGCCGGACGGCGAATATTCCTGGAAATCCGCTGGGTTCGATTTCGGTGGCCCTGGCGTATTGTTGAACGCTGGTGGCGTTCCAAGGCGTTGAAAAGAACGCTGTCCCCGGTGCTGTTCCGGGGATCGGCCGGGAGTGGGGTGGCGTGGACCGATGAACGCAGAAAGCCCGAAGCGGCGGGGCGGTTGCACACCGCCGCCGCCGCTCCGGGGCAGCCCCGCCCGATGGCGGGGTGTTTGCGAGAGCTGGGCCGATCAGCGCAGCAGCGAGAGCACGCCCTGGGGAATCTGGTTGGCCTGGGCCACCATGGCGGTACCGGCCTGCTGCAGGATCTGCGCGCGCGACAGGTTGGCCGTTTCCTTGGCGAAGTCGGCGTCCATGATGCGGCCACGCGAAGCGGACAGGTTTTCCACGCCGATCTGGATGTTGGCCACGGCGTTCTCGAAGCGGCTTTGCACGGCACCCAGGGTGGCGCGCGCGCTGTTCACGTCGTCGAGCGCGGCATCCAGCTTCTTCATGGCGATGTAGGCGCCCTTTTCGGTGGTGATGTCGATGTTGGAAATGCCGGTGGTGGCGGAGGCCGGAGCGGCGGTGCCGGCGGCGCTGCCCGTGGCTTGCAGCAGGCCGGTGGCGGTGGCGGTGAAGCCGGCCGAGAAGGTGACCGCGGCCGGGACGCCCGCAGCGGTGAGCTTGGACGACAGCAGTTCCACGTTATAGGTGCCGTTTTCGTTGTCCACCAGGAAGGCCGAGACGCCGGTTTCGCTGGTCTTGCGGTTGATCGCCTCGACCACCTGGCCCAGGCGGGCGGTCTCGGAGGATGCGGCTTCGATCGGACCCAGGTCCACCGCCCCTCCACCTCCCGCCACCGTGATGGTGAGGGCGCCGGCGGCGATATCGGCGCCGTAGCCGGTGATGGCGGAAGCCGTCACGGTGGCGGTGGATTGGCCGTAGGCGATGGTGCTCAGGTTGTCGGCGGTGGTGTTGGCCAGCGAGCCGATGGT
>CAZFOT010000372.1:0-2279 GCA_964520365.1 uncultured Hydrogenophaga sp.
GGGCATCAAGGGTCCGGCTTTGCCGGCCCGAGATGCCGTCCCCCCTCCAAGCGCCGCAAAGCGGCGCGCCAGGGAGGGGGGAAGCCGCATCAGCGGCGCAGGGGGGAGTCAATCAACGAAAGCCCCCAACGCCTGGCTGAACGACCATTCGGTCGGGTCCTTTTCCAGCACGTTGTCCAGATCGAGACCGAGCGTGAGCCCGATCATGTCGGGAAAGGTGGCCACTAGGCCATTGGCGTCGAGCTGGATTTCCTCGGCGCGGGCCCGCCACGAGGCCAGGTGGAGCAGGCCGCCGAGCCGGTCGTAGGTGTCGCCCTCGAACGGCGCGACCTGATTGGCCAGCGCGGAGACCATCTCGGGCGGGAACTGCCACTTCTCGGCCATGCCGGCACCGACCTCGGCGTAGGTGTAGCCGAAATGGTTTCGCTCGGCCGCCGCGCGCTGCAGGTCCAGCGGTGCGGTGCCCATGTCCAGTGGGACCATCTCGTCGGGCATGGCGATGTGCATCACCAGGATGCCGATGGCGTGCACCAGGCCGGCTGTGAAGGCATTGCCCTCGTTCTGCCGCAGCAGCCCCGCGAGCGAGCGCGAGATGTCGGCCACGCGCAAGCTGTAGCGCCAGAACTGCTTGAGGTCGATGCCGGGAATGTTCTTGAAGCTCGCACCCAGGGCGGCGGCCATGACCAGGGATCGCACGTGGGTCATGCCCAGCATCGCCACCGCCTCTTCCACGTTTCCGATCTGGCGGCTCACGCGGAAGAACGCCGAGTTGGACAGGCGCAGCACGCGCGTGGTCAACGCCGGGTCCTGGCCGATCAGGTTCCCGACCTTTCTCGGGTCGGGATCTTCCTTGTTCATCTCGGCGAGCAGGTCCGAGACGCTGCGCGGCATGGTGGGCAGCGCGCGGGGGTAGTTCAGTAGGGCTTCGAGTTGCATGCGCTGAAGTCCAGAGGACATGGGGGTGTGACTACCATGCTTATCGGCGCCTCCCGCACCGACTTGAGGGTCGATTGGCGGTTGGTTGCACCCGGCGCGCCCCTTTTCAGCGCTTGTCCCGCCCCTGCAGCCTGGCGAACGCCGATGCCATGGCCGACGGCACCGTCGCCGCCTGCCCACCCCGCTGGCCCTGCCGCGCCGGCTCGAAGCGGTTCTCGCGCTGCGCACCCGCATCCCGGTCGCGGCGCCCGGGCTCGGCGTCGAGCTTCATGGACAGGCCGATGCGCTTGCGCGCCACGTCCACCTCCATCACCTTGACCTTGACGATGTCGCCGGTCTTGACGATCTCGCGCGCGTCGTTCACGAAGCGGTTGGCGAGCTGGCTCACGTGCACCAGACCGTCCTGGTGCACGCCCAGGTCGATGAAGGCGCCGAACTGGGCCACGTTGCTCACCGTGCCTTCGAGGATCATGCCCTCGCGCAGGTCGGCGATGTCGTCCACACCCTCGTTGAAGCGCGCCACCTGGAAGTCCGGGCGCGGGTCGCGGCCGGGTTTTTCCAGTTCGCCCAGGATGTCCCTGACGGTGATGACGCCGAATCTTTCGTTGGCGAACAGCTCGGGGCGCAGGGTCTTGAGCATGTCGGCCCGGCCCATCAGCTCGGCCACCGGCTTGCCGGTGGTCTGGATGATCTTTTCCACCACCGGGTAGGTTTCGGGGTGCACGCCGGTCATGTCCAGCGGGTTGTCGCCGCCGCGGATGCGCAGGAAGCCCGCGCTCTGCTCGAAGGTCTTGGCGCCCAGCCCCGCCACCTCCATGAGCTGCTGGCGGCTCCTGAATGCGCCGTGCGCCTCACGCCAGCGCACCACCGCCTTGGCCACGCTGCCGGACAGGCCCGAGACGCGCGCGAGCAGCGGCACGCTGGCGGTGTTGAGGTCCACGCCCACGCCGTTCACGCAATCCTCCACCACGGCTTCCAGCGTGCGCGCGAGCTCGCTCTGGTTCACGTCGTGCTGGTACTGGCCCACGCCGATGCTCTTGGGGTCGATCTTCACCAGCTCGGCCAGCGGGTCCTGCAGGCGGCGCGCGATGCTCGCCGCGCCGCGCAGGCTCACGTCCACGTCGGGCATCTCCTGCGAAGCGAATTCGCTGGCCGAATACACCGAGGCACCGGCCTCGCTCACCACCACCTTCTGAATCTCCGTTCGGGCTGAGCCTGTCGAAGCCTGCCCGGCTTTCTCCAGCAGCTTGATGAGGTCGGCGGCGAGCCTGTCGGTCTCGCGGCTGGCGGTGCCGTTGCCGATGGCGATCAGGTTCACGCCGTGCTTCTCGCACAGCCTGGCC
>CAZFOT010000372.1:2289-2594 GCA_964520365.1 uncultured Hydrogenophaga sp.
CGCCACCTTCACGCCGGTGCGGATGCCGGGGTCCAGCCCCATGACCACGCGCGGCCCGGCAGGCGCGGCCAGCAGCAGGTCGCGCAGGTTGTCGGCGAACACCTTGATCGCCACGGCTTCGGCGCTCTCGCGCAGGCGGGCGAACAGGTCTCGCTCGCTGGACAGGGACAGCTTGACGCGCCAGGTCCAGGCCACGCACTTGCGCAGCAGGTCGTCGGCCGCGCGGCCCTGGTGGCGCCAACCCAGGTGCAGGGCGCTCCCGCGCGCGGCGCCGCGCCGTCCCTCGCCGAAGGCCGCATCGCCCT
>CAZFOT010000373.1:0-2578 GCA_964520365.1 uncultured Hydrogenophaga sp.
CAAAACCGCAACGCGTGTGTGGAACTCGAAAGCCAGGGGCAGCAAGGGTCCGGCTTTGCCGGCCCGAGCTGCCGTCCCCCCTCCAAGCGCCCGAAGGGCGCGCCAGGGAGGGGGGAAGCCGCGCAGCGGCGCCGGGGGAGCGTCCTCTACCCCAGCGAGTCGGCCCAGATGTTGCGCGCCCAGGCCAGGGCGTACTGGCCTTCGATTTCGCTGGCGGCGGCGGACAAGCCACCCGAGCCAGGCACGGCAAGCATGGTCTTCTTCTCGGCGTCGTAGCGGTGCACGCTGGCCACGTGCACCACGTCGGTGGCGGTGACGAAGCTGTAGCAGGTGTTGGCGTAGATCGGCAGGGCGGGCGGCTCCTTGCCCTGCAGCAGCGAGACCACGGCGGCCGCGCAGGTCTTGCCGTGCTGGTTCGCCATGTGGCCCGACTTGGGCATGCCAGGCGCGATCTGGATCGCGTCGCCGAGCACGTGGACGTTGGGCGCGGCCTTCGACTCGAAGGTGAGGAAGTCCACCTCGCACCAGCGCGCGTTCGCGGTGGCCAGGCCGGTCTTGACCGCGATGTCGCCCGCGCGCTGGTTGGGGATCACGTTGGCCACGCCGGCCTTGAAGTCGTCGTTGAACTCGAACTTCAGGATGTTGTTGGCCACGTCCACATCCACCACCTTGTGCTTGGGGCGGTACTCGATGATGCCCTTGTAGTGGTCGGCCCAGGCCTTCATGAACAGGCCCTTCTTCGAGGTGACGTCGTCGTTGGCGTCGAAGATGATGACCTTGCTCTTCGGCTTGGCGGTCTTGAAGTAGCTCGCGGCCATGCAGGCGCGCTCGTAGGGGCCGGGCGGGCAGCGGTAGGGCGCCAGCGGGATGGAGATCGCGAACACGCCGCCGTCGGGCATGGCTTCGAGCTGGCGGCGCAGCAGGGCGGTCTGCGCGCCCGCCTTCCAGGCGTGCGGCACCTTCTCCAGCGCGCCGGGCTGGGCCAGCCCGGGGATGGTGTCGAGCATGAAGTCGATGCCCGGTGAGACGATCAGGCGGTCGTAGGGCAGTTCGCCGCCGCCGGCGAGCCGGACCGTGCGCTTGGCCGTGTCGATGCTGGCCACCATGTCGCGCACCATCCTGATGCCATGGCGCTTGCTCAGGTTGTCGTAGGGCGTGGTGATGTCGGCCATGGTCTTGTGGCCGCCGATCACCAGGTTCGAGATGGGGCAGGAGATGAAGGTGGGATTGGGCTCGACCAGCGTCACGTCGATGCGGTGGTCCGAGAACATGCGGACGTACTTGGCCGCAGTCGCGCCGGCGTAGCCGCCGCCGATCACCACCACCTTGGCGCCGCCGCCACCCATGCCGGCGCAGCCGCTGACCATGCCCAGGCCGGCCAGTGCCGAACCGGCGCCCAATGTTTGTACGAATTGACGACGTTTCATGTGTGGGCTCCTGGTCATTTTTTCCGGGCGGCGAAATAGGCCGCGATCTGCGAGATCTGTTCGTCGGAGTAGCCCTTGGCAATCTGGTGCATCAGGGTGGCGGGACGGGTGCCGGCCTTGAACTCGAGCAGGATCTTCTGCAGTTCCGATTGTTCGCGGCCAGCGAGCGCGGCCATGCCCGGCTCGGCACGCCCTTCGGTGCCATGGCAGTTGGCGCAGGCCGCAGCCCAGACGCGGACCTGGTTGACCTGCGCGTGCGCGCCGGCCGCCGCGGCGCACAGCACGCCGGCGGCGAGCCATTTCATCGATTTCTCCATCGTGTCTCCTTGGGGTTATTGGGTGGAAAGCACCAAAAACTGTAGCAGGGACTGCTCTTCCTGGTGCATGCCGGTGTTTGTCAGGCACTCGGCGATTCTTCACCCTGAACCCGGACTGCGCGTCCGGGTTTTTACCAATCCGAATATCAGTACATACGAATATAGTCTGAGTACTGCAGCCGATCTGAAAAAGGAACGCACAAGTGTCCAGAGAACTGAGCGATGTCATTGGCCGCGTGCTGCCCGCGCCCGAAAACCATCTGAGCGCCGAGGCGCTGGAGCAGGCCCGCCTGGCTCGCCGCCGCTTCATGGGCAAGGCACTGGCCATGGGGGCTGGCGTGGCGGTGGCTGGCCGCGCCGCGGCGGCCGAGGGCGAGGACGCCATCCTCAAGCTGCCGGCGCACAGCACCGGCCTGGGACAGTCCGTGGCCACCGATGGCTATGGCAAGCCCAGCCAGTGGGAGGCCAACCTGCAGCGCCGCCAGAGCCCCGGGCTCACGCGGGTGCCGCAGGCATCGGTGAGCTTCACGCCATTGCAGGGCCTGTTCGGCATCATCACGCCCAGCGGCCTGCACTTCGAGCGGCACCACCAGGGCTGGTGGGACATCGATCCCTCGAAGCACCGGTTGATGGTCAACGGCCTGGTCAAGCGCGAGCGCGTGTTCACCATGGACGACCTGATGCGCCTGCCCAGCGTCTCGCGCATCCACTTCATCGAATGCGGCGCCAACTCCGCGCCCGAGTGGGGCAACGTCGCCCTGCCGTCGGTGCAGTACACGCACGGCATGGTGAGCTGTTCGGAATTCACCGGCGTGCTGCTGTCCACGCTGCTGG
>CAZFOT010000374.1:0-2544 GCA_964520365.1 uncultured Hydrogenophaga sp.
ACGCCTCGGTGCGCCTGGACATCCGCCGCACCGGCACCATCAAGAAGGGCGACGAGGCGATCGGCAACGAAACCAAGGTCAAGGTGGTGAAGAACAAGGTCTCGCCCCCGTTCAAGACCGCCGAATTCGACATCCTGTTCGGTGAAGGCATCAGCCGCGAGGGCGAGATTCTCGACCTGGGCGTGGCCAACCGCGTGGTCGAGAAGTCGGGCGCCTGGTACGCCTACAACGGCGAAAAGATCGGGCAGGGCCGCGACAACTCGCGCGAGTTCCTGCGCGAAAACCCCGAGCTGCGTCTCGAGATCGAAAACAAGGTCCGCACCGAGCTGGGTGTGCCGCTGTTGCCGGTCGATGGCGAGGCCGAGGAAGCCGCGCCGGCCAGCAAGGGCCGCAAGGCCGGCAACAAGGCCGAGGCGGCCGACGCCTGACGGCGGTGGGCTTCGACGCACCTTCGCTCAAGGGCCGCGCGCTGCGGCTGCTGGCCGGCCGCGAGCATTCGCGCGCCGAGCTGCAGCGCAAACTCGGCGCCCACGAGACCGAACCCGGCGAACTGGCCAGCGTGCTGGACGAGCTGGAGGCCAAGGGCTTCATCGACGAGCAGCGCGTGATCGACTCGGTGGTGCACCGCCGCGCGAGCCGCCTGGGCGCCGGGCGCGTGAAGCAGGAACTGCAGGCCAAGGGCCTGAGCCCCGAAGCCGTGGCGCAAGCGGTCGAGCAACTGCGAGGCACCGAGGTGCGGCGCGCGCGCGAGGTCTGGCGCAAGAAATTCGGCGAATCCGCCGCGGACGCGCCCGGCCGCGCGAAACAGATGCGCTTCCTCGCCTCGCGCGGCTTCGGTGCCGAAGCCATCCGCCGCGTGGTTGGCAGCGAGTACGAAGATTGAACACCCCCTGCGCCGCTTCGCGGCTTCCCCACCGGAGTGCGATCCGCAGCAGCGCATGAGGTGTCCCCTTCCAGGGGCACCGAGGGTCCGGCTTTGCCGGCCCAAGGTGCCGTCCCCCTCCAAGCCGAAGGCGCCAGAGAGGGGGAAGCCGCGAAGCGGCGCAGGGGGTGCTTCTTCTTATACCCCCAGCATCAGCCTGAGGTTCTGGATCGCCGCGCCGCTGGCGCCCTTGCCCAGGTTGTCCAGCCGGGCGACGGCCACGGCTTGCCGCTCTTGCGCGTTGCCGAACACGCGGATTTCCAGTTGGTTGGTGTCGTTGAGCGCCAGCGCATCGAGCTTGCCGTCCTCGGTGGCCGGCTCGACGCGCACCGACGCGCTGTCCGCATAGTGCGCCGCGTAGATGGCCTGCAGGTCGGCGGCGGTGGACCCGCCGGGCAGGGTGTCCAGGTGCAGCGGCAACTGCACCAGCATGCCCTGGGCGAAATTGCCGACGGCGGGCACGAAGACCGGCCGGCGCACGAGGCCCGTGCAGGCCATGATTTCGGGGATGTGCTTGTGCTTCAGACCCAGCGCGTACAGCTCGTAGGCCGGCGCCCCGCCTTTTTCGTAGGCCTCGATCATGGTGCGCCCGCCGCCGGAATAGCCGCTCACGGCCGGCAGGCACACCGGGTGATCGGCGGGCAGCGCGCCGGCGTCCACCAGCGGGCGCAGCAGCGCGATGGCGCCGGTGGCGTAGCAGCCAGGGTTGGCCACGCGCTCGGCCTGCGCGATCGCGGCGGCCTGCGTGGCGGTCAGTTCGGGAAAGCCGTAGACCCATCCCGGCGCGGTGCGGTGCGCGGTCGAGGCGTCGATGACGCGCGGCTTGCCGCCGGGCAGCGCGTCGATCATGGCCACCGATTCGCGCGCGGCGTCGTCATGCAGGCACAGGATGACCAAGTCGGCCTGCGCCATGAGCTCGCGCTTGGCCGCCGGGTCCTTGCGCCGCTCGGGCGCGATGCTGATCACCTCGACCGAAGGAATCAGCGCAAGCCGCTCCCGGATCTGAAGGCCCGTGGTGCCCGCTTCGCCATCGATGAATACCTTGGCCATGTGCCGTGTGCCTTGTCAGTCAGTCTGGGTTGAGGGATGCCCGATATAATTATGCATTACACCCGCCCGCCGCTGCCCAGGTTGGTGCATCGCAGCATGATACATTTCCCGGTTGCCGTGTCCAGTGCCTGCGCGCCGGCTGCCTGCTTTTCGGCCGGGAACAAGAACCCCTCCAGTCTGAGAGAGACCTCATGAAAATTCACGAGTACCAAGGCAAGGAAATCTTGCGTCAATTCGGTGTGCCGGTGCCCCGCGGCATTGCGGCGTTCACGGTGCAGGAAGCGGTCGAGGCCGCGCAGAAACTGGGCGGCCCGGTGTGGGTGGTCAAGGCCCAGATCCATGCCGGCGGCCGCGGCAAGGGCGGCGGGGTGAAGGTCGCCAAGACCATCGACGACGTGAAGCGCCTGGCGGGCGAGATCCTGGGCATGCAGCTCAAGACGCACCAGACCGGCCCCGAGGGCCAGAAGGTCCGCCGCCTGTACATCGAAGACGGCGCCGACATCAAGAACGAGCTGTACGTGTCGCTGGTCACCGACCGCGCCACGCAGAAGGTCGCCTTCATCGCCTCCAGC
>CAZFOT010000375.1:0-2530 GCA_964520365.1 uncultured Hydrogenophaga sp.
GAGCCGCAGCCCTCAGCCCCCCGAGGGGGCTGGCCTTGCTTGGGGCGGCCCGGCGGCGAATCGATTTCAGATCGTCATTTTTTCGTTGACGATCCATGCGCCCTGAAGCCCTGGCCCTGCTGGCCGCCGCCTGCTGGGCCGCATCCAGCCTGTTTTCCGCGCCGCCGGCGCAGCGCATGGGCGCGTTCGCGTTCAGCCGCTGGCGCATGCTGTTCGCCAGCCTGCTGCTGTGGGCCCTGGCCTTGCTGGGCGGCGGCTGGCGCAGCCTGGATGCCTCGGCCATGGGCCTGCTGGCGCTGTCCGGGCTGATCGGCATCTTCATCGGCGACACGGCGCTGTTCGCCTGCATGAACCGCCTGGGCCCGCGGCGCTCGGGCGTGCTGTTCGCCTGCCATGCGCTGTTTTCGGCGGTGCTGGCCTGGGCGTTCCTGGGCGAGGTGATCTGGGGCTGGGCGCTGCTGGGCAGCGGCCTGCTGGTGAGCGGCGTGATGATGGCCATCGTGTGGGGCAAGCGCAGCGACGAGCTGCACGGCTGGGAGCAGACGCGCGGGCCGTTGGCGGTGGGCGTGGCGCTGGGCCTGGTGGCGGCGCTGTGCCAGTCGGTGGCGACCCTGATGCTCAAGCCATTGATGACCACCGGCATCGACGCGGTGGCCGCCAGCGCCGTGCGCATGAGCATGGCCCTGCTGGCCCATGCGGCGCTGCTGGCGAGCGGATGGCAGGCGGCCAGGGCCAGGGCGCCCCTGCGCTGGAAGGACGCCGGCCTCATCTTCACGAGCGCGGCGGTGGCGATGGCCCTGGGCATGACCCTGATCCTGGAAGCCATGCGGCACGGGCAGGCCGGCCTGGTGGCCGTGCTGTCGTCGGTCACGCCGATCATGATCCTGCCGCTCCTGTGGCTGATCTATCGGCGCAGCCCTGCGGCGGGTGCCTGGATCGGGGCCGCGCTGGCCGTGGTCGGCACCGCGCTGATTCTTTGAATACCTCGCCTCGCCGGTGGTGCGCAAACGGCTCGCGTTGCGCCTGCCCTCACCCCAGCCCTCTCCCGCCAGCGGGAGAGGGAGCGCAGGCAAGACGTGCCTTCGTCCAGGGGCAGCAAGGGTCCGGCTCCGCCGGCCCGAGATGCCGTCCCCCCTCCCAGCGCCGCGAAGCGGCGCGCAAGAGAGGGGGGAAGCCGCGAAGCGGCGCAGGGGGGTGTTTCACCTCGTGCAGCGGTCTTCGTAGCGCGATTCGAACAACGCCAGGTCGCGCAGTTCGCCCTCGGTGGGGTTGGCGCGCTGCTTGCGGCTGCGGATCGACATGCGCATCTCCGCGCACTGGTTGCGAAAGCGCTCCTCGGCGGCGCTGGACTCGAACTTGCGCTGCTGCGCCAGTTCCTGTTCGCGTTCGGCCTGCTGTTCCTTTTCGCGCTTGTCGTCCCGCACCTGCCGGGAGGCGCGCTGGCGTTCGCTGCCGCACTCCTGTTCGAAGGTGCGTCGGGCCTCGGCGAGGGTTTCGCGGCTGAGTCCCCGGGCCGGGCCGGTGCGTATGCCGTCCTGCATGGTGGCGCACTTGGCGCTCATGTAGTTGATTTCGTCGCCCGCGCGCTCGACCTTGGGCGGTGGCCTGGGGGTGTTGTTCTGCGGCTTCGCGGTCGGCCCGTAGTACACCATGGGGGGCGGCTGTGTCTGCCGGGGGCAGGGCGTGGACGACCGGTACGCGATGCCGCTCTGGGTCTTGCAGGCATAGGTGGTCTGCGCCGGCGCGCTGGCCGGTGCGGCGCCCAGCAACAGGAAGCCTGCGTGCAGCAGGCTTCCAACCATCAACTTCACTCGAATCGTCATCCTCGCTCCCACGGATTCTGGTTGCGACCGATTCTAATGTGAGTAAATGTATCCAAACCCACGGAGCCGGATCAGGGGCTCCACGGAGTGGGCGAATGGTTCGGCGCCTCGTTTCTTCAGCGTGCGAGAGCGGCTTTCACCGCAGATGAAACCTGCCCCATGTCGGCCTTGCCGGCCAGCCGGCTCTTGGCCGCGGCCATGACCTTGCCCATGTCGGCCGCGCCGGCCGGCCGGCCGAGTTCGGCGTCCAGGCCGGCCACGATGGCGCGGACTTCGGCGGCCACTTCCTCGGCCGAGAGGCGGGCCGGCAGGTAGGCCTGGAGCACCGCCAACTCGGCCTTTTCCTTGTCGGCCAGGTCTTGCCGGTCTGCCTGCTCGAACGCGGCGATGGAGTCCTTGCGCTGCTTGACCAGCTTGTCCACGACGGCCACCACCATGGCGTCGTCCAGCTCGACGCGCTCGTCCACTTCCTTCTGCTTGAGGGCGGCGGTCAGCATGCGGATGGCGCCCAGGCGCTCGCTGTCGCGGGCGCGCATGGCGGCCTTCATGTCTTCGGTGATCTGGTCCTTGAGGCTCATGATGGAAATCCCTTGGGTGTTCAACTGAACCGAGGATTGTCGCGCACGGGGCTAGGGCCTGTTAGCGCTATTTTTCCGAGATGCGTTGCGGATCAAAAAGGCCATGCGCAAGGCGCGAAACGCAGCCGG
>CAZFOT010000376.1:0-2523 GCA_964520365.1 uncultured Hydrogenophaga sp.
GGGGACCGAGTTCGATGACCTGCGGGCAGACCTGGGCGATGAAGCGGCCGTCGCTGGTGCCGCCGGTGGTGGAGAGTTCGGTGTCCAGGCCGGTTTCGGCGCGGATGGCGTCGCGCACGGCGTCCACCAGCGTGCCGGGCGTGGTCAGGAAGGGACGGCCGCCCAGGGTCCAGGCGAGGTCGTAGTCGGGGCCTTCGTTCAGGCCGTGGCGGGCCAGGGTGTCGTGCACGCGCTGGCGCAGGCCTTCGGGCGTGGATTCGGTGCAGAAGCGGAAGTTGAAGTCGATCGTTACGGTACCCGGAATCACGTTGCTCGCGCCCGTGCCGCCATGGATGTTGCTGACCTGCCAGCTGGTGGGTGGAAAGTAGGCGTTGCCCTGGTCCCACACGGTGGCGGCCAGCTCGGCCAGCGCGGGCGCGACCATGTGCACGGGATTGCGGGCGAGGTGGGGGTAGGCAATGTGGCCCTGGATGCCCTTGACCGTGAGCTTGCCGCCCATGGTGCCGCGTCGCCCGTTCTTGATCATGTCGCCGGTGCGTTCCACCGACGTGGGCTCGCCCACGATGCACCAGTCCAGGCGCTCGCCGCGCTTTTGCAGTTCGCGGCAGACGACCACCGTGCCGTCCAGCGCGGGGCCTTCCTCGTCGCTGGTGAGCAGGAAGGCGATGTCGATCGGAGGCCGCGCGTTGTTCGCCACGAATGCCTCGCAGGCCACCACCATGGCCGCCAGCGAGGTTTTCATGTCGCTGGCACCGCGCCCGAACAGCTTGCCGTCCCGGTGCGACGGCACGAAGGGCGGGCTGCTCCACTCCTGTTCCGGACCCGTGGGCACCACGTCGGTGTGGCCGGCGAAGACCAGGGTGGGCTGCTTCCCGGTGCCCAGGCGGGCCCACAGGTTGGTGACTCGGAACGCTGGCGGGCCGCTTTCGATGGTTTCGCAGGCAAAGCCCAGCGCGGCCAGGCGATCGGCGATCACGCCCTGGCAGCCTTCGTCGAGAGGCGTGACGGAGGGGCGTGCGATCAGTTGTTCGGCCAGGCGCAGGGTGGCGGTCATCAGAATTTGACGTCGAGCGTGAACTCGGTGAAGGTCGCGGCGTCGCTGTGTTCTTCCTCGGACGGCGTGGCCGACTGGTTCGCCTTGGAGGCGTTGAAATCGTTCTGCAGGCGCCACATGAGGTTGTTGGGCGAGTCCGCGTGGGCCAAGCCTTCGTTGCGCGCGATCACGCCGTCGTTCACCAGCCGGGCGATGTCCTGCTCGAAGCTCTGCGAGCCTTCGGCCAGGGACTTTTCCATGGCTTCGCGCACGCCCGAGAAGTCGGCTTTCTGGATCAGGTCGGCGATCAGCGCCGTGTTTAGCATGACCTCCATGGCAGGCACGCGGCCGCCGGTGTGGGTGCGCAGCAGGCGCTGCGAGACGATCGACCGAAGGGCGGCGGCCAGGTCGCCGAGCATGGTGGGGCGCACCTCGACCGGATAGAAGCTCAGGATCCGGTTGAGTGCCTGGTAGCTGTTGTTGGCGTGCATGGTGGCCAGGCAGAGGTGGCCCGACTGCGCGTAGGCAATGGCGGCCGACATGGTTTCCCGGTCGCGGATTTCGCCGATCAGGATCACGTCCGGTGCCTGCCGCAGGGCATTCTTCAGGGCGATCTGCAGCGACGCCGTGTCCGCGCCCACCTCGCGCTGGTTCACCACCGATTTCTTGTTGCGGTACATGTATTCGATCGGGTCCTCGATGGTGAGGATGTGCCCCGTCGTTCGCTCGTTGCGATGGTCGATCATGGCCGCCAGCGTGGTGCTCTTGCCGGCGCCCGTGGCGCCCACCATCAGCACCAGGCCGCGCTTCTCCATCACCAGATCGGCCAGGACGGGGGCGACGTTGAGCGAATCCAGTGGAGGGATTTCATTGGGCACGAAGCGCATCACCACGGCGCAGTTGTTGCGCTGGTGAAAGGCGCTGACGCGGAAGTTGCCGATGCCGTCGAGCGGCACGGCCATGTTGAGTTCGCCGGTTTCCTGAAGCTCCTCGATGCGGGTCGGCGGCACGATCTCGGCGAGCAGGTTGCGCGGCGCCTCGGGCGGCAGCACCTGGCTGTTGATGGGGATCGTCTGGCCGTTGATCTTGATCATGGCCGGCGCATGGGCCGAGAGGTAGACATCGGATGCCTTCTTTTCGGCCATCAGGCGCAGGATGCGCTCCATCGTTCCACTGCTCATGTGATGTCCTTGAACGGATTCAGAAACAGAAAAAAAAGCGCGATGGGAGTGTCCACTCAATCCCTCAGCAGGTCGTTCAGGCTGGTCTTGGCGCGGGTCTGCGCATCGACGCGCTTGACGATGATCGCAGCATACAGGCTGTACCGGCCGTCATCCTTGGGCAGGCTGCCGCTGATGACCACCGACCCGGCCGGAATGCGCCCGTAGCTGACTTCGCCGGTGGCGCGGTCGTAGATGGGGGTGCTCTGGCCGATGTACACGCCCATCGAGATCACCGAGTTCTCTTCGACGATCACGCCTTCGACCACC
>CAZFOT010000377.1:0-2513 GCA_964520365.1 uncultured Hydrogenophaga sp.
AGGCGTAGCCGAACATCAGGCCCTGGTCGCCGGCGCCGGTGTTCAGGTGGTCGTCCGACGCATGATCCACGCCCTGGGCGATGTCGTTGCTCTGCTTGTCGTAGCAGACCATGACCGCGCAGCCTTTGTGGTCGATGCCGTATTCGGTGTTGTCGTAGCCGATGCGCTTGATGGTGTCGCGCGCGACCTGGATGTAGTCCACGTGCGCGTTGGTGGTGATTTCACCGGCCAGCACGACCAGACCGGTGTTGGTGAGGGTCTCGGCCGCCACCCGGCTGCGCGGATCCTGATCGAAGATGGCGTCGAGGATGGCGTCGGAAATCTGGTCGGCGACCTTGTCGGGGTGGCCTTCGGAGACGGATTCGGAGGTGAAGAGGAAGTCGTTCGCCATGTATAAACTCCAGGTTGGTTGATCGGCGTTGCCGGTCTGTCAGAGTTCGGCGAACGCTTTAGCGGAATTTGTGAATCGCCCCGCAATTAGTTCGATAACTCGGCGATGGGCGGATTCTAGATCAAGTGCCCGCCGCCGCGGGGCGCTGCGCCGAACCCGTCCCCGCGCGCCGCGCCCATGCTTCGAGTGAACCTTGGAACTGTTCGTCCAATCCCTTTTCCGTTTCCTGAGCGGGTTTCCCCTGCCTGCGCTGCACGGCCTGGGCTGGGTGCTGGGCTGGTTGAGCTTCCTGACTTCCTCCCGTTACCGCCGTCGGCTGTTCGCGCACGCGCGGCAGGCCGGTTTTTCGAGGTCGGTGGCGCTGGCCTCGGTGGGCGAATCCGGCAAGCTGGTGTCCGAGTTGCCGCGCCTGTGGCTGGGACGGCCGGTCCGCGTGGACTGGGAAGGAGCCGAACACATCGAGGCCGCGCAGGCGCATGGCGCCGGCGTCTTGTTTCTCACCCCGCATCTGGGGTGTTTCGAGATCACGGCGCAGGCCTACGCACAGCGTTTCGGCGTGCGCCAGCCGGTGACGGTGCTGTTCCGGCCGGCCCGGCAGTCCTGGCTGCGCGAGCTCGTGGCCAACGCTCGCGTGCGTCCGAATCTGCAGACGGCCCCCACCACGCTGGGCGGCGTGAAGCAGCTCATCAAGGCGATGAAGGCGGGCCATGCCGTGGGGTTGCTGCCGGACCAGGTGCCGCCTGCAGGGCAGGGGGTCTGGGCGCCGTTTTTCGGTCGGGATGCCTACACCATGACCTTGTCTGCCAGGCTGGCCCACACGGCGGGCGCGCAGGTGGTCCTCATCTGGGGCGAGCGCCTGAGCTGGGGGCGCGGCTACCGGGTCCGGGTGCGGCCGTTTCACTTGCCTGGAGGCGAGGCGCTGGCCCACGACGCCGCGCGTGCGGCCCATCAGATCAACCAGGCCATGGAGGCGCTGGTGAGAGAATGCCCCGCGCAGTACCTGTGGTCCTACGACCGCTACAAGGTGCCCGCGGGACAGGCGCCTTCCACCAGCGATCCGGCCTCGGCGTCCCAGGCCTGAACACCGCCGCTTGATCCTTTGCATCCCACCCCAAACGGTTCCATGAGCGCTGTTTCGAATTCCTCCGCTTCGCCCTGGCTGGCGCGAATGGGCAACCGGCTGGGGCTTGCCTTCATGCGCCTGCTTTCGGTGCTGCCGCTGTCCTGGGTGCGGGCGATCGGCTGGACCCTGGGCATGCTGCTGCATGCCGTGGTGCTGCGCCGGCGGCGCATTGCCCGAACCAATTGGGCGCTGTGTTTCCCGAACGACTCGCCAGCCGAGCGCAACCGCGCCATACGGCGCCACTTCGTCGTCTTTGCCCAGGCGTGGCTGGACCGGGGCTGGTTGTGGGAGGGCGCGCCCGAGGTGGTGCGCAAGCGGCTCAAGCTCACGGGCGACCTGAGGGCGCTGGAGGGCGACTCGCCCACCGTGTTGTTCGCGCCGCACTTCGTGGGCATGGACGCCGGCTGGATTGCCTTGACGGCGCACCTGGAGCGCCGCTTCTGCGGCATCTACGCGGAACAGCTGAACGCCGACGTGGACCGCTGGATGGCGCAGGGGCGCCAGCGCTTCGGCGAGCCGCACATCGTCGCCAGGCGCCAGGGCCTCAAGCCGCTGATCGCGGCCTTGCGGGCCGGCGAGCCGCTCTACCTGCTGCCCGACATGGATCACGGCCCCCGGGATTCCGTCTTCGTGCCGTTTTTCGGTGTCCAGACCGCGACGCTCCCGTCGCTCTCGCGCTTTGCCAGGCTCTCGGGGGCTGCCGTGGTGCCCGTGGTCAGCCGCATGACCCGCGAAGGCTATGAGGTCGCGATCCATCCCGCCTGGGCGCACTTCCCGACCAAGGATGTGGCGGCTGATACGGCGAGAATGAATCGCGAACTCGAGGCCATGATCGCGGGCATGCCAGAGCAGTATTACTGGGTGCACAAACGCTTCAAGACGCGGCCCCCCGGCGAAGCCTCGCCGTATCCATGAAACACCCCCGCGCCGCCTGCGGCGTCACCCCCTCAAGGGGGCGGCACCAGCGGCCCGGCAAAGCCGGTTCCGCGGTGCCTCTGG
>CAZFOT010000378.1:0-2476 GCA_964520365.1 uncultured Hydrogenophaga sp.
GGTTTGGTGGGGCAATCGCCCGATTGCGTCCCAACCCGAAGGGCAAGTGCCTTTTGCCTGCGGCGAAACCTTCGGTTTTCGGGCGGTCTGCGGCGTTGCAAAGCCTCGCCGGGCCACCGGCCCGGCTGCGTTTTGCGCCTAGCAGCCCATCTCGAAAAGGCGCTTGCGCGGCCCCTTGTAGATCGTGAACAGGCTCTAAGGCTATAATCCATGGTTTTGCTGATTGCGGCAAGTACAACGAAATGGTTTCGTTGCGGCTGCGGCACCTGACCTGAAGGACACGCCATGAAAGAAGGCATTCACCCCAACTACCGCGAGGTCTGCTTCCAGGACCTCTCCAACGGTTTCAAGTTCGTGACCCGCTCCTGCGCGAACACGAAGGAAACCATCAAGTTGGAAGACGGCCGCGAGCTGCCGCTCTTCAAGCTGGACACCTCCAGCGAATCGCACCCCTTCTACACCGGCACCCAGAAGAGCGTGGACAACATGGGCGGGCGCGTCGAGCGCTTCCGCAACCGCTACGCCAAGGGTGGCGCCACCACCGCGAAGTGAGTCCGCTTCCGATCCAGAAAAAGCAGCCGCGCGAGGCTGCTTTTTTTTGATCATTTCACACCCCTTCAAGGCCACGGGCCGGCCACGCCTGTATATTGCCCGCAGTGAACCGACCGACTCCTGCCATCGTCACCCAAACGGCGGTGCGCCCTCTTCCCCGACTTGCGCTGTGGCTGTTCTGCGCGGCCTATGTGCTGCCAGGCTTCCTGGGTCGCGAACCCTGGAAGGTGGACGACGTCGCGTCCTTCGGCGTCATGCAGGAACTGGCCCAGGGCCTGAGCGGTTGGTGGCAGCCGCAGTTGCTCGGCGCCGGACCGGAAGAAAGCGCGCTGCTGCCCTACTGGATCGGCGCGCTGTTCATCAAGCTGCTGCCGTTCCTCGACCCGGTGCTGGCCTCGCGCGTCCCGTTCGCGCTGCTGCTCGTGCTCACCCTGACCAGCAGCTGGTACACCGTCTATCACCTCGCGCGCCTGCCGGCGGCGCAACCCCTGGCCTTCGCCTTCGGGGGCGAGGCCCATCCCAGGGACTATGCCCGCGCGCTGGCCGACGCCGGTTTGCTGGCCTTGATGGCCTGCCTGGGCCTTGCGCAGCTCGGGCACGAAACCACGCCCGACCTGGTTCGGCTGGCCTTGCTCGCCGTGCTGCTGCACGCCATGGCCAGGCTGGCGCCAGGGCGGGACGACCGGCGCCTGCTCAGCGCGGGCATGGGTGCCGTCGCGCTGGCGGGGCTGTTCCTGAGCGCCATGGGCTGGCAAGCCGTGCTGCTGGCCGGCGGTTGGTTGCTGTTGCTGGGCCGCTCGCCGCCGCCACCGGCCTGGGAAGCGCCCACCAGCGCGGGGTGGCGGCCGGGCGGCAGACTGGGCCTGGGCATGGTGCTGGCAGCGGTGACGCTGTTCGCATGGTGGACGGGGTGGATCGCCATTGCGCCCCTGACCGCGCTCGGCGATTGGCTGTCCATGGCCGGCGGCGCAAGCGCCTTGCCCGTCGCGCCAACGGCCGAATGGGTCAGCTTCGGGCGCCTGCTGCTGTGGTTCACCTGGCCGGCCTGGCCGCTGGTCCTGTGGACGCTGTGGTCCTGGCGCCGCCAGCTTTTCAGCCCCCACGTGGCCTTGCCGCTCTGGGGCGCCGTGGTCTGCGTGGGCGCCAGCGCCCTGCAGGAGCGCGAAGACCGCGCGCTGCTGCTGGTGCTGCCTTCGCTAGCCGCGCTGGCCGCGTTCGCCCTGCCCACGCTGCGGCGCAGCGTCTCGGCCTTGATCGACTGGTTCACCCTGCTGTTCTTCACCGGCTGTGCCGTGGTCATCTGGGTCATCTGGCTGGCCATGCAAACGGGCGTGCCCGCCAAGCCGGCGGCGAACGTGGCGCGGCTGGCGCCCGGCTTCGTTCCCGAGTTTTCCCTGCTGCTGTTCGGCCTGGGCGCGCTGGCCACGGTCGCCTGGTTCTGGCTGGTCAAGTGGCGCGTCGGCCGGCATCGCCAGGCGCTCTGGAAAAGCCTGGTGCTGCCGGCGGCCGGCAGCACCTTGTGCTGGCTGCTGCTCATGACCCTGTGGCTGCCGCTGCTGGATTTCGGGCGCAGCTACGGACCCTTGTCCCGGCGCATCGCCAGCCTGGTGCCGCCCGGGGCCTGCGTGCTGGTGGATGGACTGAGCCAGGCGCAGATTGCCGCCCTGCGGCACCACGGCCAACTGGAACTGGTGCGCACGGGCGGCCCGGATGGCGCGGCATGCCGTGGGCTGGTGGTGTCCCCCGACACGCAGCCCACGCTGGACGAGCGCGTCACGCTCACGCAATGGGCGTTTCGCGCCACCGTGAGTCGGCTGTCGGACCGCAAGGAAAGCCTGCTGTTGTACCAGCGGGTGAGTGATTGAGACACCCCCCTGCGCCGCTTTGCGGCTTCCCCCCTTGTATCTTTGAGACTCGAAGTTCA
>CAZFOT010000379.1:0-2470 GCA_964520365.1 uncultured Hydrogenophaga sp.
GATCAGCGCGTAGTCGCGGTCCACGGTGTCGCCATCGCGCGGATGGATGATGAACAGGCCCATCATGCCCATCGCCATCTGCACCATCTCGTCGGCGTGCGGGTGGTACATGAAAGTGCCAGGGCGCCGCGCCTCAAACTCGTAGACGTAGGTCTTGCCCACGGGGATGGCGCGCTGGGTCAGGCCGCCCACACCGTCCATGCCGCTGGGCAGGCGCTGACCGTGCCAATGAATGGTGGTGTGCTCGGGCAGCTTGTTGGTCACGAAGATGCGCACACGGTCGCCCTCGACCACCTCGATGGTCGGGCCCGGGCTCTGGCCGTTGTAGCCCCACATGTTGACCTTAAAGCCCGGCGAAACCTCGCGCACCACGGGTTCGGCCACCAGGTGGAATTCCTTGACGCCGTTGTTCATGCGCCAGGGCAAAGTCCAGCCGTTGAGCGTGACCACCGGGTTGTAGGGCCGACCGGTCGAGGGGACCAGCGGCGGCGCGGTGTCCACCGAGGTCTGGATGACCGGCTCGGGCAGGCCGGCGAGAGCGGAACGGGCCACGGCCAGGCCCGCCACCGAGGCGGCGGCGCCGGCAAAGAACTGTCGTCGGGTGTTGCTGTTTGTCATCTGTATCTGTCCTTTCAATGCGCTGCTGCGGCCGGGGCATCGCCACCGGCGCCACCCAGACTCACAAAACTGTCGGGCTCTCCGCCCTGCAAGACCCACTGCAGATCGGCTTCAGCGAGCCAGAAATCGCGCTGTGCACCGATGGCGTCCACAGTGGCCTGGGACTGGTTGCGCACCTCGTCCAGCAGGTCCCACACGCTCTTGAGCATGCCGTTGTAGTGCAGCACCGTCTCTTCGGTGATGAACTCACGGGTTTTCAGAATGTCCCCCTGGCTGTCCTGGGCCAGGGCATGGGCCGCCCAGTAGACGTTCATGGCCGCCTTGGACAGCGCACGGTTGCGCAGACTTTCTGCATCGGGCAGCTGGTTGCGAACAGCATCGGCGCGCTTTTGCAAGTCCGTTGCTGTCAGGGGTTGCGCCGGGATGGCAGGCAGTTGGTCCGGCAGCAAAAACCCTTCCTGCAGGCCCGTTTGCCCCATCGTTTTGACGAGATTGGCCTGGGCCTGTGCGGCCGCTTGCTGAGCCCGCCGCAGATTCATGCGTGCGTTGGACGCAGCGAGTTGGACGGGGGAGAGTTGCAGCTTGCTCCAGTTGCCCACCGTCACCATGCGCTGCCCCAGTTCATAGGCCGCCTGTGAGGCTTCGAGCATGTCGCGCTGGTGCTTCAGCACCTGTTGAGCAGCCACGGCTTCAATCCAGGCTTTGCGGCCGGCCGCAGCCACCTCCAGCACCTCACCGGCATCCTCGACGCGCCGTTGCAGACTGGGGTCGAGCTCCGTCCAGCGGCCCTCCGCGATCAGTTGTTCGTTCCTAGGACCCAACCGGGCCAACGCACGCGCCAGATCGCGGTGCACCGCCCAGGCCATGCGAACCGCCGCCTCGGCGGTGGGAATGGCCATGCCCGTGGTTCCGCCGGGCGCCGTGGTGGAGGCAACGGTGTTGGCCTGCTCCCACTTGAGCACGTCGGCATGGCCTCGTTTGAGTGCACCTACCGCGTCGTTGGCTCGGCGCCAGTCGGCCTCCTGTTGTGGGCTGGTGGTCTGCGCGGCAAGCGCGAAGGGAATACTCAAGAGGCTCGCTGCCAGCACATGGTGGCAGGCCCGATTGAGAAATGAAGTTGTCACTGGTGTCACTCCGTTTGATATGGATCAAGCGGGGCGAATTCTGGAGGTGCCAAGCCGACACTCCCCTGTCGGCCAGATTACAAAAATGTCATGTTTGAGTCGACGGGTCTCAAGGCAGGCACACTCGCGGTCAGGAGAACACACGTGAAGATTCTGATTGTTGAAGACGAACCCAAAGCGGGTGACTACCTCAGACAGGGTCTGCGCGAAGCGGGCTATTCGGTGGAACTCGTCACCAACGGCGTGGACGGTCTGCACCATGCCTTGGAAGGCGACCACGACCTGTTGATCCTGGATGTGATGCTGCCGGGCATGGACGGGTGGCAGGTGCTGCAGAACCTGCGCGCCCAGGGGCGCCAGATGCCAGTGCTCTTCCTCACCGCCCGGGACCAGGTCGAGGACCGCGTCAAGGGGCTGGAACTGGGCGCCGACGACTACCTGGTCAAACCGTTTTCGTTCGCCGAACTACTGGCGCGGGTGCGCACCATCCTGCGCCGAGGCCGATCGGGCATGGAGGCCACCACACTGCAGGTGGCCGACCTGGAACTGGACCTGCTGCGCCGACGCGTGAGCCGGTCTGGCAAGCGCATCGCCCTGACGGCCAAGGAGTTCGGCCTGCTGGAGCTGCTGATGCGTCGGCAGGGCGAGGTGCTGCCTCGCTCCCTGATCGCGTCCCAGGTCTGGGACATGAACTTCGACAGCGACACCAACGTGATCGAGGTCGCCAT
>CAZFOT010000380.1:0-2458 GCA_964520365.1 uncultured Hydrogenophaga sp.
CCAAAGGGCGCGCCAGAGAGGGGGGAAGCCGCGTCAGCGGCGCAGGGGGGTGTTCACCTCAAGCCGCAGCGCGTTCCAAGCGATCGCGCACGCCGTCCCATTCGGGCGTCGGCGGAGGCGCCTCCACCCAGATCAGCCGCACGCCCGTGGCGTCGAGTTCGCGCAGCACCGCGAACAGTTCCTGCGCCGCTTGCGTGGCATCGCCCGGCATGCGCCGCAGGGTCACGCCGCGGTGGGCCTTGAGCGGGCTGCGCGCATAGACCGCGATGTGGCGCGCATCCGCGCCCAGCACGTCCAGCGCGGCCTGCAGCGGCTGGGCATCCATCAGCCGCACCCTGGCGCGCGGCGCGTAATGCGAGGCCAGGGTGCCCGAGGCGCGGGGCGCGGCGTCGTCGCGCGCGCGCACCGGCTGGCCGCACGCGGCTTCGAGCTGGGCCTGGGTGACCATGCCGGGCCGCAGCAGCACGGGCACGCCGCGCGTGCCGTCGACGATGGTGGACTCGATGCCCACCGGGCAGGCGCCGCCGTCCAGGATCAGCAGGTCGTCGTCCCCCAGCGCCGCGAATTCTTCGGCCACGTGCTGGGCCGTGGTCGGGCTGACGCGGCCGAACCGGTTGGCGCTGGGCGCGGCCACGCCGTGCACGCCGTGCGCCAGCGCGGCGCTCAGCAGCGCCTGCGCCACCGGGTGCGCCGGGCAGCGCAGGCCGACCGAGTCCTGCCCGCCCGCCGCCACCGCCGCCACCTCGGGCCGCCGCGGCAGGATCAGCGTGAGCGGCCCGGGCCAGAACGCCTGCATCAGGGCCAGGGCGAATGGCGGCACGTCGCGCGCGTAATGGTCCACACCCGTGCGCCATCCGACACCGTCCGTGCCTGGGGCGAGGTGCACGATCAGCGGGTGGTCGCTGGGGCGGCCCTTGGCTTCGAAGATGCGGCGCACCGCGCTGGCGTTCCCGGCGTCGGCCGCCAGGCCATACACGGTCTCGGTAGGCATGCCCACGAGCAAGCCTGCAGCCAGGCGCTGCGCCGCGGTCTCGATGGCCACCGGATCGCTGGCCGGCAAGGTCAGGGGCATCAGGCGCTCACTCCAGCGGCGGCAGGCCTAGCAGGGCCAGCGCCTGGGCGGTGGTGGCGCGCACGTCCTCGACCGAAGCGCCGGTGATGTTCAGGTGGCCCATCTTGCGGCCGGGGCGCGCGCTGAGCTTGCCGTAGAGGTGCAGATGGGTGCCGGGCAGCGCCAGCACCTGCGACCAGGGCGGCGTGACCGCGCGCTCGCTGCGCTCGGCATGGACCGCGTTGGGCTGGAACCAGAGGTCGCCCAGCAGGTTGACCATGGCGGCCGGGCTGTGCTGGCGCGGCGCGGGCAGCGGCAGCCCGGCCAGCGCGCGCACCTGGGCCTCGAACTGCGACACGTCGCAGGCGTTCTGCGTGTAGTGGCCGCTGTTGTGCGGGCGCGGCGCCATCTCGTTGACCACCAGGTCCTGTCCGCCCTTTCCATCGTCGACGACGAAGTACTCGACGCACAGCACGCCCACGTAGCTCAGGTGGTGGGCGATGGCCGCCGTGCTCGCCTGCGCGCGCCGCGCCAGATCGGCCGGCACGGCGCCATCGAACACCTCGGTCAGCGCGAGGATGCCGTCGCGGTGGGTATTGGCCTGCACCGGGTAGCTCACCACCTGGCCGTCGGCGCCACGCGCCACGATCACCGAGCATTCGGCCCGCAGCGGCAGCATCTTCTCCAGCACGCAGGGCACGCGGCCGAGTTGCTCCCACGCGGCGGCAAGTTCGGCGCGGTCCTTCACGCGCACCTGGCCCTTGCCGTCGTAGCCCAGGCGCGCCGTCTTGAGGATGCCCGGCAGCAGGTCGCCCGCCACGGCGGCCAGTTGCCCGGCGGTCTCGATGGTGGCATGCGGCGCCGGGTACACGCCGCTGAGGGGGCCGCACTCGGTGAAATGCGTTTTTTCGGCGATGCGGTCCTGCGCCACGGCCACGCAGTCGGCCGATGGCGCCACCGGGCGCTGCGCGGCCAGCGTGCGCAACGCCGGCGCGGGCACGTTCTCGAACTCGGTGGTGATGGCGTCGCAGCGCCGCGCCAGCTCGGCCAGGCCCTGCGCATCGTCGTACGCGGCCTGGATGTGGTGGTGCGCGATCAGGCCCGCCGGGGAAGCGGGATCGGGGTCGAGCACCGCCGTGAAATAGCCCATGGCCTGCGCGGCCTGCACGAACATGCGGCCGAGCTGGCCACCGCCCATGACGCCGAGCGTGATCTGCTGGCCGGTGGACGAGGGGGTGCCGGGGAGAAGAGGCTGCAGGCTCATCACAGCGGAAGCGTCATGGCGCGCGCCGCTTCGGTCTGCGCGGCGCGGAAGGCTTCGAGCTTCTGGCGCAGCGCCGGGTCAACGCCTGCCAGCAGGGCCACGGCGAACAGCGCGGCGTTGGCCGCGCCGGCCGGGCCGATGGC
>CAZFOT010000381.1:0-2455 GCA_964520365.1 uncultured Hydrogenophaga sp.
CTGGTGCTGGTGCTGGTGCTGGTGCTGGTGCAGAAGCTACCGTGCTGACGTAGCACGACTTCACCACGCCGGGGACGGGGTCGCCAAAGATGCCGTTGGAGCAATTGGCCGGACCTTCGAGGGTTTTGATGCTGAACTTTCCAGAGGCTCCATATGCCACGGCGCGTCGCCCCGTGTAGCTGCAGGAGCGGTTTTCGGTCGCACATGCCGCACGGCTGAACGACTGGCCATTGATGATCTGCGCGCCGGTCGCTGGTGCTGGTGCTGGTGCTGGTGCAGTCGTATTGAGGTAGCACGACTTCACCACACCTGGGATGGGATCACCAAAAGTGCTGTTGTTGCAACTCACAGGCCCTTTCAAGGTGCGAACTTTGAACTTGCTCGCAGCGCCATATGCGACTGTTCGCGAGCCGGTGAAGTTGCAGCTTCGATTCTCCGCGGCGCAAGCGGTGGAGCTGAAGACCTTGCCTCCAATGGTTTGCTGGGCCTGTGCCTCAAAGGAAGCGGCCGAGGCCAGCAGGATGGAGGCCAGAACAATTCCGCTGGAATGCAGCGATTTGAGTTCGCGGTGTTTGGAGTAGGTCATTGGTTCAATATCGCTTTAACTAACGGATTTCAGTGCGGCACCATTGGGGCAGGGCAGGCGTTTGCCTGCTTGGCATTTCCCTGTCGGTTCCCGCACTCCTCGGAGCCCTGGAACTGTTGATGTCGCACGGCGGCATTGTGTGTGGACATTCTGAAAACCGAGCGTGGAAACGTGGTGGCGGAACAGTTCGTTCAAGGACGGTACAGGTTGACCGGAGTTTATTGGTCACGGCATGAGACTGGAATGCATGCTGGCGAAGCATGTGCATCGCCATCATTTTTTCAGTCCAAGCCGGGGTGTTTGCGGCACCCGAACCCTGCACGTCGCTCCCTGCTTTCCCGCCATTTTCTGAAGCCAGTTCTCAGAAAATCCATGGCTTCAATGTATTGACGTTCAGCCGGGTTGAGAGCCTCATGCCGCCAGACGGATTATCCGGAAGCGTGAACGGAAAGGCTTGTAAGTGGACGTAAAAACGTGGCTTTGCGTGTCCTGGAGACGGGTTTATTGTCCTATCGGCGCGGCTGATAGCCAAAGTATTTCTTTCATTCCGGCGATCGATCGGACGTACCACTTTGGAAGGCGGCCGGTGTCGGTTTCCGGAAACTCGGCGCGGACGATGCGCACGGGGCTGCGTACCTCGTGTTACGGGTGTGCATCGCTGATGCAGCGTGTATCTGGACGGTTGCCGGCGGGCAGGCCGCATGCCGGACCGCGGATGGCCGGGCCAGTATCGTCGCCTGTGGCCGGTCTCGTGCGCGGACTCCCTCTGGCAGCCTCCTAGAATCTCCCCCATGCTCAAGATCAAACAGGAACTGCTGGTGGGCCTGTCCGCCGCGCTGGAAAAGCTCTGCCCAGGCGCGGGCGACAAGGCCGCCTTCGAGTCGCCCAAGGTGGCGGCGCACGGCGATTTCGCCGTCACCGCGGCCATGCAACTGGCCAAGCTGCTCAAGCTCAATCCGCGGCAACTGGGCGAGCAGATCAAGACCGCGCTGCTGGCCCAGCCCGCGTACCGGCAGTGGGTCGCCGACATCGACATCGCCGGCCCTGGCTTCATCAACATCCGCCTGAAACCCGAGGCCAAGCAGCAGATCGTGCGCGAAGTGCTGCAAGCGGGCGATCACTTCGGCGTGGCCAGCCCCAACGGCCAGCGCCTGATGGTCGAGTTCGTGTCGGCCAATCCCACCGGCCCGCTGCACGTGGGGCATGGCCGCCAGGCCGCGCTGGGGGACGCCATCTGCAACCTGTTCCAGACCCAGGGCTGGAGCGTGCACCGCGAGTTCTATTACAACGACGCCGGCGTGCAGATCGGCACGCTGGCCACGTCCACGCACTTGCGTGCCCAGGGTTTCAAGCCGGGCGATGCCGAGTGGCCGGAGGCGGCCTACAACGGCGACTACATTCAGGACATCGCCCGCGACTTCCTGGCGAAGAAGACGGTGAAGGCCGACGACCGCGAATTCACCGCCAGCGGCGACATCGACGACCTCGACGGCATGCGCCAGTTCGCGGTGGCCTACCTGCGCCATGAACAAGATCTTGACCTGCAGGCTTTCGCGGTCAAGTTCGACCACTACTACCTGGAGTCCAGCCTGTACACCAGCGGCCGGGTCGAGGCCACGGTGCGCAAGCTCATCGATGCCGGCAAGACCTACGAGCAGGACGGCGCCCTGTGGCTGAAGTCCACCGACTACGGCGACGACAAGGACCGCGTGATGCGCAAGTCCGACGGCTCGTACACCTATTTCGTGCCCGACGTGGCGTACCACATCAGCAAGTGGGAGCGCGGCTTCACCAAGGTCGTCAACATCCAGGGCACCGACCACCACGGAACGATCGCGCGCGTGCGCGCCGGCCTGCAGGCGGCCGACG
>CAZFOT010000382.1:0-2451 GCA_964520365.1 uncultured Hydrogenophaga sp.
CATGGGCGCGATGGAGAACAAGGGCCTCAACATCTTCAACACCAAGTACGTACTGGCCAACGCCGCCACCGCGACCGACACCGACTACGCCAACATCGAGTCGGTGGTGGGCCACGAGTACTTCCACAACTGGACCGGCAACCGCGTGACCTGCCGCGACTGGTTCCAGTTGAGCCTGAAGGAAGGCCTGACCGTCTTCCGCGACCAGGAATTCAGCATGGACCTGTGCGCCGAACCCTCGGCGCGCGCGGTCAAGCGCATCGAGGACGTGCGCGTGCTGCGCACCGCGCAGTTCCCCGAGGACGCCGGGCCCATGGCCCACCCGGTGCGGCCCGACAGCTACGTGGAGATCAACAACTTCTACACCGTCACGGTCTACGAAAAAGGCGCCGAGGTCGTGCGCATGATGCAGACCCTTGTCGGCAGGGACGGTTTTGCTCTTGGCATGAAGCAGTACTTCGCGCGCCACGACGGCCAGGCCGTGACCTGCGACGATTTCGCCCAGGCCATGGCCGACGCCAACCCCGCGTCCGACCTGGCCCGTCTGCTGCCCCAGTTCAAGCGCTGGTACAGCCAGGCGGGCACGCCCCGCCTGCGGGCCGACGGCGTGTACGACGCTGCCGCGCGCAGCTACACGCTCACGCTCGCGCAAAGCTGCGCGCCCACGCCGGGGCAGGCGGTCAAAGAGCCGTTCGTGATCCCGGTGGCGATTGGCCTGCTGGACGCGGGCGGCGCCGAACTGCCGCTGCAACTGGCGCACTGGACCCAGCCTGAAGCCGGCACGCGCAGCTTCGTGCTGACGCAGGCCAGCGAGAGCTTCACCTTCGTGAACATCGATGCCGAGCCGGTGCCCTCGATCCTGCGCGGCTTCTCCGCGCCGGTGGTGCTGGACTTCGACTACAGCGACGACCAGTTGCTCACCCTGCTGGCCCACGACACCGACCCCTTCAACCGGTGGGAAGCCGGCCAGCGCCTGGCGTTGCGCCTGGCGCTCAAGGCCATGCAGGCCGAAGGCCCTGTGCCCGCGGCACCGCTCGACGCGGCCTACCTGGAGGCCATGCGCGCCGTGCTGCGGCACCCGCTGCTCGACGCGGCGTTCAAGGAGCTGGTGCTCACCCTGCCTTCGGAGGCCTACATCGCCGAGCAGCTCGAAGTGGTCGATCCGCAACGCGTGCACGCCGTGCGCGAGGCCATGCGCGAACAGATGGCCCTGGCGCTGCACGGCGACTGGGCCTGGGCCTTCGAGAGCCACCGGGACAACGGCGCCTACCGCCCCGACCCTCTGGGGTCCGGGCGCCGCGCGCTGACCGGGCTGGCGCTGGCCATGCTGTGCCTGGCCGCCCGTACCGACGGCAGCCCGGTCTGGCCCGGCAAGGCCTTGCAGCATTTCAAGGGCGCCGGCAACATGACCGACCGCTTCAACGCGCTCGCGGCGCTGGTGAGCAGCGGCCACGCGCTGGCCAGCGACGCGCTGGCCAGCTTCCACCGCATGTTCCAGGACGAAGCGCTGGTGCTCGACAAATGGTTTGCCCTGCAGGCCGGCGCGCCCGACCGTGGCGGCAACGTGCTGCCCGCGGTGCGCCAGCTCATGAACCATCCCGACTTCCACCTGAAGAACCCCAACCGCGCGCGCAGCGTGGTCTTCAGCTACTGCAGCGCCAACCCGGGCGCCTTCCACCGGTCGGACGCGGCGGGCTATGTGTTCTGGGGCGATCGCGTGATCGAGCTCGACGGCTTCAACCCGCAAGTGGCGGCGCGCCTGGCCCGCGCGCTCGACCGCTGGAAGAAGCTGGCCGAGCCCTACCGCAGCGCCGCCCACCAGGCCATCGCCCGCGTGGCGGCCAGGCCCGACCTTAGCAACGACGTGCGCGAGGTCGTCACCCGCGCACTGGCAGATTGAGATGAACATGAGCAACAAGATATCCCTGACCCGCTACCTCGTCGAACAACAGCGCGTGCACGGGCGCATTCCGCCCGAGTTGCGCCTGCTGATCGAGGTGGTGGCCCGCGCCTGCAAGCACATCGCCATCAACGTGAACAAGGGCGCGCTCGGCGAGGTGCTGGGCAGCGCCGACACCGAGAACGTGCAGGGCGAAGTGCAGAAGAAGCTCGACGTGATCGCCAACGAGGTGCTGATCGAGGCCAACGAATGGGGCGGCCACCTCGCCGCCATGGCCTCGGAGGAAATGGACAGCATCTACGTGGTGCCCAACCGCTTCCCCAAGGGGGAATACCTGCTGATGTTCGACCCGCTCGACGGCTCCAGCAACATCGACGTGAACGTGAGCATCGGCACCATTTTCAGCGTGCTAAAGAAGCCGGACGACGACCGCGGCGTGGAAGAAGCCGACTTCCTGCAACCCGGCACCCAGCAGGTGGCGGCCGGCTACTGCATCTACGGCCCGCAGACCACGCTGGTGCTCACCGTGGGCGACGGCGTGGCCATGTTCA
>CAZFOT010000383.1:0-2444 GCA_964520365.1 uncultured Hydrogenophaga sp.
CACGGCTTGTTCATGATGATCGGCCTGGTGGCCGCGGTCGCGGCATTCCAGTTCCCCATGAAGGCCTGGGAGCGGATGGCTCCCTACCTCTTTGCTGGCGCGCTGGTGCTGCTCGTCGTGGTGCTGTTCGGCAAGCCGGTCAACGGTGCCCGGCGGTGGATCTCGCTGGGCGTGATGAGCTTCCAGCCCTCCGAGCTGGCCAAACTGACGGTGCTGCTGTACGCGGCCGACTACATGGTGCGGCGCATGGAGGTCAAGGAGCATTTCTTCCGCGCCGTAGCGCCCATGGCTGTTGCGGTGGCCGTGGTCGGCATGCTCTTGCTGGCCGAGCCCGACATGGGGGCTTTCATGGTCATCGTCGTGATCGCCATGGGCATTCTCTTCTTGGGTGGTGTGAACGCCCGCATGTTCTTTCTGATCGCGTTGGTGGTGGTCGGGGCGTTCGCGCTCATGGTTCTGATGAGCGATTGGCGGCGCGAGCGCATCTTTGCTTACCTCGACCCCTGGAGCGTGGAACACGCGCTGGGCAAGGGTTATCAGCTGTCGCATTCGCTCATCGCCTTTGGTCGCGGCGAGATCTTTGGCGTGGGCCTGGGAGGCAGCGTCGAGAAACTGCACTGGCTGCCCGAGGCGCACACCGACTTCCTGCTGGCCGTGCTGGGCGAGGAGTTCGGCCTGCTGGGCGTGCTGGTGGTGATCGGCTTGTTCATGTGGCTGACCCGCCGCATCATGCACATCGGCCGCCAGGCGATCGCGCTCGATCAGGTCTTTTCGGGGCTGGTGGCGCAGGGCGTGGGGCTGTGGATCGGCTTCCAGGCCTTCATCAACATCGGCGTGAACCTGGGCGCCCTGCCCACCAAGGGCCTGACACTGCCGCTCATGAGCTACGGCGGCTCGGCCGTGCTCATGAACCTGGTGGCGATCGCGATCGTGCTGCGGGTGGACTACGAGAATCGCCAGATGATGCGAGGGGGCCGGGCATGAACCCAGCGAAGCATTGCGCCCTCATCATGGCTGGCGGAACCGGTGGGCATATTTTTCCCGGCCTCGCTGTGGCCGAGGTCCTGCGTGACCGCGGCTGGCGCGTGCACTGGCTGGGCGCGCCTGAAAGCATGGAGAGCCGGCTCGTGCCGCCACGCGGGTTCAAGCTGGAGACCATCGATTTCGGTGGTGTCAGAGGCAAAGGTGTGTTGACACTGGCGCTGCTGCCGCTGCGCCTGCTAAGGGCCTTCTGGCAGGCCTTGACCGTGGTGCGCAGGGTGCAGCCCGACGTGGTGCTGGGTCTCGGGGGCTACATCAGCTTCCCCGGCGGCATGATGGCCGTGCTGGCGGGCAAGCCGCTGGTGCTGCACGAGCAGAATTCCGTGGCCGGCATGGCCAACAAGGTGCTGGCCGGCGTGGCCGACGAGGTGTTCACCGCTTTCCCCGGCGTGTTTCCCAAGGGCCAGTGGATCGGCAACCCCTTGCGCGTGCCGTTCCTGCGCCAGCCCGCGCCTGCGCAGCGCTTCGCGGGCCGCAGCGGCCCGTTGCGCCTGCTGGTGGTGGGCGGCAGCCTGGGCGCCAAGGCGCTCAACGACACGGTGCCCCAGGCGCTGGCCCTGCTGCCGGAAAACGAACGCCCGAGCGTGGTCCACCAGAGCGGCGAAAAACAGATCGAGGCCCTGCGCGCCAACTACGCGGCTGCGGGCGTGCAGGCCGAACTCACCCCGTTCATCGACGACACGGCCCAGGCCTTCGCCGATGCCGACCTGGTGGTCTGCCGCTCCGGCGCGAGCACCGTGACCGAAATCGCCGCCGTCGGCGCTGCCGCGCTGTTCGTGCCGTTTCCGGCCGCGGTGGACGACCACCAGACCACCAACGCGCGCTTCCTGGTGGATGCCGGCGCGGCCTGGCTGGTGCCCCAGCCCGAATTCACGCCCCAGTCGCTGGCGGCGGTGCTTCGGAGCGCGACGCGCGCGCAACTGATGGACATGGCGAGCAAGGCCAAGCAAATGCAGAAGACCGAAGCCGTGGCCGCCGTGGTGGCGGCCTGCGAGTTCCTGGCGAAGGGAGCGAAGCCATGAAACATGCCATTCGCCACATCCATTTCGTGGGCATCGGCGGTGCCGGCATGAGCGGCATCGCCGAGGTGCTGCTCAACCAGGGCTACCGCATCTCCGGCAGCGACCTGGGCGAGAGCACGGCCACGCGCCGCCTCGTGGCGCTGGGCGCGCAGGTGTTCGTGGGCCATGACGCGGCCTACATCGAAGGGGCCGACGCCATCGTCACCTCCACCGCCGTGAAGGAAGACAACCCCGAGGTCATCGCCGCGCACGCCAGGCTGGTGCCGGTGGTGCCGCGCGCCGTGATGCTGGCCGAGCTCATGCGCATGAAGAAGGGCGTGGCGATCGCCGGCACGCACGGCAAGACCACCACCACCAGCCTGGTCGCCAGCGTGCTGGCGG
>CAZFOT010000384.1:0-2416 GCA_964520365.1 uncultured Hydrogenophaga sp.
GAAGGGTTGTTCAACCCAGAACAGCGCGGATCCGGCTTTGCCGGGCCGCTGCTGTTGCCCCCTGGGGGGTGACGCGCCCTTAGGCGCGGCGCGGGGGGGACAACAACAAGTCCACAGCTTTTTCGGCCATCATGATCACCGGCGCGTTCGTGTTGCCGCCCACCACCTGCGGCATGACCGAGGCGTCGATCACGCGCAGGGACTGAACGCCGCGCACGCGCAGTTGCGCATCGACCACGGCCAGCGGGTCCGACTCTGGCCCCATGCGGCAGGTGCCCACCGGGTGGTAGATGGTGTCGGCGTGCTGGCGGATGAACTGCTCGATCTGTTCGTCGCTGCGCGCCCCGCTCGACGTGGCCGACTCGGTGCCGCCATGGCGCGCCAATGCGGGCTGCTGCAGGATCTCACGCACGCGCTTGAAGCCGCGCACCAGCCGGGCGGTGTCGTCCGGGTCCTGCAGAAAGGCAGGGTCGATCAGCGGCGCGGCCTGCGGGTCGGGGCCGGCCAGGCGCAGCGTGCCGCGGCTCTTGGGGCGCAGCAGGCAGACGTGGCAGGAGTAGCCGTGGCCCAGCACCGTCTTGCGGCCGTGGTCCACCAGCTTGCCGACCACGAAGTGCAGTTGCAGGTCGGGAATGGCCTCCTCGGGCGCGCTCTTGATGAAGCCGCCGGCTTCGGCGAAGTTGCTGGTCAGCATGCCGGTGCGCGTGCTGCGCCACTCCATGATGGCGCGCGCGGTGTTGACGGTGCCCGGCCACGACAGGCCGAACAGGTCGGTGACCTTGGGCGCGTTGACCACCATGACCACATCGGGGTGGTCGTGCAGGTTCTCGCCCACGCCGGGCAGGTCGTGCACCACGCCGATGCCGTGGGAGCGCAGGTGTTCGGCCGGGCCGATGCCCGAGAGCATCAGCAACTGGGGCGAACCGAACGCGCCCGCGCTCAGCAGCACCTCGCCGCCGGGCTTCAGGCGCAGCGTCTGCACGGCGCCGCGCCCGGCGTCGGCGCGGTACTCCACGCCCACGGCGCGCGCCTGGCCGTCCACCGTTTCGGTGACGACGCGCGTGGTGAGCGCGCGGGTGATGACCTGCAGGTTGGCGCGCCCCAGGTGCGGCGTGAGGTAGGCCTTGGCGGCGCTGAAGCGCTCGCCATTCCGGTGCGTGACCTGGTAGGCGCCGATGCCCTCCTGGTCGGCGCCATTGAAGTCGCGGTTGTGGCGCTCGCCGGCCTGCTCGCCGGCTTCGATGAAGGCGGGCAGGAACGGGTTGGGGCTGCGCAGGTCCATCACGTTGAGCGGGCCGCCCTGGCCATGGAAGCCGTCGGCGCCGCGCTCGTTGTGCTCGGCGCGCTTGAAGTAGGGCAGCACCTCGGCGTACGACCAGCCCGGGTTGCCCAGCGCGGCCCAGCCGTCGTAGTCCTGCGCGTGGCCGCGCGCGTAGACCATGGCGTTGACCGAGCTGGAACCGCCCAGCACCTTGCCGCGCGGCTGGTAGCCGCGGCGGCCATCGAGCCCGGGTTGGGGCACGGTGGCATAGCCCCAGCCATTGAGCTCGAATTTGGCCATCACGGCCAGCCCGGCCGGACAGTGGATGAGCACGCTGTGGTCGGGGCCACCGGCTTCGAGCAGGGCCACGCGCACCGCGGGGTCTTCGCTGAGCCGGCCGGCCAGCACGCTGCCGGCCGAACCGCCGCCGACAATGATGTAGTCGTACATGGGAGTCTCCGTGTGGAACGCGCACCGGTGGGCGGTGCGCGACAATGTGCGGGCAAGTTAGCACAGGGGCCAGCGCACAGGTAGGCGGCAACGCCTAGTGACGCACGGGAAAACCCCCATTTCAACAGGAGAAAACGCGACATGAGCAGCATTCAAACCGTGGGCATCATCGGCTCGGGCACCATGGGCAACGGCATCGCGCAGGCCTGCGCCACCCGGGGCATCCGCGTGGTCATGGTCGATATCGCGCAGGCCGCGGTCGACAAGGGCCTGGCCACCATCGCAGGCAGCCTGGACCGCCTGATCAAGAAGGAAAAGATCACCGAGGCCGACAAGGCCGCGGCGCTGGCGCTCATCCAGGGATCGACGGACTACGACGACCTCAAGGGCGCGCAACTGGTCATCGAGGCCGCCACCGAGAACGAAGGCCTGAAGATTAAGATCCTGCAGCAGCTCGACGGCCTGCTCGCGCCCGAGGTGATCGTGGCCACCAACACCAGCTCGATCAGCATCACCAAGCTGGCCGCCGCCACGCAGCGGCCCGACCGCTTCATCGGCATGCACTTCTTCAACCCGGTGCCGGTGATGAAGCTGGTGGAGATCATCCGCGGCCTGCAGACCAGCGACGCCACGCACGACGCGGTGAAGGCGCTGGCTGAAGCGGTGGGCAAGACGCCCATCACGGTGAAGAACGCGCCGGGCTTC
>CAZFOT010000385.1:0-2397 GCA_964520365.1 uncultured Hydrogenophaga sp.
GCACCACCTTGACATGGTGGGGGTCGTTGGTTCGAGTCCAATCGCGCCTACCAGACCAAACCCCTGTTCTCGTGAGAGACCAGGGGTTTTCTGTTTGCCGACCCCGCCGCCGGCTGCGCGGCCCGGCATCGCCGCACAGGGAAAACCCATGGCGCCAGCCATGGCCAGGCTTCCTAGAATGTGCCGTATGCTCCGGACAGACGAGGGGGCATTCTTTCTTCATTCCTGAAAGTCCAGCAGTGCAAAAATCCAAGGCCGATTCCGGCAGCGAGCGTGCAGACGGCGTGCGTGTCATCAAGAAGTACCCGAACCGGCGTCTCTACGACACGGACACCTCCTCGTACATCACGCTGGCCGAGGTGAAATCGCTGGTCATGGACAGCGAGCCTTTCGTGGTGCGCGACGCGAAGACCAACGACGACCTGACGCGCAGCATTCTTCTGCAGATCATCCTGGAGGAAGAAAGCGCTGGCTCACCGATCTTCACGGAGCAGGTGCTGGCGAACATCATCCGGTTCTATGGCCACGCCATGCAGGATTTCATGGGCGCCTATCTGGAGAAGAATGTCCAGATATTCATGGAGCTCCAGCACAAGATGACCGAGCAGTCCGGCGGACTGAATCCCGAGGCGTGGAAACAGTTCATGAACGTGCAGTCGCCGATGATGCAGGGCATGATGGGTGCCTATCTGGAGCAGTCGCGCAACGCGTTCACCCAGATGCAGGAGCAGATGCAGAAGAACAGCGAGCAGATGCTGGCGGCGCTGGGACTGAAGCGATAGTCGGTGACCCCCACGCTCCGTCGCTGTGCGGGTCGCTGCCCCCCAAGGGGGCTGATCCGGCTTGGGGCGGCCCGGCGCCGGATCGGTTGCTCTGTGCATGTCGCTGAGCGGGTCTGAGACAATCGGACCATGTCTGAAACGCTCGCCACGCCGCCCCACGCGGTTCCCAAGGTCGGTTTCGTGAGCCTGGGTTGCCCCAAGGCGCTGACCGATTCCGAACTCATCCTCACGCAACTCAGCGCCGAGGGTTACCAAACCTCCAAGACGTTCGCCGGCGCCGATCTGGTGATCGTCAACACCTGCGGCTTCATCGACGACGCGGTTCGCGAGAGCCTGGACACCATCGGCGAGGCGCTGGCCGAGAACGGCAAGGTGATCGTCACGGGCTGCCTGGGTGCCAGGGAAGGCGAGCGCGGCGGCAATCTCGTGCGGCAGATGCACCCCAGCGTGCTGGCGGTGACCGGGCCTCACGCCACCCACGAGGTGATGACGGCCGTGCACGAACACCTGCCCAAGCCCCACGACCCGTTCGTTGATCTGGTCCCGGCGCAAGGCATCAAGCTCACGCCGCGGCACTATGCCTACCTCAAGATCAGCGAAGGCTGCAATCACCGCTGCACGTTCTGCATCATTCCGTCCATGAGGGGGGATCTGGTCAGCCGGCCCATTGGCGACGTGCTCACCGAGGCGCGCAAGCTGTTCGAGTCGGGCGTGAAGGAGTTGCTGGTGGTCAGCCAGGACACGTCGGCCTATGGCGTGGACGTGAAGTACCGCACCGGCTTCTGGGACGGCAAGCCGGTCAAGACGCGCATGCTCGATCTGGTGCGCTCGCTGGGCGAACTGGCCAGGGAGCATGGCGCCTGGGTGCGGCTGCACTACGTCTACCCCTATCCGCATGTGGACGACATCGTTCCCCTCATGAAGGACGGCCTGTGTCTGCCCTACCTGGACGTGCCTCTGCAGCACAGCCACCCCGACGTGCTCAAGCGCATGAAGCGCCCGGCCAACGGGGAGCGGAATCTGGAGCGGATCGCGCGCTGGCGAGAGCTCTGCCCGGAGATCGTGGTGCGCAGCACCTTCATCGCCGGCTTTCCCGGCGAGACCGAGGCAGAGTTCGAGCACCTGCTCGCTTTCCTGCACGAGGCGCGCATCGACCGTGCCGGCTGTTTCGCCTACTCCCCGGTACAGGGCGCCACGGCCAACCTGTTGTCCGACCCTGTTCCAGACGAACTGCGCGAGGAGCGCCGGGCGCGGTTCATGGCGGTGGCAGAGGCGGTGTCCGCCGACAAGCTGCGCCAGCGGGTGGGCGCGACCATGCAGGTGCTGGTGGATTCGGCGCCCGGGCTCGGCAGGAAGGGCGGCGTGGGCCGCAGCTACGCCGATGCGCCCGAGATCGATGGCGTGGTGCGCCTGCTGCCGCCGGAGAAGATCAGCAAGACCTTGAAGGTGGGCGAATTCACCAAGGCCCGGATCGTGGCCGCGCAGGGGCACGACCTGGTAGCGGTTCCGGTTTGACATCCGCAAGAAAAAAGGGCTTGCAAACAGCAAGTTTGCAAGCCCTTATGATTGGTGCCCAAGAGAGGACTCGAACCTCCACGCCTCTCGGCGCTAGTAC
>CAZFOT010000386.1:0-2385 GCA_964520365.1 uncultured Hydrogenophaga sp.
CTTCGAGAAATCGGTCACCGGCACCGTGGGCCGCGTGCTCATGGTGGTGCCCGATCGCGACACGATCTACTTCACCGTGCTGCTGCTCGCGGTGCTCACGGTGGCAGCGTCCATCGCCATCCGCCGCACGCGCTTCGGCCTGGCCATGCTCGGCATCGGGGCCGACGAGCAGCGCGCGCAGACCCTGGGCGTGAACACCCGCATCGTCAAGATCGCCGGCTTCGCGCTCACGGCGGCGGTGGCCGGTGCGGTGGGCGCGGCCATGTCGGTGCGCTGGACCTACATCGACCCGCACACCGTGTTCAACCCCTTCATCGGCTTCCAGACCGTGCTGATCGCGCTCATCGGCGGCGCGGCCACGCTGTGGGGTCCGCTGATCGCGGCCATCGTCTTCAGCGTGCTGGCCGAGACGCTGCGCCTGCAGGTGCCGCAGGTCTACATGATGTCGCTCGGCCTGCTGCTGATCCTGTCGGTGCTGTATCTGCCGGGCGGCCTGGCCTCGCTGCGCGCCGACACCTTCCGGGGCTGGCGCGACAGCTTCAAGCTGTGGTGGACGGACATCCGCGACGACCTCAGCGGCGAGACGAAACGGCGCAAGGCACGCGCCACCGAACAACGGGAGCGCCGCCATGACTTCTGAGACGACCGCGCTGCTCGACGCGCGCGAAGTCACCGTGCGCTTCGGCGGCCTCACCGCCGTCGATGCGGTCAGCGCGCGCTTCATGCCGGGTGAACTGGTCGGCATCATCGGCCCCAACGGCGCGGGCAAGACCACCTTCTTCAACGCCATCTCGGGTGTCACCAAACCCACCAGCGGCGCGCTCTCGGTGCAGGGCCGCGAGCTGGCCGGCCAGGGGCCGCACCGCTTCGCGGCCAACGGCCTGGCGCGCACCTTCCAGACGCCGCGCACCTTTGGCGACATGCGGGTGCGCGACAACATCGCCTTCGGCCTGAAGTTCGCCGGCCGCCGGCCGCGCAAATACATCTTCTGGGGCGAGGAAGCCTCGGTGCCCTGGGTGCTGCGCACGCCCGAGAGCATCCTCTCGCTCATCGGCCTCTCGGCCCAGGCCGATCTGCCCGCCGCCGCCATCACGCCCTCGCAGCAGCGCCTGCTGGAGATCGGCATGGCGCTGGCCACGCGCCCGCGCATGCTGCTGCTCGACGAAGTGGCCGCCGGCCTGACGGAGAACGAGGTGGAGGAAATGGCCCGCCTGATCCGCCGCCTGCGCGACGAACTCGACCTCACCGTGGTCTGGATCGAACACGCCGTGACCACGCTGCTGCGCCACGTGGAGCGCGTGATCGTGCTGCACCAGGGCAAGAAGATCGCCGACGGCACACCGGCCGAGGTGGTGCGCAACGCGGAAGTGGTCGAGGCCTACCTGGGCGACGAGATGAATGCAGAGGAGGCCGCCGCATGATGTGGTATCGACCCACCCCCTTCGAACTCGGCGGCGGCGCGCGGGCTCGCCTCAAGGTGGACGGCCTGTCCGCCGGCTATGGCGCCTTCCTCGTGCTGCGCGACATCCGGCTCGACATCCAGCCCGGCCTGACCGTGGTGCTCGGCCCCAACGGCGCGGGCAAGACCACGCTGCTCAAGGCGCTCAACGGCCTCATTCCGCGCAGCGGCACCGTGCTGCTCGACGGCCAGGAACTCGCCGAGAAAACCCATGAGATCGTGGAGGCTGGCGTGGCGCTGGTGCCCGAGGGCCGGCAGCTGTTTCCGCAGATGACGGTGAGCGAGAACCTCGAACTCGGCGGCTGGCTGGTGCCCAAGAGCGAGCGCGCGCGCCGGCTCGAACAGGCCTTCGCCGACTTCCCCAAGCTCAAGGAACGCGCCACGCAGCTGGCCGGCACCATGAGCGGCGGCGAGCAGCAGATGGTGGCCGTGGCGCGCGCCATGATGTGCGCGCCGCGCCTGCTCATGCTCGACGAACCCTCGCTCGGCCTGGCGCCGCGCATGGTCGATGAACTGCTCGCCATCGTGCGGCGCATCGCCGACGCCGGCACCACCGTGCTCATGGTGGAACAGAACGTGAAGAAGGCGCTGGCCGTGGCCGATCGGGGCTACGTGCTCGAACGCGGCACGCTGGTCGCCAGCGGGCCCGCGAAGCTGCTCGCGCGCTCCACCGTCATCCGCGAGGCCTACCTCGGCGCCGACAAGGACCCCGCCACCGGCACCACCAGCGCGTCCGACGCGGTGCAGCGGCGAAAGGCCGTGGCCACCACCACCGCCTGAACACACAAACGCAAAAGGAGAAAGAACCATGTCCGACCTGTCCATGCTCATCAACGGCCTGAAAGTCACGGCCGAAAAGGGCGCCACCTTCGAGCGCCGCAACCCGCTGGACGGCAGCGTGGCCACGCGCGCGCCCGCCGCCTCGC
>CAZFOT010000387.1:0-371 GCA_964520365.1 uncultured Hydrogenophaga sp.
CCAGGCGCACGCCGGGCACGTTCTTGAGTGGCTGGAATTCGTCGAGGTTGCTGATGCGCGGGTAGGCGATGACGGCGACGGTGGTGTGCACGGCGCCGGTGGCGCGTGCCCTGTCGTCGAACACACCATCCTCCTCCGGCAGGCCGTGCTGCCACCACATGGGCAGCGTAGCGACCGTGGGCACGCCGGTGAGGTCTTGCAGCATCTGCGGCGCGGGCGCGAGCAGGCTGGCATCGCCCCGGAACCTGTTGAGCACGAAGCCCCGGATGAGCGCTCGTTCCTCGGGCGGCAGCAGCGCCCAGGTACCGTAGAGGTGGGCGAAGGCACCGCCGCGATCGATGTCGGTCACGAGCAGGCAGCGCGCCTGCGCG
>CAZFOT010000387.1:381-2345 GCA_964520365.1 uncultured Hydrogenophaga sp.
CCACCACGTCGTTCTCCGCGCGCAGCGCGTCCAGCGCGGCGGCGATCCGCGGCCACACGCGTTCGCTGCGGCCCCGCCAGGGCATGTTGGACAGCGCTTCGTCCGCTTGGCCCATCAGCACCACCTGGCTGCGCGTGTCGGCCTCGGGCTTGAGCAGCAGCGGGTTCATGCGCACCTCGGGCTCGGCGCGCGCGGCGAGGGCCTGAAAATATTGGGCGCTGCCAATTTCAGCCCCCACGCTCCACCGCTGACGCGGGTCGCTGCCCCCCGAGGGGGCTGTTTCGCCTTGGGGCGGCCCGGCGGCGGAACCGATCTCGCCACCATCCACCACCCGCGCGTTGTTGCTCATGTTCTGCGCCTTGAACGGCGCCACCTTCAAACCCTGGCGCGCATAGTGGCGGCACAGCGCCGTGGTGAGCCAGCTCTTGCCCGCGCCGCTGGTCGTGCCCAGCACCATCACGCAGCGCGCCGTCATGAAACACGCTCCCGCTGCGCGAGCAGCGCAGCGCGCAGGGCCGCCTGCGCCTCGGGGGACTGCGCGCTCAGGCGCCAGTACCCCGCCAGCCCCAGGGAGCGGGTGTCGCGCAGCTTGACGCCGTGCTCGCGCAGGACATCCGGATCGATCGGGCCGGGTGCGCGCGCGCAGAAGTAGTTGGCCACGCTGGGCATGCAGACCCAGCCCACCTGCTCCAGCAGATGAACCTGCTGCCGCTTCCAGGCGCTCAGGCGCTGCCGGCTCCCGGCCAGCCACTGCTGCGCCTCGACGCCCACCCAGGCCTGCAGCATCGCCACGGCATGCGCGCCCAGCGGCCACGAGGCGGCCAGTTCTTCCAGTTCGCGCGCCTGCGACTGGCCATGAACGGGCGCGATGGCATAGGCGCCACGCACCCCCGTGAGCCCCAGCGCCTTGTTCGGCGACCAGAGCTGCCAGGCGCCATCGAGGTCTTCGTCCGACAGGCTGCAACCGCCGGCCAGCCGCAACGGCTCGTAGGCGCGGTCGATCACCACGGTGCTGCCACGCAACGCGCCCTGGAGGCCCTGGGACTCGGCCATGCCCAGGGGACTCGAAGGATCGCACAGCCAGATCAGGTCGGCTTGTCCCGGGTCATCGACCTGCTGCAGGCGCCAGACCCTTGCCGCCAGCGCATAGTCGCCATAGGCCAGGGCCGGCTGCCAGAACCCGCGCGCCCCGCCCCGGAACGCGCAAGCGGTGAGCCGCGCGATCAGCTCGCTGGCGCTCGTGCCCGGCACGATGCGGCGAGCGTCCACGCGGTGGAACTCGGCCAGCGCCTCGCGCAAGGCGGTGTAGTGCGGGTCGGGGTAGTGGGCGGCATCGGCCTGGCGCACCGCGTCCTGCGCAGCCGGGCACGGCCCGCAGGCGTTGGCATTGGTGGAGAAATCCCACCGGGGCACGCCGATGGCGTCCGGGCCGCCGTGCTCGCGCCTCATGTGTGCATCCTCCATCCGATTCCCAAAGCCAGCGCCAGTGCGCACAGCGCCAGGCCCAGCACCACCCGGCCACACAGGCGCAGCGCCTGGGCCGTGTCGGCGGATGTCGGGCTGCGCCCTGCGGGGTGCAGGGTGTACACGCCGGGCTTGGCCAGGCGCACGTCCAGGCTCAGCGCCATCGCGGCCATGGGCCAGCCCCCGTTGGGCGAAGGGGTGGTCCTGGCCTGGGCGGGCAGGCTCCCCAGCCTCCGCCAGGCTCCCGGCACGGCGAGCATCGCCGCAGTGAGGCGGGCGGGCAGCCACGACAGAACATCGTCGGCGCGCGCCGCCCATTTTCCGGCCCAGGTCCAGTCGCGGCCCTGGCGTTCGCCGCGATAGCCCCACATGGCGTCGGCCGTGTTGGCAAAGCGGTAGAGCGCCGCGCCGGGCAGGCCTGCCACGGCAAACCAGAACAGCGGCGCCACCACCGAGTCGTTGAGGTTCTCGGCCAGCGATTCGATGGCGCTCTCGCGCAC
>CAZFOT010000388.1:0-2319 GCA_964520365.1 uncultured Hydrogenophaga sp.
GGGGGACGGCAGCTCGGGCCGGCGGAGCCGGACCCTTGCTGCCCCTGGCTTTGGAGTTCCACACACGCGTTGCGGTCTTGCTCCCTCTCCCTCTCCCTCTCCCTCTCCCGCGAGCGGGAGAGGGAGAGGGCGGCAGGGTGGCGCCTATTTGCGCGTGGCCATCACGGCCGCACCGACGATCATGGCTGCGGCCAGTGCCACGGAAAGGCTGGGCCGCTCGCCGCGCATGGTCAACAGCGTCAGCGTGGACAGCAGGGGCGTGAGAAAGCTCAGCACGCCGATCTGCCGTGCGTCGCCGCGCTTGAGCGCAGCGTCCCACAGGAAGAAGGCGCCGCCCAGCGGACCCAGGCCGAGCACCGCGATCAGGCCGATGTCGCGTGGCGAAAGGGACACGGACGGCTCCAGCAGCACGTGGCACGCCAGCGCGAGCAGTCCCGAGAGCAGTGCGAAGCTGCCGATGGCCGCGGTGGGGAAGGGGCGCACGCGCTTCGTGAGCAGCGAATAGCTGGCCCAGATGAAGGCCGAGGCCAGTGCCGGCAGGTAGCCCCAGGCCCAACCACCGCCGCCCGTGGCACCGGCGCCACCGAGGATGGCCAGCGCCGCGCCGGCAAAGCCGATCAGCGCGGCGAGCACGTGGCGCGCGGTGAGCGACATGCCGGGCAGGAACAGCGGCGCCATCACCACGATGCCCAGCGGCCAGAGGTAGTTCACCAGGTTGGCCTGCACCGGCGGCGCGTGGCGCAGGGCGATGAAGAGCAGGAAGTGGTAGCCGAACAGGCCGTAGATGCCCAGGGCCAGGGTGGACGGCGGCACGCGCCACTGGCGCAGGTCGAGGCGCGAGAGCGGCAGCGCGATCAGGCTGCCGACCAGCAGCGACAGGCCGGTGAGCAGGAAGGGGGGCACGTGCGACAGCGCCACCCCGAGGGCAGCCAGGGAGGCCCACAGCGCGATGGCGCCCAGGGCGAGCAGGTTGGCGTTCATGCGGAGGAGGTTACCGCGCCGCACCGTCGTGCGACGCGGGTTCGTCGTCGCGCGACGCGCGTGTGTTCAGCCGCGGGCGCGGCGCTGGGCGGCCGTGAGCGCCGAGGGCGAGCGGTAGCCGCTGCGGCGCGCCACCTCGGCCACGCTCAGGCCCTGGGCACGCCAGTCGCGCGCCTGCGCCAGCCGCAACTCGCGCAGCCACTGCTGCGTGCTCTGGCCACGTTCGTCGCGGCAGCGTGCCGCGAGTTGCGCCGCGCTCAGGTGCACGCGGGCGGCAAGCTCCGCGACCGTCGCCGCGGGGCCTTCGGCCAGGGCCCAGCGGGCCAGCGCGTCCCAGTCGATCGCGCGGCGGGGACGAAGCGGCGCACGTCGCGTGGCAGGTGCCCAGGCTTCGAGCAACAGCGCCGGCCCCAGGTCTTGCGCGCGCGGCAGTCCGCCAGCGCAGGCGCGGGCGAGGTAGCGCGCGAGCGCGAGCGTGGCCGGTTGCGGGGCTGCCGAAGCCATGCGGGCCCAGCCGCTCGCGTGGCTGTCGAGCACCAGGCAGCGTGCGCCGGTGCGTGCCTCGAAGTCATGGCGCTCGCCCGGCGGCACCACGCAGCCGTCGCCGGCGGCGATGCGCTGGCCGTGCCCGGCCACCTCGAGTTCGAGCACGCCGCCGAGGCCGACGAGGATCTGGAAATGGTCGTGGTCGTGGCTGCCGTGCGAGGCGCCGTAGCCGCGCACGCTCAGGTGGTCGCGCGCGGCGGGCATGTCACTTCACCGCAACGGGATTCAGCACGCCGTGCGCCTGCTGGTCGGCGTGGTACGAGCTGCGCACCATGGCGCCCACGGCGGCGTGCGTGAAGCCCATTTCGTAGGCCTTGGTCTCGAACATCCTGAAGGTGTCGGGGTGCACGTAGCGGCGCACCGGCAGGTGGTGGCCGCTGGGTGCGAGGTACTGGCCGATGGTGAGCATGTCGATGCCGTGCGCGCGCATGTCCCGCATCACCTCCAGGATTTCCTCGTCGGTCTCGCCCAGGCCGACCATCAGGCCGCTCTTGGTCGGCACGTGCGGGAACAGGGCCTTGAACTTCCTGAGCAGGTTCAGGCTGAAGGCGTAGTCCGAGCCCGGGCGCGCCTGCCGGTACAGGCGCGGCGCGGTTTCCAGGTTGTGGTTCATCACGTCGGGCGGTGCGGCCTTCAGGATTTCGAGCGCGCGGTCGTCGCGGCCGCGGAAGTCGGGCACCAGCACCTCGATCTGCGTCTGCGGCGAGAGCGCGCGGGTTCTTTCGATGCAGGCCACGAAGTGGCCGGCGCCGCCGTCGCGCAGGTCGTCGCGGTCCACGCTGGTGATCACCA
>CAZFOT010000389.1:0-2314 GCA_964520365.1 uncultured Hydrogenophaga sp.
ACGACATCGATCTGACCAAGTGCATCTTCTGCGGCTTCTGCGAGGAAGCCTGTCCCGTGGACGCCATCGTGGAGACGCAGATTCTGGAATACCACGGCGAGAAGCGCGGCGATCTCTATTTCACCAAGGACATGCTGCTGGCGGTGGGCGACCGCTACGAGACCGAGATCGCGGCCGCCAAGGCCGCCGACGCCCCGTACCGTTGATCGTTGGCGTGCGGACCACAGACCCGACCCAGACGCCGAACGCGCTCAACGCCCAACGCTGAACCAAACACATGGACTACCAGACCGGCTTTTTCTACTTGTTCGCGGCAGTGCTGCTGTTCGCGGCCCTTCGCGTGATCACGGCGCGCAACCCGGTGCACGCCGTGCTGTACCTGATGCTGGCGTTCTCGCAGGCGGCCGCGATCTGGCTGCTGCTCAAGGCCGAGTTCCTGGGCATCACGCTGGTGCTCGTGTACCTGGGCGCCGTCATGGTGCTGTTCCTCTTCGTCGTCATGATGCTGGACATCACGCTGGAGAAGGTGCGCGAGGGCCTGTGGCGCCACTACCCGCTGGCGGCCTTGCTGGGCGCCATCGTGGTCGCCGAGATCGTCGCCGTGCTGTGGACGGGCTTCCCCTCGGTGTCGGCGATGCCCGAGGCGGGCGCGAGCGCCGGGGTGTCCAACACGCACGCGCTGGGCCTGCTGCTCTACACGGAATACCTGTATCCGATCGAAGTGGCGGCCGTGATCCTGCTGGTGGCGATGGTGGCGGCCATTGCGCTGACGCTGCGCCGGCGCAAGGACAGCAAGGCCATCAACCCGTCCATGCAGGTGCACGTGCGCGCCAGCGACCGCCTGGTCGTGGTGCCGATGGACGCAACACGGAAGGCCCCCGAGCCGGCGAGCGCCGCCGAGGGCGAGGAGGGCAAGGCATGAGCCTCACGCTGGGACATTTTCTTTCCGTCGGCGCGATCCTGTTCGCGCTCTCCGTGGTGGGCATCTTCCTGAACCGCAAGAACCTCATCGTCCTGCTGATGGCGATCGAGCTGATGCTGCTGGCGGTGAACATGAACTTCGTGGCGTTCTCCCATTTCCTGGGCGACATGCATGGACAGGTTTTCGTCTTCTTCATCCTGACCGTGGCGGCGGCCGAATCCGCCATCGGCCTGGCCATCCTCGTGCTGCTGTTCCGCAACCGATCATCGATCAGCGTCGAGGAACTGAACACCCTCAAGGGGTGAAGCCCGATCCCGCAACGATCCGAACACGATGAGCTCCACCCTATCCGCAAGCACTCTCCTGGCTGTACCGCTCGCGCCGCTGGCCGGCGCGGCGCTCGCCGGCATCCTGGGCACCACCTTCGGCGGCAACGTCATCGGGCGGCGCACCTCGCACACGCTCACCATCCTGGGTGTTCTGGTGGCCTTCATCCTCTCGGCCATGACGCTCAAGGACGTGGTCGGCGGGGCACGCTTCAACCAGACCATCTACGAATGGATGGTGGTCGGCGGCCTGAAGATGGAGATCGGCTTCATGATCGACGGCCTGACCGCGATGATGATGTGCGTGGTCACCTTCGTCTCGCTCATGGTGCACATCTACACCATCGGCTACATGGAGGAAGACGCCGGCTACAACCGCTTCTTCGCCTACATCTCGCTGTTCACCTTCTCCATGCTCATGCTGGTGATGAGCAACAACCTGCTGCAGCTCTTCTTCGGCTGGGAGGCGGTGGGCCTGGTGTCGTACCTGCTGATCGGGTTCTGGTTCAACAAGCCCACGGCCATCTTCGCCAACATGAAGGCGTTCCTGGTCAACCGCGTGGGTGACTTCGGCTTCATCCTCGGCATCGGCCTGATCGCGGCCTACACCGGCACGCTGAACTACACCGAGATTTTCGCCAAGGCCGACGAACTGGCCGCGTTGAGCTTCCCCGGTACCGACTGGATGCTGGTGACCGTGATCGGCGTGTGCCTGTTCATCGGCGCCATGGGCAAGTCGGCGCAGTTTCCGCTGCACGTGTGGCTGCCCGATTCCATGGAAGGCCCCACGCCCATCTCGGCACTGATCCACGCCGCCACCATGGTCACGGCAGGCATCTTCATGGTGGCGCGCATGTCCCCGGTGTTCGAGCTGTCGGACGCGGCGCTGAACTTCATCATGGTGATCGGCGCCATCACCGCGCTGTTCATGGGCTTCCTGGGCATCATCCAGAACGACATCAAGCGCGTGGTGGCCTATTCCACGCTCTCGCAGCTGGGCTACATGACGGTGGCGCTGGGCGTGTCGGCGTACACAGCCGGCGTGTTCCACCTCATGACGCACGCC
>CAZFOT010000390.1:0-2278 GCA_964520365.1 uncultured Hydrogenophaga sp.
CGCAGCGGCGCGCCAGAGAGGGGGGAAGCCGCGTCAGCGGCGCAGGGGGGTGTTCTCTTGATACACAAGCACTGCGCCGGCCAGGTCTTCCAGGGCGGTGCCGACCGACTTGAACACCGTGCGGTCGGTGGGCAGGCGGCGGGCGGTGGCCACGCCCTTGCACAGGGTGGTGAGGGTGCCGCGCACCTCGTCCTCGCGCAGCACGCCGCGCGCCAGCGGGCCAATGAGGTCGCCGCTTTTCTGCAGGGCCTCCTCGGTGTCCACGAACACGCGCGCGTCGGCGAAACAGGCATCGTCGGCCTCGCGCATGGCGGGCGTGAAGCTGCCGATCAGATCCAGGTGCGAACCGGGTGCGAGCCAGGCGCCGCGCACCAGCGGCTCGGTGGCCAGCGTGGCGCAACTGACGATGTCGGCCTCGCCGCAGGCGGCTTCCAGGTCGGTGACCGCGGCAGCGGCGTCGAAGCCATCGGCGCGCCATTGCGCGGCCAGCGCCTCGGCCTGCTCGGGCCGGCGCGCCCACACCGAAACGCGCCGCAATTCGCGCACCGTGCGGTAAGCCGCCGGCAGCAGCGCGGCCACTTCACCGGCGCCGACCACCAGCAGATGGCTGGCGTCTTCGCGCGCCAGGAACGACGCGGCCAGCGCCGACGCGGCCGCGGTGCGCCGCTTGGTGAGTTCGGTGCCGTCGATCATGGCCAGCGGCACACCGGTGGTGGCGTCGAACAGCAGGTAGCTGCCGTGCAGGCCGGGCAAGTCCCTGGCGGCGTTGCCGGGTGCGACGTTGATGATCTTCACGCCGTAGTAGCGCCCGGGCAGCCAGGCCGGCATGATCAGCGAAGTCATGCGGCTGCCACCGGGGCTGGCGATGGTGTGGACGTGGCGCTGCGGGGTTTCGCAATTGCCGGCGAAGCGCTCGCGCAGGGCGGGCACGAGGTGGTCGAAGGGCAAGGCGGCGCGGGTGGCGGGGGCATCGAGGTGGAGCATGGCGCCGATGGTGCCAGAAACGGACGCGCGAGTCCGGCGCCGCACTTGCCCTCACCCCGACCCTCTCCCGCGAGCGGGAGAGGGAGCAAACCCGCAACGAGAGCGTGGGGCGTCCAAAGCCAGGGGCATCAAGGGTCCGGCTCCGCCGGCCCGAGATGCCGTCCCCCCTCCAAGCGCCGCGAAGCGGCGCGCCAGGGAGGGGGAAGCCGCAAAGCGGCGCAGGGGGGAGTTCCTACCTCCCCGGCATGTCTTTCACGGAATAGCCCAGGCTCACCGTGGCATCGGCCGGAATGGCCGGCATGGTGGCGTTCCAGTCCAGCCACTGCTGGCGCAGGGTTTCCAGGCGCTGGGGGTCGCGACTGGCGTGGTTGGCGCGTTCGCGTTCATCGGCGGGGATGTTGAACAGGTACTCGTTGCCGTCGACCATGAGGTACTTCCAGTCGCCCGCGCGCAGGGCGCGCTGGCCGCGGTGGTTCATGCGCCAGTACAGCGGGCGCTCGAAGGTGTGGGCCGGGTCGCGCAGCACGGGGCGCAGGTCCTCGCCGTCGAGCGGGTATTCCGGGTGGGGCCGGCCGCCGCCCAGGTGCAGCATCGTGGCCGACCAGTCCATCGTCATGCAGTGCTGTTCGCTGGTGGTGCCGGGCGCGATGGCGGCCGGCCAGTGGGCGATCCAGGGCACGCGGATGCCGCCTTCGGTCAGGTCCATCTTGCCGCCCACCAGCGGCCAGTTGTCGGAGAAGCGCTCGCCGCCGTTGTCGCTGGTGAAGACGACCAGGGTGTCGTCTTCGAGCCCCTGGGCGCGCAGCGCGGCCACGATCTGTCCGATGCCTTCGTCCATGTGGTGAATCATGCGGCGGTAGCTCTCGACGCTGCCGCCGTCGAGGTGGAACAGGTTCTTCGCCACCTCGGGCGCCACGTGGGCGTCGTCGCGCGTTTCCCAGGGCCAGTGTGGCGCGGTGTAGTGCAGGCTCAGGAAGAAGGGTTGGCCGCTCCGTGCATCGGCGGCGTGGCGGTTCACGAAATCCGCGGCGCGCTGCGAGAACACGTCGGTGAGATAGCCCACCTCCTTGTGCGTTTCCTCGCCGATGTAGAGGTCGTGGTCGCCGGTGAACGAGCAGTGGGTGAAGTAGTCCACGCCGCCGGCCATGATGCCGAAGAACTCGTCGTAGCCCGAGCGCAGCGGGCCGAAGTGCGGCGGGTAGCCCAGGTGCCACTTGCCGATCAGCGCGGTGCGGTAGCCGGCGTCCCTGAGCAGCGAGGGCAGCGTCGGAATCTCGGGCGACAGGCCCAGGGT
>CAZFOT010000391.1:0-2253 GCA_964520365.1 uncultured Hydrogenophaga sp.
CGCAGGTAGCGCCAGGGCGGCTGGCCGCGCGTGAAGCTGCCGCGCTGGATCGGCAGGCCGTAGTGCTGCGCCGAGCGGAACACCCGCATGCCCGAAACCGGGTCGTTGCGCGAGAGGATCACCACCTCCACCCGCTGCGCGTTCGCATCGTTGAATGCCAGCAGCTTGTGCACCAGCGAAAACGCCACGCCCGGCGCCGCCGGCTGGTCCAGCCGCTGCAACTGCAGGTTCATGTAGGCCTTGTCGTCGCCCGTCTCGAACACCTTGTTCTCTTCCTCGAAGTCGAACAGCGCACGCGAGGAGATGGCGACGACGAGTTTGCCGTCCAGGGAGACACCCATGGTCAGGTCACCAACTGGTTCAGCTGGATGATCGGCATGAGGACGGCCAGCACAATCAGCATCACGACCAGTCCCATGGTCACGATCAGCAGGGGTTCGAGGATGGTGGCCATGTGCATGGCGCGGCGCTGCACCTCGGCGCTGAGCTGATCGGCCGCGCGCGAGAGCATGGCCGGCAACTGGCCGGTCTGCTCGCCCAGCCGCGCGAACATGCTCACCAGGGCGGGGAAGCGCTTCTTGCTCGCCAGCGCCGATGCCAGCGGCGCGCCTTCGCGCACCATCACCAGCGCATCGAGCGCGTCGGCCCGCATGGCCTGGTTCGACAGCGTCTCCGCCGCCGTCTGCAGCGCCCGCAGGATCGGCACGCCGGCGGCCGCGAGCATGGCCAGGGTGGCCGAGAAACGCGCGGCGTTGTAGCCGCGCGCCAGCCGCCCCGCCAGCGGCAGGCGCAGCCACGCCGCGTCCATCGCCAGGCGCATCGGGCCGTTGCGCCGCGCCATCGCCACGCCGCCCGCGGCCAGCACCAGCGCGCCGAGCAGCCACCAGCCATAGCCGCGCACGAAGTCGCTGATGGCGATCATGGCCACGGTCAGGGCGGGCAGGGCGCGCTTGCTGCCGGCGAAAACGCCCGCCACCTGCGGCACGACGTAGGACACCAGGAACACCACGATCACGATCGCCACCAGGGTGACGATGGCCGGGTACAGCGAGGCCGCCACCAGCTTGTTCTTCAGCGCCTCGCGTGCTTCCAGGTCGTCGGCCAGGCGCTCCAGCACTGTGCCGAGCTGGCCGCTTTGCTCACCCGCGGCGATCACCGCAGCATAGGAATCCGAGAACTCGCGCGGGAACTGGCCCAGGGCACGCGCAAAGGGCGAGCCGCTGTTCACCTCCGAGCGCAGCGACGCCATCAGGTTGCGCTGCCGGTGGTCCTCCGCCTCCTCGGTGAGCGCCGCCAGCGCCCGCTCCAGCGGCAGCCCCGCGGCCACCAGGCCGGCGAGTTGGCGCGTCCACACCGACAGCGCCGAGGCGTTGAAGATACGGCTCGACCACAGCGTGACGTTCAGGCCGCTTTCCGAAGGCCTGGACGCCGGACCCATGGCCGGCTCGACGGCGATCGGCACCAGCGAGCGCGCCCGCAGCATGCTGCGCGCCGAACGCGCGGTGTCGGCGTCGATCAGCCCCTTCTGGGTCGCGCCCTTGGCATCCAGGGCTTCGAACGTGTAGGCGGGCATGTCAGTTTTCCGAAGTGCCGGAGCACGACCCGCAACGAACGAAGTGGCGCAAAGTCCAGGGGCAGCTAGGGTCCGGCTCCGCCGGCCCGAGATGCCGTCCCCCCTCCAAGCGCCGCAAAGCGGCGCGCCAGAGAGGGGGGAAGCCGCAAAGCGGCGCAGGGGGGCGTTCCATCTCACTCTCTGGTGACGCTCATCACTTCCGCGATGGAGGTGACACCCTCGTCGATCAGGCGCTGGCCATCCGCGCGCATCGACCGCAGCCCGCTGGCTTCGGCCGCCACGTAGACCTGGCTTTCCGCGGCGCGGTTGTGGATCAGCGAGCGGATCTTGTCGTCGGCCACCATCAGCTCGTAGATGCCGGTGCGGCCCTTGTAGCCGGTCTGGCTGCAGCGCTCGCAGCCCACCGGGTGCCACCGGCCGTGATCGTCCTGGCGCCGGCAGTGCACGCACAGCCGGCGCACCAGGCGCTGGGCCAGCACGCCCAGCAGGCTCGACGACAGCAGGAACGGCTCCACCCCCATGTCGGTCAGGCGCGTCACCGCGCTGGGCGCGTCGTTGGTGTGCAGGGTGGCGAGCACGAGGTGGCCGGTGAGCGAGGCCTGGATGGCGATCTGCGCGGTCTCGAAGTCGCGGATCTCGCCGATCATGATGACGTCCGGGTCTTGGCGCAGGATGGCGCG
>CAZFOT010000392.1:0-2244 GCA_964520365.1 uncultured Hydrogenophaga sp.
CCGAGCCCTACCGCATGTTCACCAGCCGCGCCGAGTTCCGGCTGCAGCTGCGCGAGGACAACGCCGACATGCGCCTGACCGAGACCGGCCGCAGGCTGGGCCTGGTGGACGATGCGCGCTGGGACGCGTTCTGCCGCAAGCGCGACGCGGTTTCACGTGAAACCGAGCGCCTCAAGACCACCTGGGTGAACCCGCGCAATCTGCCGGCGCAGGAGAGCGAGCGTGTGCTGGGCAAGGCCATCGAGCACGAGCACAACCTGTTCGACCTGCTGCGCCGCCCCGGCGTTGGCCATGCGGCATTGACCGGCATGAACGAGGGCGCCTACCTGAACCCTGATGTTTCACGTGAAACCCTGGGCGAGCTGCTGGAGCCGGTGGTGGAGCAGATCGAGATCGCGGCCAAGTATTCGGGCTACATCGACCGCCAGAAGAACGAGGTGGAGCGTGCCGCCCACTACGAGGGCCTGAGGTTGCCCGCCGATCTGGACTATCTGCAGGTCAAGGCCTTGTCGTTCGAGGCGCGGCAGAAGCTGGCCCAGCACCGGCCCGAAACCCTGGGCCAGGCCTCGCGCATCTCGGGCATCACGCCCGCGAGCATCTCGCTGCTACTGATCCACTTGAAGAAGGGCGGATTCAAGGGCTTTGCCACCGTGGCGGTGGAAGCCGAAGCTTCCGCATGAGCGCCGCGCAGGGCCGCCCCAAGCAAGCTCGCACCGCAGTGCGAAGCACGGAGGTTATCCAATGAACGCCGATCCCGCCACGCTCGCCGCCGGGTTGCAGGCGCTGGGGCTGCGCCTGAGCGAAGTGCAGACCGATGCGCTGATGGCCTACCTGGGCCTGCTGCAGAAGTGGAACAAGGTCTACAACCTCACGGCGGTGCGCGACCCAGCCGAGATGATGACCCACCACCTGCTCGACAGCCTGGCCGCCATCGAACCCCTGGTGCGGCAGGTGGGCGAGCGATCGGCCCGTTTGCTGGACGTGGGCTCCGGCGGCGGGCTGCCGGGCGTCGTGATCGCCGTGGCCTGTCCCTGGATCGACGTGACCTGCGTGGACACCGTGGCCAAGAAGGCCGCGTTCATCCAGCAGGTGGCCGCTACCCTGAAGCTGCCCAACCTGAAGGGCCTGCACGCCCGGGTCGAGAGCCTGGATGCGCGGGCAGGGCAGGGGTTCGATGTGGTGTGCTCGCGCGCCTTCGCCTCGCTGGCCGACTTCGTGAGCTGGTCGCAGGGCGCGCTTGATCCGTGTGGCGTCTGGATGGCGATGAAGGGCAAACACCCGATCGATGAGCTGGAAACCCTGCGCGCCGAGGCGCCTGCGGTGCAGGTGTTTCACGTGGAACAGCTTCGGGTGCCCGGGCTGGATGCCGAGCGCTGCATCGTGTGGATGCGCCCTGGCGCCACCGCTGTGGCCTGACCGTCACAATCCCGGCCGCCACACCCCCTTCACGTAAACTCGACCCTTCACTTCGGGGGTTCTTCCATGTTTGGCGTTGCTGATTACGGCGCGTTCGTCGCCGCCATTGTCGTGTTCCTGGCCATTCCCGGCCCGGGCAACCTGGCGCTCATCACCTCTACCGGCAAGGGCGGCATCCGCGGCGGACTGGCGGCCACCCTGGGCGTGATCGCGGGCGATCAGGTGCTGATGTGGATGGCGGTGGCCGGCGTGGCCGCGCTGCTGATCGCCTACCCGGCGGCATTCCATGCGGTGCAGTGGCTGGGCGCCGCCTACCTGGCCTGGCTGGGCTACAGGATGCTGACGGCCAAGCCGGGCGCCGCGCCGGTGCTCAACATCCGCCCGCGCCAGTACTTCCAGCAGGGCTTGACCATCACCTTGCTCAACCCCAAGGCCATCGTGTTCTACATGGCCTTCTTCCCGCTGTTCGTGGACCCCGCGAAGCACCAGGGTCTGGTCACCTTCGGCTTCATGGCGGCCACCGTGGCGGTGCTGACCTTTCTCTATGGACTGACGGCGGTGCTGCTGACCCACTTCCTGGCCGAGCGCATGCGCGCCAGGCCGGTGATCGGGCGCACGCTGGAGAAGCTCGCGGGCGTTTTCCTCATCGGCTTCGGCATCAAGCTGGCCATCTCCAAATGAAGCAACTCCAAAAGCAAGCACTGAGCGCCGCCGGACCGCCCCAAGGCGCGAACGCCCCCTCGGGGGGCAGCGGCGGAGCGTGGGGGCATCAAGGCCGCAGCGCCGGGCCGCCCCAAGCAAGGCCAGCCCCCTCGGGGGGCAGCGACC
>CAZFOT010000393.1:0-2231 GCA_964520365.1 uncultured Hydrogenophaga sp.
TGCTGGGCAAGCGCATCGGCCTGGGCAAGGAATCGTTCGCACCGCACAGCCTGACGCTGACCATGGTCGGTGCCTCGCTGCTGTGGGTGGGCTGGTTCGGCTTCAACGCCGGTTCCGCCGGTGCCGCCAACGGCGGTGCGGGTCTGGCCTTCATCAACACCATCCTCGCCACGGGCGCTGCCACGCTGGCCTGGATCGTGGGTGAATCGCTGCACAAGGGCAAGGGCTCCATGCTGGGCGCCGCCTCGGGCGCTGTTGCCGGCCTGGTGGCCGTGACCCCCGCCGCCGGCTTCGTCGGCCCCATGGGCTCCATCGTGCTGGGCCTGGTGGCCGGCTTCGTCTGCCTCTGGGGCGTCGGTGGCCTCAAGAAGATGCTCGGTGCCGACGACGCGTTCGACGTGTTCGGCGTGCACGGCGTCGGTGGCATCGTCGGTGCCATCCTGACCGGTGTCTTCGTCGCCGAAGGTCTGGGCGGCACCGGGCTGGAAGAAGGCGTGAGCATCGGCGCGCAAGTGTGGATCCAGGTCAAGAGCGTGCTGCTGACCATCGTGTGGTCCGGCGTGGTGGCCTTCATCGCCTACAAGATCGCCGACGTGGTGATCGGCCTGCGCGTCACGGAAGAAGCCGAACGCGAAGGCCTGGACATCACCTCGCACGGCGAGACCGCGTACAACCGCTGATCTTCTCCCCCATCTCCCTGGATGTTGGGCCCGCGCTGCCTTTGGCACGCGGGCCTTTTTTCGTGCGGGGCGTCCCGGGCATTTGCAGCGCGGCGTGCAAAAAATTCAAGGCCGGCCCGCGGTCCCGTCGCTACCATGGCGGCCATGATGCCCCACGAAGACCCGCATCCCGCCGAGCTGATCGACCGGGTCCGCGCCGCCAGTGCCGATCGCGCGCCGCTGCACATCGTCGGCGGCGGCACCAAGGCGTTCCACGGCCATCCCGTGGATGCGGCGGCGCTGTCGACCGTCGGGTGGCGCGGCATCGTCAGCTTCGAACCCACGGAACTCGTCATCACCGTGCGCGCGGGCACGTCCCTGGCCGAGGTCGAGGCGGTGCTGGCCGACAAGGGCCAGTGCCTTGCGTTCGAGCCCCCGTATTTCGGCGCCGGCGGCACGGTGGGCGGCATGGTGGCGGCGGGCCTGGCCGGCCCCGCCCGTGCCAGCGTGGGCGGGGTGCGCGACTTCGTGCTCGGCTGCCGTTTCATCAACGGGCGCGGCGAGTGGCTTACCTTCGGCGGCCAGGTCATGAAAAACGTGGCGGGCTACGACGTCAGCCGCTTGATGGCCGGGTCGATGGGCACGCTGGGGCTGATCACCGAAGTCAGCCTCAAGGTCCTGCCGGTGGCACCCGCCGAGGCCACGCTGGTGTTCGCGCTGGCGCAGCACGATGCGCTGGAACAGTTGCACCGCTGGGGCGGGCAGCCGCTGCCGCTCAACGCCTCTTGCTGGGTAAGTGACCCCCAGTCTGGCTTTGCCAGGCCCCCCGAGGGGGCGCAGCCGCCCTTGGGGCGGCCCGGCGGGCGGCTGGACGAAACCGCAGCTGGCGCGCCCGAACTGCTGTTCGTGCGCCTGCGCGGCGCGGCGGCGGCGGTGGAAGCGGCCTGCGAGCGCATGGCGCGCGAGGCGGGCGGCCAGCGCATGGACAACGCCCAGGCCAGTCCCGACTGGAGCGCCTGCCGCGACCAGACCCTTGCGTTCTTCGCCGCGCCAGCGCCCGACCTGTGCCTGTGGCGCCTTTCGGTGCCGCAGACGGCGCCGGTGCTGGATCTGCCCTATGCGCAGCTGGTCGAATGGCACGGCGCGCAGCGCTGGCTGTGGGCGCCGGCCACGGCGGCGCAGGCGAATCGATCCGCCGCCGCGCAGGCCAATGGCCACGCCACGCTGTTTCGCGCCGGGGCCGACGGCGCGCCCGGCGTGCCGCGTTTCGACCGGCAGTCGCCCGCGATCGAAACCATCACCCGCCGCCTGCGTGCCGAGTTCGACCCGGCGGGCATCTTCAATCCAGGCCTCACATGAGCCCCCACACTCCACCGCTGCGCGGGTCGCTGCCCCCCGAGGGGGTGCAAACCTGGCTTGGGGCGGCCCGGCGCCAGGTTTTAATGGGCTGATCCGAATGCAAACCCAGCTCTCTCCCGAATACCGCCAGCGCGCCGACGGCCGCGAGGCCGAGGCCATCCTGCGCAAGTGCGTGCACTGCGGCTTCTGCACCGCCACCTGCCCGACCTACCA
>CAZFOT010000394.1:0-2230 GCA_964520365.1 uncultured Hydrogenophaga sp.
GCGCTGGCGCGCGAGTTCGGCGTCTCGCGCATGACGGTCAACCGCGCCATCCGCGAGCTGAGCGACGAGCAGATCGTCGAGCGGGTGCAGGGCTCGGGCACCTTCGTCGCGCAGCAGAAGTACCAGGCCACGCTGGTGGAGATCCGCAACATCGCCGACGAAGTGTCCGCGCGCGGCCACGCGCACCGCAGCGAACTGCAGTTGCTCGAGCGCGCCAAGGCCGGCGAGGCCATGGCGCGGCGCTTCGGCCTCAAGCCTGGCGAGCCGCTGTTCCATTCGGTGGTGGTGCACTTCGAGAACGGCCTGCCCATCCAGGTGGAAGACCGCCACGTCAACCCCAAAGTGGCCCCCGACTACCTGGGGCAGGACTTCACCACGCAGACGCCCAACGCCTACCTGATGCGGGTGGCGCCGCTGCAGGGCGTGAGCTTCGAGATCGAGGCCTGCGTGCCGCCCAGGGCGGTGGGGGAGCTGCTGCACATGGCGCCGGGCGAGCCCTGCCTGGTGCTGCACCGGCAGACGCATTCCATGGGCCAGGTCGCCTCGGTCGCGGCCATGTGGCACCCGGCCTCGCGCTACCGGTTCACGGGGCGGTTCTAAGGCCTGTTCACCCTATTTTTCCAAGCGCGGTCAGCCAGTCTTGCCGCCGCCGCAGGCGGTGGTGACAATGGCATCCTGATGCGCATGCGGTCCGCTCGCATCGCCCGATCGTCGGAAGGCCAGATGTTCACGGGATTCAAGACATGGCGCCCATGCGGGCTTTGCGCGCTTCTGCTGCTGCTGGCCGCGCGGGCGGCCTGGGCGCAGCCGGCGCAGACGGTCCAGATCGCTTACCGGATGCAGCCGGGCGTGGACTGGATCTCCGACCTCACCACCGACGCCATGATGTCGTTCAAGGTCGTCGAGGACCGCGGCATCGTGGCCGCGAGCGCCGAGCGGGGCCTGCGGTTCCCGGCGCAGGCGAACCTGGTGAACCGCCAGAGCGTGCGCCACACCACGTCGCAGGCCCAGCCCGATGGCCGCTTCACCGTCAACCTGGCGCTGCTCTCCCGGAGCGCCGCGGTCCGCGACGTGGATGGCCACGAGCACGCGCTGCCCGAACCGATCTCGCTCGTGGGCAGCCAGGTGCGGGCGGTGGCCGGACCCGACGGCCGCATCGAGTCCGGCTCGATCTCGGTCACCGGCACACCCGAGGCGCAGGTGGCCACGGTCCTTCCCCTGTTCACGGCCATGCTCGAGCAGATGGGAGCGATGGAGAACGTCTCGCTCAGCACCGCGCAGGGCGCCACCCAGCGCGTCCAGATGACGCTGCCCATCGGGGGGATCGCCACCGTGGCCATCGGCATGGACATCAACTACCGGCTGCTGGAGGTCAAGGAAGACATTGCCGAGATCGACATGGTCTACGTCATGGATTTCGGCACGCCCGCCCCGTCCATGCGCATCCGTGCCAACGGCAGCGGCGCCGGCGTCATGAGGTACGACACCCGGCGCCGGCTCATCCTCTCCACCACCGACCATTCCCTGATGGACATGGAACTGGACATGCCCGAGGGCGTGATCAAGGTGCAGGTGATGAACCAGCAGAAGCAGATGGCCCGCGAGGCTTCCCCGCCGTAGTTCAATGGCGGGTATTCTTCATCGCCTGGCGCCCGCACTGGCGCAGGTGCCGCCACCTCACCGGAGATGCCCCTTGAACCCCATCCGACTCGTTGCCGTCCTGCTCATCGTCGCTGGCGGGCTCGCCCTGACCTACGGCGGCTTCAGCTACACCAAGGACACCACGGCCGTGAAGCTCGGGCCGATCGAACTCACGGTCAAGGAAAAAGAAACCGTCAACGTGCCGCTGTGGGCAGGCATCGGCGCCATCGTGGTCGGCGCGGCGTTGCTCGTCGCCGGCGGCAAGAATTGAGAACACCCCCCTGCGCCGCTGACGCGGCTTCCCCCCTCCCTGGCGCGCCGCTGCGCGGCGCTTGGAGGGGGGACGGCATCTCGGGCCGGCGGAGCCGGACCCTTGCTGCCCCTGACGAAGACACCTCGCGCCTCCGAGAGAGATGCGATGAGAAAGCCAAACCCGCAACGAGCGACGTGCCCCCCATCCAGGGGCGCCGAAGGTCCGGCTTTGCCGGCCCAAGGGCGCCGTCCCCCCTCCAAGCGCCCCAAGGGCGCGCTAGAGAGGGGGGACGGCATCTCGGGCCGGCAAAGCCGGACCCTTGCTGCCCCTGGACGA
>CAZFOT010000395.1:0-2214 GCA_964520365.1 uncultured Hydrogenophaga sp.
CGCCCGAGATGGTGCTCGGCGTCGATGGCCGCGTGCCCGACCCCGAGAAGGAAAAAGACGCCAGCAAGCGCGGCGCGATCGAGCGCGCCCTGGAATACATGGCGCTCGAACCCGGCAAGCCCCTGAACGACATCTTCGTAGACAAAGTCTTCATCGGCTCCTGCACCAACAGCCGCATCGAGGACATGCGCGAAGCCGCCGCCGTGGTGAAGAAGCTGGGCCAGAAGGTCGCCAGGAACATCAAGCTGGCCATGGTCGTTCCCGGCTCGGGCCTGGTGAAGGAACAGGCCGAACGCGAAGGCCTGCACGAAATCTTCAAGGCCGCCGGCTTCGAATGGCGCGAGCCCGGCTGCTCGATGTGCCTGGCGATGAACGCCGACCGGCTGGAGCCGGGCGAGCGCTGCGCCTCCACCAGCAACCGCAACTTCGAGGGCCGCCAGGGCGCCGGTGGGCGCACCCACCTCGTTTCGCCGGCCATGGCGGCCGCCGCGGCCGTGCACGGCCATTTCATCGACATCCGCACCATCGCCTGACCAACCTTCACCGCATCGCTCCGGAGCCCCTCATGAAGCACCTGCCTCTTGCCACCGTCACCCTGCTGCTTGTCTCACTGTCTGGCTGCGGCGGCCTGTCCAGGGTCGAGCAAGGCGCCAGCAACGCGGGCCAGGCGGCAGGGCGCGGCATCGAGCGTGCGGCGGGCGCCACCGGCCGGGGCGTTGAACGTGCCGTCGATGCCACCGGCCGAGGCATCGAGCGCGCCGCCGGTGCCACGGAACGCGGCATCGACCGCGCCGTCGATGCCACCGGCCGCGGCGTTGGGCGAGCCGCCGAAGCCACCGGCCGCGGGATCGAACGCGCTGGCGAGGCCACCGGGCGCGGCCTGGAGCGGGCCGGCGAGAAGATCGAAGAAGTCACGAAATAAACACCCGACAGACACCATGCAAAAGTTCACCCTTCACAAAGGCCTCGTGGCCCCCATGGACCGCGAGAACGTCGACACCGACGCCATCATCCCCAAGCAGTTCCTCAAGTCGATCCGCAAGACCGGCTTCGGCCCCAACCTGTTCGACGAGTGGCGCTACCTGGACAAGGGCGAACCCGGCCAGGACCCGGCCAGCCGCAAGCCCAACCCCGACTTCGTGCTCAACCAGCCACGCTACCAGGGTGCGTCCATCCTGCTCACGCGCCGCAACTTCGGCTGTGGCTCCAGCCGCGAGCACGCGCCGTGGGCCATCGACCAGTACGGCTTCCGCGCCGTGATCGCGCCGAGCTTCGCCGACATCTTCTTCAACAACTGCTTCAAGAACGGCCTGCTGCCGATCCAGTTGCCAGAGGCCACGGTCGACCAGTTGTTCAACGAAGTGCTGGCCTTCCCCGGCTACGAGCTCACCATCGATCTCGAACGGCAGGTCATCGTCAAGCCCCAGGGCGATGAAGTCCCTTTCGACGTCCAGGCGTTCCGCAAGTACTGCCTGCTCAACGGCCTGGACGACATCGGCCTGACATTGCGCCACAAGGACAAGATCGCCGCGTTCGAAACCGAGCGCTTGGCGACCAAGCCCTGGCTCGCAAGAACCATGTAACACCCCCGCGCCGCCTGACGGCGTCACCCCCTCAAGGGGGCAGCACCAGCGGCCCGGCAAAGCCGGTTCCGCTGTGCTTCTGGATCTCAAGCCCTTCACACATACATCGCTCATGAAAATCGCAGTTCTTCCCGGTGACGGCATCGGCACCGAAATCGTGGCCGAGGCCGTCAAGGTTCTCAAGGCTCTGGACCTCCCATTGGAAATGGAAACGGCGCTGGTCGGCGGCGCCGCCTACGAAGCCCATGGCCACCCATTGCCCGAGGCCACGCTCCAGCTCGCCCAGTCGGCCGACGCCATCCTGTTCGGTGCCGTGGGCGACTGGAAATACGACAAGCTCGACCGCCCGCTGCGCCCCGAACAGGCCATCCTGGGCCTGCGCAAGCACCTCGGCCTGTTCGCCAACTTCCGCCCGGCGATCTGCTACGAGCAACTGGTCGGCGCCTCCAGCCTCAAGCCCGAACTGATCGCGGGCCTGGACATCCTCATCATCCGCGAGCTGACCGGCGACATCTATTTCGGCCAGCCGCGCGGCCGCCGCGTGGCCACCGATGGACACTTCCCCGGCACCGAGGAAGCCTTCGACACCATGCGCTACAGCAAACCCGAGATCGAGCGCATCGCCCATGTG
>CAZFOT010000396.1:0-2200 GCA_964520365.1 uncultured Hydrogenophaga sp.
CCCCCCTGCGCCGCTTTGCGGCTTCCCCCCTCCCTGGCGCCTTCGGCTTGGAGGGAGGACGGCACCCTTGGGCCGGCAGAGCCGGACCTTCGGTGCCCCTGGATTGGGCATCTCTTCTTTCGTTGCGGGTCGTGCTCCGACGGGTGACGCAACCGATACCGCGCACCGACCACGCGGCGTGATGGCCGCGCCGGCGACACACCGGCGGGCTTGAATCGCCCACAATGGCAGCCACACCGCCACCCCCCAATACAAAGAGGAAGACGACATGACCCGCACCGTGACCCAACTGTTCGATCTCAAGGGCAAGACGGCCCTCATCACCGGCGGCTCGCGCGGCCTGGGCCTGCAGATGGCCCATGCGCTGGGCGAAGCCGGCGCGCGCGTGCTCGTCAGCTCGCGCAAGGCCGAAGACCTGGAGGCCGCCACCGCCGAGCTGCAGGCCGCCGGCATCGACGCGCGCTGGATCGCTGCCGACTGCTCGAAGGAAGAAGACATCCACCGCCTGGCCGACGAGAGCCTGCAGCGCCTGGGCGACATCGACATTCTCGTGAACAACGCGGGCGCGGCCTGGGGCGCGCCGGCCGAAGACCACCCGGTGGAGGCCTGGGACAAGGTGATGAACCTCAACGTGCGCAGCTACTTCATCCTGAGCCAGGTCGTGGCCCGGCGCAGCATGATCGCGCGCAGGAGCGGCAGCATCATCAACACCGCCTCCATCGCGGGCCTGGGCGGCAACCCTTCGGGCATGAAGACGATTGCTTACAACACGTCCAAGGGCGCAGTGATCAACTTCACCCGTGCGCTGGCGGCCGAGTGGGGCGCCCACGGCATCCGCGTCAACGCCATCTGCCCGGGCTTCTTCCCGAGCAAGATGACCGTGGGCACGCTCAAGGCCATGGGCGAGGAAAAGCTCGCCGCGCACGCACCGCTGGGCCGCCTGGGCGACGACGAAGACTTGAAGGGCCTGACGCTGCTGTACGCGTCCGATGCCGGCAAGCACATCACCGGCCAGTGGCTGGCGGTGGACGGCGGCGTGTCCGTCATCACGGGAGGATAAAGAAGCACCCCCGCCGCGCTTTGCGCGACCCCCTCAAGGGGGCGGCACTGGCGGCCCGGCGAAGCCGGTTCCGCTGTGCCCTGGAATGCAGACACGTCGCTCGTCAGCTTGTATCGTTCGCCTATGAAATTTGAAGTCCACATTCCTTTCGTCGAATTGTTGGGGTTCGAGCTGCTGAAGTTCGAGGGCGGCGAAGCCGAGATTGCCTTCAATCCTTCGCCGGACCACCTGAATTCCTTCGACGTGGTGCATGGCGGCGCGAGCATGACCTTGCTCGACGTGGTGATGGCGCACGCCGCGCGCTCGGTCCAGCCCGACATGGGCGGCATCACGATCGAGATGAAGACCAGCTTCATGCGTGCGGCCAGGGGGCCGCTGCGCGGGACGGGCCGCATCCTGCACCGCACCGCCACCATGGTCTTCACCGAAGGCAGCATCTTCGACGCGACGGACAAACTCTGCGCGCATGCCACCGGCACCTTCAAGCTGGTGCCCCGCCTGCCCGTCGGGCCGGGCAGCACCCAGCCCCTCAACCGCATTTCGACAGATTAGGAGACACACCATGCCCGCCAACCAGCAAATCCTGCTCGACAACCGCCCCCAGGGCGAAGCCACCGTGGCCAACTTCAGGCTGGTCACCACCGACACCCCGGCGCTGACCGACAACCAGGTGCTGGTGCGCCACCACTTCCTGAGCCTGGACCCGTACATGCGCGGCCGCATGAACGACAGCAAGAGCTACGCCGCCTCGCAGCCGCTGGGCGAGGTCATGATCGGCGGCACCGTGGGTGAAGTCGTGGAATCGAAACACCCCAAATTCCAGGCCGGCGACAAGGTCGTGGGCATGGGCGGCTGGCAGGAGTACAGCGTGGTCGACGCCGGCCAGCCCGGCGCGCTGCGCAAGGTCGACACCACCCATGTGCCGCTGTCGTACTACCTCGGCGCGGTCGGCATGCCGGGCGTGACCGCCTGGTACGGCCTGGTGAAGATCATCGACCCCAAGGCCGGCGACACCGTGGTGGTGAGCGCGGCCACCGGTGCGGTGGGCAGCGCCTTCGCGGCCCTGGCCAAGGCCCGCGGCTGCCGCGTGGTCGGCATCGCCGGCGGGCCCGAGAAGTGCAAGTACGCGGTGGAAGAACT
>CAZFOT010000397.1:0-2179 GCA_964520365.1 uncultured Hydrogenophaga sp.
CGGCCCGCGCCATCAAGGGCGGCGACATCGAGGAAACCGCGACCCGCACCAACCTCGAGGCCGCCGACGAAGTCGCCCGCCAGGCCCGCCTGCGCGACCTCGGCGGCCTGGTGGTGATCGACTTCATCGACATGGACGAGTCGAAGAACCGCCGCGAGGTGGAAAACCGCCTGCGCGACGCGCTGCGCCAGGACCGCGCCCGCGTGCAGTTCGGCTCCATCAGCAAGTTCGGCCTGCTGGAGATGAGCCGCCAGCGCTTGAAGCCCATGCTCAGCGAGGGCGCCTCCATTCCCTGCCCGCGCTGCGGCGGCTCCGGCCACATCCGCGACACCGAATCGTCGGCGCTGCAGATCCTGCGCGTGATCCAGGAAGAGTCGCTCAAGGACAGCACGGCCGCCGTGCTGGTGCAGGTGCCGGTCGAGGTGGCCAGCTTCCTGCTCAACGAGAAGCGCACCGAGATCACCAAGATCGAGCTCAAGCAGCGCATCAACGTGCTGCTGGTGCCCAACAAGTCGCTGGACACGCCCAACTACAAGCTCGAGCGCCTCAAGCACGACGACCCGCGCCTGGACAACCTGGACGTGAGCTACAAGATGGCCGAGGAGGTCGACGACGTGGCCAGCTTCACGCGCCGCAGCCAGGAACGCACCAACAAGCAGGAGCCGGTGATCAAGGGCGTGCTGCCCGACGGTCCCGCACCCGTGGCCGCGCCGCGCCCCGAAAGCGTGGCGAGCGTGGCCGCCAAACCTGATGCCGCGCCTGTCCCCGTGGCGCCGGCCAAGGCAGCGGCCCCCGTGGAAGCAGGCTTCTTCGGCTGGATCAAGAGCCTGTTTGGCGCGGGCGCCCCGCCCGCACCCGCCGCGACGCCAGTGGCTGCGCCGGCCGCAGCGCCGAAAGGCAGTCGCGAAGAACGCACCGAAGGGCGCCGCGATGGCCGCCAGCGTGGCGGCCGCCAGGGCGCCGATGCCCGCACCGGCTCGCGCGACGGCGCACGCAACGCGCGCGGCGATGGCCGCCGGGGCGAAGGCCGTGTGGAAGGACGTGCCGATGCCCGCACCGAAGGCCGTGGCGAGGGCCGACCGGAAGGCCGCAGCGGCGATCAGCGCCGGGGCGAGCGCGGCGAAGGCCGCAACGGCGGCCGGCGGGACAACCGGCGCGAAGCGCCTGCGGACGATCAGGCCACGGCGCTTGCCGCCAACGCCAATGCCCAGGCGGGCGATACCGGCGAGACGTCCGACACCCAGCGCCGCGAGCGCCGCGGACGCAACGACAACCGGCGCCGTTCGGCGAGCACGGAGCAGGGCGAAGCCCTGCCGCAAGGCGTGACGGACGCCAGCGCACAGCCGCTTGAGCAAGGTGTCGAAGCCGCTGCCGACGCACAAGCAAACGCCAACCCGGCCCAACCCCGGGAAGAAGGCGAAGCCACCGCGCGCGCGCCCCGCGAACGGCGCAGCCGCGACCGCTACGGCCGCGATCGCCGCGAGCGCTCGCCCCGCGAAGACGCCAACGCCAACGAGGCCGGCCAGGACGATGCCCCCGCACCCGCCCTCGCACCTGAAGCGGTCACGGCACCGGCGCGGGACGAAGGCGCCTACGAGCCGCCGGTGCGCAGCAGCTACTTCAGTCTTCCCACCGAGGCGGCTCCGGCAGCTGCCCCGGTCGCGGCGGCGGAAGAACAACTGCCCACGCCCGCCATCGCGCCGCAAGCGGTCGAAACCGGCTTCGCCAAGGCAGAAGCGGACCCACGGCCTGCGCCTGCGCCCGTGACCGTTGCGCCCGTGGCAGCGGCCGAGCCCGCGACCGCCCGGCTGCCCGCCGTGCCCGCGTTCACGCTGTCCATCGAATCGCTCCAGCAAGTGGCGCAGTCCAGCGGCCTGGAGTGGGTGAACTCCGACCCGGACAAGGTGGCCCAGGCGCAGGCGGCGATCGCCGCCGAGCCCAAGCCCATTCATGTGCCCCGCGAGCCCCGCCCGGTGGTCGTACTGGACGAAGGCCCTCTGGTGCTGGTGGAGACCCGCAAGGATCTGCGCAACATGACGCTACCTTTCGAGGACTGAGCACACCCCCCTGCGCCGCTGACGCGGCTTCCCCCCTCTCTGGCGCGCCGCTGCGCGGCGCTTGGAGGGGGGACGGCATCTCGGGCCGGCGGAGCCGGACCCTTGATGCCCCTGGATGAAGG
>CAZFOT010000398.1:0-2175 GCA_964520365.1 uncultured Hydrogenophaga sp.
GCCGTCCCCCCTCCAAGCGCCGCAAAGCGGCGCGCCAGAGAGGGGGGAAGCCGCATCAGCGGCGCAGGGGGGAGTTATCGCATGTTCAGCAGGTGGTAGCTCTGGTCGGCGCCGGCGGTGCTGGCGCCGCGTTCGTGCCAGCCCACCGAGCGGCGGTAGCTGCCCCAGGGTGCGGCGCTCGCGAGCGCGGGCAGCGACACGGCCGGCAGCGCGGCGGTCTGGGGCGCCACGTACAGCGCGTCCTCCGGGCAGTACAGCTCGCACATGAAGCAGGTCTGGCAGTCGGACTGGCGCGCGATCGCCGGCAGCCCGTCCCGGGCGGCCTTGTCGAACACGCGGGTGGGGCAGACTTCCACGCAGATGTTGCAGCCCGTGCAGCGCCCGGCGTCGATCAGTTCGATCATGCCGCCGCCTCCAGCCAGCGCGGGTCGGTGGCGGGCTGCCCGGGCTGGCCCGCGGCATCGCGGCGCACCCACACGGCATCGAGTCCGCCGGTGACCACGTGCTGGCGCTGCGCGTCGTCGGTCTGCGGGTGGTCGGTGCGGCGGTGCATGCCGCGTGTCTCGGTGCGCTCCAGCGCGCTGCGGTACATCCAGCGGGCGTGGGCCAGCAGGGCCACGGCCTGCCGGGTGCGGCGCCGGGTCAGGCGCGCGGCCGGCGCGCTTCGCGCCGCGAAGTCCCACAGGGCGTCCAGCCGCGACAGCGAGGCCTGCAGCCCTTCGCCGGTGCGGAACCAGTTGCGCTGCAGCGGAAACACCTCGGCCTGCACCACCTCGATGGTGGCGCGCGGGTCGATGCGCTGCTGCCCTGTGCCCAGCGCCTGCAGGCCCACGCCGCCGGCGTGCCACAAGGGTGCGCGCGCGCCGTGGTGGCGCTGGGCCACGGCAAAGCGCGCCGCGCCCGCGCCCGACCAGAAGCCGGTGGACAGCGCCCAGGCCGCGTTGTGGCTGCCGCCGCCGGTGAAGCCGCCGCAGATCGGCTCGCGCGAAGCCACGTCGCCCGCCGCGTAGAGGCCGGGCACGCCGGTGCCGCAGTCCTCGGCCTGCAGCTGCAGGCCGCCGGTGCCGCGCACCGTGCCTTCGAGCCGCAGCGTGATCGGGAACGCCTGCGTGAACGGGTCCAGGCCCTGCCGGTCGAACGGCAGGAAGAAATTGGGCTGGGCCTGGCGCATCCACTGGCGCACCTGGCCGTCGGCCTTGTCGAGCACCGCGTACACCGGCTCGTCGATCAGGCGCCGCGCGATCACGCTGCGCCCGTGCGACGATCCCGCGCCCGGGATCTCGGCGCCCGTGGGGTCGCGGAAGGTGGCCCAGTTGTAGAACAGCGACTTGGTGACGCTGGAGAAAGCCGGCCCCAGGCCGTAGGCGCTGGAGAACTCCATGCCCGAGAGGCTGGCGCCGGCCTCGGCGGCCATCAGGTGGCCGTCGCCGGTGAGTACGTCCGTGCCCAGCGCCTTGCTCAGGAAGGCGCAGCCGCCACTGGCCAGCACCACCGCGCCGGCGCGCACCGACCAGGGGGTCTCGTCCGGCTCGGTCACACCGGTGGCGCCGCCCACCTGTCCGCTGGCGTCCACCAGCAGTTCCAGGGCCGGGTGGTGGTCCAGGATGCGCACGCCCGCGGCCTTCACGCGCTTGCGCATCAGGCGCATGTATTCCGGCCCCTGCAGCGAGTTGCGCCGCTCGTGGCCGGCCTCGTCCACCGGGAAGGGGTAGCCCCAGTCGGCGAGCTGCTGCAAGTTGTGCCAGGTCTGCTCCAGCACGCGGTCCATCCAGGCGTGGCTGGCCAGGAAGCCGCCGGGCGCTTCGCGCTGGGCCTTCGCGGCGGCGCGCGCCTGCAGGTCGGGCGGCACCGCCCACACGCCGGTGCCCGAGGGCGCGGTGGCGCCCGAGGTGCCGCAGAAGCCCTTGTCCACCAGGATCACGCTGGCGCCCTGGGCGGCGGCGGCGATGGCAGCCCAGGTGCCGGCCGGGCCGCCACCGATCACCAGCACATCGGCGTCGTGGGTGGTCTCGCTCGGCGCCGGCACGCGGCGGGCGGAAAGAATGTGATGGCTCATGGTGTGGTTCCCTTCAGTTTTTCAGTGCGCCGAGGCCCTCACCCCAGCCCTCTCCCGCAAGCGGGAGAGGGAGCGCAGGCAAGACGTGTCTTCGTCCAGGGGCAGCAAGGGTCCGGCTC
>CAZFOT010000399.1:0-2172 GCA_964520365.1 uncultured Hydrogenophaga sp.
AAAATAAGCCTCAGCGCGTGGTCGGTATGCGCGAAGTGACTCATGCCAGGGCACCGCGGAACCGGCTTGGCCGGGCCGCCAGTGCCGCCCCCTGGGGGGTCGCGCGCAGCGCGGCGGGGGGAGCCTTCTAGCTCGCGTAGACCTGATCGAGCGTCACAAACCCCTTGACTTCGATCGGGTTGCCGAACGGGTCGAGGAAGAACATCGTCCACTGCTCGCCCGGCTGGCCTTCGAAGCGCACTTGGGGGGCCAGCACGAACTCGGTGCCGGCGGTGCTCAGCCGCTCGGCCAGCGCCTTCCAGTCCGGCAGCAGCAGCACCAGGCCGAAGTGCGGCATGGGCACCAGATGGTCGCCCACGTGGCCGGTGCGCGCGGTCTTCAGCGGCTCGCCCAGGTGCAGCGATATCTGGTGGCTGAAGAAGTCGAAATCGACCCAGGTGTCGGTGCTGCGGCCCTCGCGGCAACCGAGCACCCCGCCGTAGAAACGGCGCGCGGCGTCGAGGTCGGTGACGTTGAAGGCCAGGTGGAACAGGCTTCGGGTGCGGATGGGGGCTTCATCGTTCATGGCACCGAGCATACCCACGAAGCGGTCTCACTCGCTGCGGGCCTGGCAATCCACGCAGCGCCCGGCGGTGGGTTGCGCATGCAGGCGTGCCGTGGGGATGGGCACGCCGCATTGCAGGCACAGCCCGTAGCTGCCGTCGGCCACGCGCTGGAGCGCCGCGTCGATCGCCTGGAGTTCGGCCGCCTCGCGCTCCTCCAGGGCCACGCTCAGATCGAACTCTTCGTCGGCCTTGGCCCAGTCGTCGCTGGCCATGTCGCGCGCATCGGCAGCGGCCTCGGCGCGGCCGCGCGTACCGCCGCGCTGGGCCCGCAGCCGATCCAGCAGGTCGCGCCGCATCTGGGTCAACTGGGCGCCGAAGGTGTCGGAAATGGATGTGCTCATGGGGCCTCCTTGTATGGGTCCGATACTGGCCGGACAGCGTGCCCGCGCCCTTGACGCAGGTCAAGCACAATCCACCGGAGACCTCGATTCCACAAGGAGACCACCATGACCCCGATCGACTACGACCGCTACCAGACCCTTGCCATCACCCGCCGCGGCCCGCTGGTGGACGGCACGCCCAGCGTGCTCGACATCCAGATGCGCGCCGACGGCCCGGGCGGCAATGGCAAGCTGCCCACCGCCGGCCACGAGGGCCACTGGGAACTGAGCGAAATCTGGCGCGACGTCGGGCGCGACGACAGCGTGCGCTGCGCCGTGCTGCGCGGCAGCGGCCTGGGCTTCTCCGGTGGCGGCGATCTGGCCCTGGTGCAGGACATGGCGACCGATTTCGAGGTGCGCACCCGCGTCTGGAAAGAAGCACGCGACCTGGTCTACAACGTGATCAACTGCGACAAGCCCATCGTGAGCGCCATGCACGGCCCGGCCGTGGGCGCGGGCCTGGTGGCCGGCCTGCTGGCCGACATCTCCATTGCGGCGAAGAGCGCGAAGATCGTCGATGGCCACACCCGCCTGGGCGTGGCCGCGGGCGACCACGCGGCCATCGTCTGGCCGCTGCTGTGCGGCATGGCCAAGGCCAAGTACTACCTGATGCTGTGCGACCCCATCAGCGGCGAAGAAGCCGAGCGCATCGGCCTGGTGTCGCTGGCGGTGGAGGACGACGCGCTGCTGGACAAGGCCTACGAGGTGGCCGACCGCCTCGCCAGCGGCAGCCAGAGCGCCATCCGCTGGACCAAGTATTCGCTCAACAACTGGCTGCGCCAGGCCGGACCCGCCTTCGACACCTCGCTGGCGCTCGAATTCATGGGTTTTGCCGGACCCGATGTGCGCGAAGGTGTGGCATCCTTGCGGGAGCGCCGCGCGCCCCGCTACGGCGTGGACGGCTGAACACAACCAGGAGACGCCCATGAGCGACGCCAGTGGATTCGGCAAATTCGTGCCCGGCTTCGAGTTCCTGCAGAACCTCGCCGGACAGGCCGCCGGCGGTGTGGCGCAGGGGTTGGAGAAAAGCATTCCGCAACTGCCCAACCTGGGCAACTGGGTGGCGCCCACCTTCAACGTGGAAGACCTCGAAAAGCGCATCGAGGAACTCAAGGCGGTGCACTTCTGGCTGGACCAGAACGCCAAGGCCCTGGGCGCCACCATCCAGGCGCTGGAGGTGCAGAAGA
>CAZFOT010000400.1:0-2164 GCA_964520365.1 uncultured Hydrogenophaga sp.
TCTCGGGCTGGCCGAACTTCGCGTTGTCGGCGGCGATGATGAAGTCGCACATCATGGCCAGCTCGCAGCCGCCGCCCAGGGCGAAGCCGCTGACGGCGGCGATCACGGGCTTGCGGATGCTGCGGATGGTTTCCCAGTTGCGCGTGATGTAGTCGCCCTTGTAGACGTCGGCGAAGGTGTAGGTGGCCATGGCGCCGATGTCGGCGCCGGCGGCGAAGGCTTTTTCGCTGCCGGTGAGGACCATGCAGCCGATGGCCTCGTCGGCATCGAAGGCCTTGAGGGCGGCGCCCAGCTCGTCCATGAGCTGGTTGTTCAGGGCGTTGAGCTGCTTGGGCCGGTTCAGGGTGACGATGCCCACGCGCCCTTCGGTGCGCACGGTGATGAGTTCGGGGGTGGATGTCTCGCTCATGGGTTTCCTCGGAAGGGTTGCTGCGGATGGGGAATTGACGTATGCGTCAACTATAGTGGGTTCACCCAGGGAAACCATTAGCCGACCGTTTGGTCGGTTAATGGTAAATTGCGTCGAAAACCACCCATCATCGAGGAGACAACACCGCATGAACACCACCGCCGTGGACAGCTCCGTGCTGTATGAAGAGCGCGGGGCCGTCGCTCTGCTCACGCTCAACCGTCCCGAAGCGCTCAACAGCTTCACCCGCGCCATGCACCGCGCGCTCTGGGCCGCGCTCGACCGGGCCGAGGCCAACCCCGCCATCCGAGCGCTGGTGCTCACGGGCGCGGGGCGCGGCTTCTGCGCCGGCGCCGACCTGGCCGAGTTCGACTTCGAGCCCGGCCCCGACCTGGTCCAGCGCGCCGACCCCGGCCCGGTGATCGAGGAGGCCTTCAACCCGACCGCGCGGCGGTTCCAGAACCTGCGCATGCCCACTCTCGCGGCCGTCAACGGCGTGGCGGCGGGCGCGGGCGCCTCGCTGGTCATGTGCTGCGACATCGCCATCGCCGCGCCGTCGGCCAGCTTTATCCAGGCCTTCAGCAAGATCGGCCTGATTCCCGACGCCGGCGGCAGCTGGCTGCTGGTGGAGCGGCTGGGCCTGGCGCGCGCCATGGCGCTGGCCATGACGGGCGACAAGCTGCCCGCGGCGCAGGCCAGGGAGTGGGGGATGATCTGGGACGTGGCCGACGACCCGCTGTCCGCGGCGCTCGCCATGGCCGACAAGCTCGCCGTCATGCCGACCAAGGCCCTGGTGGCCACGCGCGGCCTGCTGCGCGACGCCGGCACCCGCAGCTTCAGCGAGCAGCTCGACGCGGAGCGCGACACCCAGTCGGCGCTGGGTCGCACGCACGACTACATCGAAGGCGTGATGGCGTTCCGCCAGAAGCGCCCGGCGCAGTTCAAGGGGGAATGATGACGCCACAAGAAAGAGCGACCCGCGTCGGCGAGGCTATGTTCGCCGTGGACGTGGCGGCGCGTGAAACCATGGGCATCGAACGGGTCAGCGTCGAGCCGGGACGTGCGGTGCTGCGCATGGCCGTGAGGCCCCTGCACCTCAACGGTCACCAGATCTGCCATGGCGGCTTCATCTTCACGCTGGCCGACACCGCCTTCGCCTACGCCTGCAACAGCCACAACCGGAACGCGGTGGCGGCGGGCTGCAGCATCGAGTTCCTCAAGCCCGCGCACGCCGGCGACGTGCTCACCTGCGAGGGCGCGGAACAGACGCTGCAGGGCCGCCACGGCATCTACGACATGAAGGTCAGCAACCAGCGCGGCGAAGTCGTGGCCATGTTCCGCGGCAAGAGCGCGCAGATCCCCGGCACCGTGTTTCCAGAAGAGGACCCCGCATGAACGCGTTTCCGCTCGAACCCATCGAGAGAGCCAGCATCGACGAACTGCGCGCCCTGCAGCTCAAGCGCCTGCAGGCCGCGCTGCGCCACGCCTACCAGAACTCGCCCGTGTACCGCGCCAAGTTCGACGCGGCGGGCGTGCACCCGGACGATTGCCGCAGCCTGGCGGACCTGGCGAAATTCCCCTTCACCACCAAGAAGGACCTGCGCGACAGCTACCCGTTCGGCATGTTCGCGGTGCCGCGCGAGCAGTGCGCGCGCATCCATGCCAGCAGCGGCACCACCGGCAAACCCACGGTGGTGGGCTACACGCTGAAGGACATCGACACATGGGCGACCGTGGTGGCGCGCAGCATCCGCG
>CAZFOT010000401.1:0-647 GCA_964520365.1 uncultured Hydrogenophaga sp.
TCGGCGCGCTGCACGACCCCTTCCACACCATCCACATGGGCGTGACAGCCGAGAACATCGCCGCCAAATGGGGCATCACCCGCGAGGACCAGGACCGGCTAGCGGTGGAAAGCCACAACCGCGCCCAGAAGGCCACCGATGCCGGCCTGTTCAAGGACCAGATCGTCCCGGTCATGCTCAAGAGCCGCAAGGGTGAAGTGGCCTACGCCACCGACGAACACTTCCGCCCCGACTGCACGCTGGAAGACCTGGGCAAGCTCAAGCCGGTGTTCGTGAAGGAGAACGGCACCGTCACCGCCGGCAACGCCTCGGGCATCAACGACGCCGCGGCCGCCGTGGTGCTGATGGAAGCCGCCACCGCCAAGGCGCGCGGCCTGGCGCCCCTGGCCCGACTGGTGGCCTACGCCCATGCCGGCGTCGACCCGAAGTACATGGGCATCGGCCCGGTGCCGGCCACGCAGCTCGCGCTGAAGAAGGCCGGCCTCACGGTCGCCGACCTCGACGTGATCGAGGCCAACGAGGCTTTCGCCGCGCAGGCCTGCGCCGTCACCAAAGACCTGGGCCTGGACCCGGCCAAGGTCAACCCCAACGGCTCGGGCATTTCGCTGGGCCACCCCATCGGCGCCACCGGCGCGCTGATCACGGTG
>CAZFOT010000401.1:657-2152 GCA_964520365.1 uncultured Hydrogenophaga sp.
CGGTGAAGGCGCTGTACGAGCTGCAGCGCATCCAGGGCCGCTACGCGCTGGTGACCATGTGCATCGGCGGCGGCCAGGGCATTGCGGCGATCTTCGAAAGGGTTTAGGAACACCCCCCTGCGCCGCTTTGCGGCGTCCCCCCTCTCTTGCGCGCCCTTGCTTGGGGCGCTTGGAGGGGAGACGGCATCTCGGGCCGGCGGAGCCGGACCCTCGGTGCCCCTGAAGGGTGCCCTTCACTCCCCTTGCAGTTCTTCGCCCAGTTCGCTCAGAAGCCGCAGCACGAAGGCATCCAGCCCGGGCAGGGATTCGGGCAGCGGCCGCGCGGTGGGAAAAGGAAACCAGCCGCGCGCTCCGGCACACAGGCGATACACGTCGACGCCCGGATCGGCCGCCTCGCCGATGTCGAACACGTGGGGCACGCCGGCGGGCAGCACCACCCAGTCCCCGGCTTCGCAGAGCAGGCCCGTGAAACCGCCAGAGGTCCTGACGGTCAGCAGCGCGGTGCCGGCAAGGATCAGGCAGGCGCCGGCGGTTTCGCTGGCGATTTCCTGCCGCCACTGGGGTCCCGGCTGCGGCGCTCCAGAGCCCAGATGCAATCGCTCGGACCCGCACGGGCCCATCGATGCGCGCAAGTGGGCCAGCTCCCGCTCGTAGGCGATCTCCACGGCGGCCGCGCCGGATGTACAAGACCGCTCGGGCCACCGGCCCCATCGCACACCGAGCGCGGTCGCCAGGGGGCACGTGGCGGCATCGCAGACCTGGAGGGTCAATCCATGACCCAAGGTGTCGAACGTGGCAACGGCTGGCATGGAAACACTCTGCGCCGGACCTGCCGCGGACACAAGGAAGGTTTTTGCATGTGTTCATGTGCAGGCCAAATAAGCGCCGGACAGCGGCAGAATGCCAAGATGCCCAAGCGGCAGCGTTTAGCGTTTTTCATCACGACAAGGAGACACCATGTTCACCACTGCGATCGCGGGCAGCCTGCCCAAGCCGGCCTGGCTGGCCGAAACCGGAAAGCTCTGGCCCGAGTGGAGGGCACAGGGCGCCGAGCTGCAGCAAGCCAAGGCCGACGCCACGCTGCTGTGGATCAAGGCGCAGGAAGACGCCGGGCTGGACGTGATCGGCGACGGCGAGCAGGCGCGCCAGCATTTCGTCCACGGCTTCGTCGAGCACGTCGAGGGCATCGACTTCGAGCACAAGGTGACCATGGGCATCCGCAACAACCGCTACGACGCGCAGGTGCCGCAGGTGGTCGCGCCGTTGCGGCTCAAGGGCCGTGTGCACGCCTTTGAAGCGCAGCTGGCGCGCAGGCACACGACGAAGAAGCTCAAGTTCACCCTGCCCGGCCCCATGACCATCGTGGACACCGTGGCCGACCGCTTCTACGGCGACAAGGTGAAGATGGCCATGGCCTTTGCCGAGCTGCTCAACCAGGAAGCGCTGGCGCTGCAGGCCGATGGCGTGGACATCATCCAGTTCGACGAACCGGCCT
>CAZFOT010000402.1:0-2137 GCA_964520365.1 uncultured Hydrogenophaga sp.
AAAATGGATAAAAGCAATCCGGCATTGCTGCCAATCTCGACACCAGCCAGGGGGGGCTGGCTGCCATGACCGGGGCGGGGCTGAGCGCGTTGGCTGAGGCTTTGCGCCTGTCGCCTTCTTGCCGCCTTGCTGGCCGGACGACGAACCTTTTCTAGAAGTCCGTTGGGTTCCATTTCGGAGCCTCACGGAGATTCTTTAGCGCGCTCGGAAATCCGTTGCGTGAACAAGGCCCTGCTGCGCGGTGCGGTTCCTTGTCCTGGGCGCAGGGCGCTGCGGCAGCACCCACAGGCAGCGCCGATTTGAGAACCAAAGATGTAGGCATTTGCCTGACAAGCCGTAGGGTCCGCGCCGACACGCCAAACAGCGATTCGCCGATTCAAGTTTTTTAACCGGCCGACACAATTGCACACATCGACTCAGCAAACGCAAGCCCAGTCAACCGACCCGCACCACTGCCGACCGATCCTCAAGGAGATACACATGGACAGCGAACAACTCTTGGCCGAAATCCGCGAAGCCAACCTGACCTACCTGATGCTGGCCCAGAACCTGATCCGCAAGGACCGCGCCGAGGCGCTGTTCCGCCTGGGCTTGAGCGAGGAAGCCGCCGACCTGCTGGGCATGCTCTCCACCGCGCAACTGCTCAAGATCGCGTCGAGCAACATGCTGCTGTGCCGCTTCCGCGTGGACGACGACCTGGTCTGGAACCTGTTGACCAACCACAACGTGAAGAAGGTGGACAACGCCACCACCACCCAGCTGCACGCCAGCATCCTGATGGCCGGCAAGTTCGCCGAATCGATGGCAACGCACTGAACCACCTGGAGTCGGACATGGCCACGCAGAAAAGCATCCTCAACGAGTCGCGCGACATCGAGCGCGCCATCTCCCTGATCCAGCTCGGCGCTCGCCTGCAGGTGCTGGAGTACGAGACCAGCCTGTCGTACGAGCGCTTGCTGCGCCTGTACAAGGAAGTCGCGGGCAAGAGCCCTTCCAAGGGGCAGTTGCCTTTCTCCACCGACTGGTTCCTGACCTGGCAGCCCAACATCCACGCGTCGCTGTTCCTCAATATCCACGAATACCTCTCCAAGACCAGCGAGCTCGAGGAGATCGACACCGTGATCAAGGCCTTCCGCCTGTACAGCGAGCAGATGCAGGCCAGCGCCATCGAACCCCTGCTGTCGGTCACGCGCGCCTGGCGCCTGGTGAAGTTCGTCGACAACGGCATGCTGACCCTGACCAAGTGCTCCTGCTGCGGCGGCCACTTCGTCTCCGAGCCGTACGAGAGCGCCCGCCACTTCGTTTGCGGCATGTGCGAGCCGCCGGCGCGCGCCGGCAAGGGCGCGGCCAGCGGCGGTTTGCGGTTGCATTAGAGGGCTCCCCCCTGCGCCGCTGCGCGGCTTCCCCCCTCCCTTGCGCGCCTTCGGCGCTTGGAGTGGGGACGGCACCCTCGGGCCGGCGGAGCCGGACCCTTGCTGCCCCTGGACGAAGGCATGTCTTGCATGCGCTCCCTCTCCCGCTGGCGGGAGAGGGCTGGGGTGAGGGCGCTGCAGGTGAAAGGGAACACCTCCCTGCTGGTGCAAACCCTGAAATGGACCCCGATGCGGGTCCATTTCGCGTTTATGGCCTGGCCCTTTCGCCCATAGAGTTGACCGCTAGAGAACTTCATCCTCCACACCACGCCGGCGGCCGCGCGCGGCGTCTTGTTTCAGGCTCACGCACATGTTTGTCATCATCGGATACGTCGTTGCGCTCGTTTGCATCTTCGGCGGCTTCGCCATCGCGGGCGGCAACATGGCCGTGATCATGAAGGCGCTGCCGCTGGAGATGCTCATCATCGGCGGCGGCTCGATGGGCGCTTTCGTGGTGAACAACCAGCCCAAGGTGCTCAAGGCCACCATGAGGGCCATTCCGATGGCGCTCAAGGGCTCCAAGTACACCAAGGAACGCTACCTGCAACTGCTGGCGCTGCAGTACGACCTGCTGCAGAAGGCGCGCAAGGAAGGCCTGATGGCGATCGAGCAGGACGTGGAGAACCCGCACGAGTCGGCCGTGTTCAAGCGCTATCCCGTCATCGTCCAGGACCACCACGTGGTGGAGTTCATCACCGACTACCTGCGCATGATGGTCTCGGGCA
>CAZFOT010000403.1:0-2134 GCA_964520365.1 uncultured Hydrogenophaga sp.
GGGCATCATGCAGTCGGTGATGGACAACGTGGTGCCCTACATCCACGACCGCAAGCAGTTCGGCCAGAGCATCGGCGAGTTCCAGCTCATCCAGGGCAAGGTGGCCGACATGTACACCGTGCTGCAGGCCGCGCGCAGCTTTGCCTACACCGTGGCCAAGAACCTGGACCTGCTGGGCACCGAGCACGTGCGCCAGGTGCGCAAGGACTGCGCCTCGGTCATCCTGTGGACGGCCGAGAAGGCCACCTGGATGGCGGGCGAGGGCGTGCAGATCTTCGGCGGCAACGGCTACATCAACGAATACCCGCTGGGCCGTTTGTGGCGCGATGCCAAGCTCTACGAGATCGGCGCCGGCACCAGCGAGATCCGCCGCATGCTGATCGGCCGGGAGCTGTTTGCCGAGACCTGCTGATCCCGCGGCGCGCGGCCCCTTGTAGATCGTGAACAGGCCCTAAGATCGCCGCATGACACCCGACCTCAACGACCTCTTCGAGTGCAACCGTGTCTGGGCTGCCGACATGGTGGCCGCGCGCCCCACGTTCTTCACCGATCTGCTGGCGCAACAGAACCCGCGCTACATGTGGATCGGCTGCTCCGACAGCCGCGTGCCGGCCAACCAGATCACCGGCCTCGACCCCGGCGAGGTGTTCGTGCACCGCAACGTGGGGAACGTGGTCGTGCCGACCGACCTCAACTGCCTCTCGACCATCCAGTACGCGGTGGACCTGCTCAAGGTCGAGCACCTGATGGTGGTGGGGCATTACGGCTGCGGCGGCGTGCAGGCCGCGCTGCGCGACGTGCGCGTGGGGCTGGCAGACAACTGGCTGCGCCACATCAAGGACGTGCGCGACCGCCACCTGGCGCTGATCGAGGCCACGCCCGAAGCGCACCGGATCGATGTGCTGTGCGAGCTCAACGCCATCGAGCAGGTGATGAACGTGGCCCACACCACCGTGGTGCAGGACGCGTGGGCGCGTGGGCAGCCGCTCACGCTGCATGGCTGGGTCTATGGCCTGCGCGACGGCCTGCTGCACGACATGCACGTGACGGTGAACGGCAACGACCAGTTGGAGCCGGCCTACCGCGCCGCGATTGCCGGCGTTTGCGCCGAGCGCGCTGCCTGAGCGCCGGCGTCGCCCGTTCAACGTTCAAAGTTCTTCCAGGAGCCCGCTCCATGTTTCCCCAGCGCCTCGACTCCACGGTGGCCTACGAGATCGCCAAGGCGATGCGGGACGGATTCAACCGCCACTACCGCCTGTTCCGCACCGAATCGGCCCGCGCCAAGCACCGCTTCGAGACGCGCGACTGGCGCGGGCAGCAGCGCGCCCAGCGCGAGCGCATCGAGTTCTACGACCTGCGCGTGAACGAATGCGTGAAGCGGCTGATGAAGGAGTTCGGCGCCGATGCCCAGCCCATGAACGTGTGGGAACAGGTCAAGCTGCACTACATCGGATTGCTGGTGAACCACCACCAGCCCGAGCTGGCCGAGACCTTCTTCAACTCGGCCACCACCAAGATCCTCAAGCGCGCGTATTTCCAGAACGACTTCATCTTCGTGCGCCCGGCGGTCTCCACCGAATACATCGAGAACGAGGAGCCCACCGCCAGCCCCACCTACCGCTGTTACTACCCCACGGTGGACAACATGCAGGCCGAGGCGCTGCGCATGATCCAGGAATTCGGCCTGCGCGTGCCGTTCGAGGACCTGGAGCGCGACGCCGGCCTGGTGCTGGCCGCCATGAAGCGGCACTTCGACCACGTCAAGCTGCGGGCGAACTTCCAGTTCCAGGTGCTCTCCGGCCTGTTCTTTCGCAACAAGGGCGCCTACGTGGTGGGCAAGATCATCAACGGCTTCCAGGAGGTGCCGTTCGCGCTGCCCATCCTGCACAACGCCGCCGGCAAGCTGGTGGTGGACGCGGCCCTGTTCGGCGAGGACGACCTGCTGATCCTGTTCAGCTTCGCGCGCGCCTACTTCATGGTGGACATGGAAATTCCCAGCGCCTACGTGCAGTTCCTGCGCGGCATGATGCCGCGCAAGCCGCGCGCCGAGTTCTACAACGCGCTCGGCCTGGCCAAGCAGGGCAAGACGCTGTTCTACCGCGACTCCCTGTTCCACATGCGGCACAGCACCGAC
>CAZFOT010000404.1:0-2112 GCA_964520365.1 uncultured Hydrogenophaga sp.
GGCAGCAAGGGTCCGGCTTTGCCGGCCCGAGATGCCGTCCCCCCTCCAAGCGCCCAAAGGGCGCGCCAGTGAGGGGGGAAGCCGCGTCAGCGGCGCAGGGGGGTGTCCCTACTACTCATAAATGATTTCAGCCCGCTGGCCGTGTGCCTGCGCCATCCAGCTCGCCAGGGCGGCGTCGGTGGGGAAGAACAGCGCCCGGTCGTCCAGTTGCAGTTCGCACTGGACCCCCGAGCGCTGCAAGGCCAGCCGCACCGGCAGGCCACGCACCAGTTCGCCCTGCTCGGTCGCCTCGCTGCGGGGCGGAAACTCGCGCACCAGCTGGGCCACCGAGGGCGCCTGGCCGTTCACCGCCACGCGCAGGTACTTGCCGAAGCGGCAGCGGGCGGCGGCAAGGTCCCAGATCTGCTGGATCTTCAGCCGCAGGCCACCCGAGAAGCGGTCGGGCTGGGCCACGGCCTGCACGATGATGAGTTCGTCGTCCTTGAGCACGCTGCGGTGGGCGTTGATGAGGTTCTCATCGGCGCTGACCTCGAGCACGGCGGTCTTGTCGTCGAGCTTGAACAGCGCGAGCTTGCCGCGCTGCCCGTTGATGACCCGGAAGTCGGTGACGATGCCCGCCAGGATCACCGGGTCGCGGCTCTCCTTCACGTCGGCAAGTTCGGTGCGGGCAAAGCGCCGGACCTCGCGCTGGACCTCGTCGAAGAGGTGGCCGGAGAAATAGAAGCCTATCGCCGTCTTCTCCAGCGTGAGGCGCTCCTTCACGCCCCAGGGGGTGGTGGCCACCAGGTCGGGCTCCTGGGTACTCGACCCATGGTCGTCGCCCCCCATGAGATCGAACAGGCCGCCCTGGTTGGCGTTGGCCTGCTGGGCGGCGGCGAAGTCGAAGGCGCGCTCCACCGAAGCAAGGGTCTCGGCCCGGTTCAGGTGCAGCGAGTCGAAGGCGCCTGCCTTGATCAGCGCCTCCACCGTGCGCTTGTTCAGCCGCGTGCGGTCGACCCGCCGGCAGAAGTCGAACAGGCTCTTGAACGGCCCGGCCTCCTCGCCGCTGGGCCCTTCGCCACGGCCTTCGCGCGCCGCCACGATGGCTTCGATGGCCTGCTGGCCGGTGCCCTTGATGGCGCCCAGCCCGTAGCGGATGGCCTTGTCGCCGATCGGCTCGAACCGGTGGAAGCCCCGGTTCACATCGGGCGCCTCGAACGTCATGCCCATCTTCAGCGCGTCCTCGAACAGCACCCTGAGCTTGTCGGTGTCGTCCATTTCCACCGTCATGTTGGCGCAGAAGAACTCGGCCGTGTAGTGCACCTTGAGCCAGGCCGTGTGGTAGGCCAGCAGCGAGTAGGCGGCGGCGTGCGACTTGTTGAAGCCGTAGCCCGCGAACTTCTCCATCAGGTCGAAGACCTCGTCGGCCTTTCCCTCGTCGATGCCGTTCTTGGCGGCGCCGGCGCGGAAGATGGCGCGGTGCTCGGCCATTTCCTCGGCCTTCTTCTTGCCCATGGCCCGGCGCAGCATGTCGGCGCCGCCGAGCGAATAGCCGCCCAGGATCTGCGCGGTCTGCATCACCTGTTCCTGGTAGACCATGATGCCGTAGGTCTCGGACAGCATCTCGGCCACCAGCGGGTGCGGGTATTCGATGGGCTCGCGCCCGTGCTTGCGCGCCACGAAGCTGGGGATCAGGTCCATCGGGCCCGGCCGGTAGAGCGCGTTCAGGGCAATCAGGTCTTCCAGCCGGCTGGGCTTGGCGTCTTTCAGCATGCCCTGCATGCCGCGGCTTTCAAACTGGAACACGGCTTCGGTCTGCCCGCGCGAGAACAGCGCGTACACCCTCTGGTCGTCCAGCGGCACGTCCTCGAAGCGGAAGTTTTCCTTGCCCTGGTGGCGCTTCGCGATGAGCTCGCGCGCGATCTCCAGGATGGTCAGCGTGGCCAGGCCCAGAAAGTCGAACTTCACCAGGCCCACCGCCTCCACGTCGTCCTTGTCGTACTGGCTGACGGCGGAGTCGCTGCCAGGCTGCATGTAGAGCGGGCAGAAATCAGTGAGTTTTCCCGGCGCGATCAGCACGCCGCCGGCATGCATGCCGATGTTGCGCGTCATGCCTTCGAGTTTCTGCGCCAG
>CAZFOT010000405.1:0-487 GCA_964520365.1 uncultured Hydrogenophaga sp.
GGCGGAGCGTGGGGGCGTATCTGATGGCCAAGATTTTCTGTGTCGCCAACCAGAAGGGCGGGGTAGGGAAGACCACCACCACCGTGAACCTCGCGGCCGGACTGGCCAAGATCGGCCAGCGGGTGCTGATGGTCGATCTGGACCCCCAGGGCAACGCCACCATGGGCTCGGGCGTGGACAAGCGCAGCATGGCGCTGTCGGTCTACGACGTGCTGCTGGAATCGGCCAACGTGGCCGAAGCGGCCGTCTATTCGGAGAAGTGCGGCTACCACGTGCTCGGCGCCAACCGCGAACTCGCCGGTGCCGAGGTCGAGCTGGTCGATGTGGAGCGGCGCGAGCGGCGGCTTAAGCAGGCGCTGGCCGCCGTGGACGCCGACCACGACTTCGTGCTCATCGACTGCCCGCCCAGCCTGTCCATGCTCACCCTCAACGGCCTGTGCTCGGCCCACGGCGTGATCGTGCCCATGCAGTGCGAGTACTTCGCGCT
>CAZFOT010000405.1:497-2104 GCA_964520365.1 uncultured Hydrogenophaga sp.
TCAAGCAGGTGCACGCCAACCTCAACAAGGACCTGCAGATCATCGGCCTGCTGCGCGTCATGTTCGATCCGCGCATCACCCTGCAGCAGCAGGTGAGCGACCAGCTCAAGGCCCACTTTGGCGACAAGGTGTTCAACACGGTGATCCCGCGCAACGTGCGCCTGGCCGAAGCCCCGAGCTACGGCCTGCCCGGTGTGATCTTCGACCCGTCGGCCCGGGGCAGCCAGGCGTTCCTGGCGTTCGCCGGCGAAATGGTCGAACGCATCCGCAAGATGTGAGCGCGGGGCCGTTTCACGTGGAACCACGGAACATTCTCATCCTGCCCGGCTGGCAGAACAGCGGCCCGGACCACTGGCAAAGCCGCTGGGAAGCCCTGCACGGCCACCGCCGCGTGGAGCAGCACGACTGGATGGCGCCGAAGCGCGGCGACTGGATCGCCCGGCTGGAGGATGTGATCCTGGGCACCGACGGGCCGGTGGTGCTGGTGGCGCCTGGCGACGCCGAGCGCGAGGAACTGCGCACCGCGCTGCCCTCATGGTCGCCCATCGTGCGCGAGCGCCTGCCGTTTCCATCGATCCTCGTGGGCAGCCGCGACGACCCGTATTGCAGCTTCGAACGCGCCCAGGGCCTGGCCTACGACTGGGGCGCGCGCTTCATCGACCTGGGCGAGCGCGGCCACATCAACGCCGAATCGGGGCTGGGCGACTGGCCCGAGGGGCGGGCCTTGCTGTTAGACTGGACGGGTAGTCAGGATTGACTACCAAACAGGAGCCCGTCATGCCGCCCACCATCGCCACCAGCCTGAAATTGCCGGCCGAACTCAAGGCCGCGATCGACGAGGACGCTCGCCGGCAGGGCCTGAGCAGCCACGCCTACATGGTCAAAACCCTGACCGATGCGGCCGAGCGGGCGCGGCTGCGCGAGCAGTTCACCCAGGATGCGCTGGCGGCCGAGCAGGACATGCTGGACACCGGTATGGGGCATACGCTGGAAGACGTGCGCGCCTACTTCGACCAGATGGCCGAGTTCCGCGCTGGCCGGGCCGAACGCCCGGCGCCACTGGTGCCGAAGAAGCTGCTGTGAAACCCGATGGCCGATGTCATTCTCACGCCGCAAGCCCATGCAGACTTGGTCCGTCTCGAAGAATTCCTCTGGCAGAGCCAGGACCCGCTGGCGGCGCAACTGCTGGATTTCCTGCTCGACGCGTTGGGGGTGCTGACCCATCAACCCGGCGTGGGCCGTCCCCTTCCGCACGGCCACCGTGAACTCATCATCAGCCGCGGGCGAGGCGGGTATCTGGCCCGGTATGTTCTTGACCCGGCCCGGCAGCGCGTGATCGTGCTGGGCATTCGACACCAGCGGGAAGCTGGCTACACCGACAACGAGATCTGATCCATGGTCACCAAAAAACCCAAAGGCCTCGGCCGCGGACTCGAAGCCCTGCTGGGCCCCAAAGTGGCGGAGGCCGCGTCACCCGACGCGCAGGAAGCCGAGCGCAACCAGACGCCCACCACGCTGGCGCTGACCGAGCTGGTGGCCGGCGTCTACCAGCCGCGCACCCGCATGGACGCGGGCGCGCTGTACGAACTGGCCGAGAGCATCAAGGC
>CAZFOT010000406.1:0-2070 GCA_964520365.1 uncultured Hydrogenophaga sp.
CGAGGCGGTCAAGGTCAGCAACGACTCGCCGGTGCTGCTGGACCGTTTCCTCAACGACGCCATCGAATGCGACGTGGACTGCCTGCGCGACCCCGAGGGCAAGACCTTCATCGGCGGCGTGATGGAGCACATCGAGCAGGCCGGCGTGCACAGCGGCGACTCGGCCTGCTCGCTGCCGCCGTACTACCTGAGCAAGGCCACGGTGGACGAACTCAAGCGCCAGACCGCGGCCATGGCCGAAGGCCTGAACGTGGTCGGCCTGATGAACGTGCAGTTCGCGATCCAGGAAGCGGAAGAGAACGGCGCGAAGAAGGACGTGATCTTCGTGCTCGAAGTGAATCCGCGCGCCTCGCGCACCGTGCCCTTCGTCTCCAAGGCCACCGGCATCCAGCTGGCCAAGGTGGCGGCGCGCTGCATGGCCGGCCAGAGCCTGGACCAGCAGGGCATCGGCGCCGAAGTCACGCCGCCGTACTTCAGCGTCAAGGAAGCGGTGTTCCCGTTCGTGAAGTTCCCGGGCGTGGACACCATCCTCGGCCCCGAGATGAAGTCCACCGGCGAAGTGATGGGCGTGGGCAAGACCTTCGGCGAAGCCTTCGTCAAGAGCCAGCTCGGCGCCGGCACCAAGCTGCCGACCTCGGGCAAGGTGTTCCTGACGGTCAAGAACGGCGACAAGCCGCGCGCGGTGGAGATCGCGCGCCAGCTCGTGGCCATGGGTTTCGAGCTGGTCGCCACGCGCGGGACCGCCGCCGCCATCAGCGCCGCCGGCGTGAGCGTGCAGACCGTCAACAAGGTCACCGAAGGCCGCCCGCACATCGTCGACGCGATCAAGAATGGCGACATCGTGCTGGTGATCAACACGGTGGAAGAGCGCCGCAACGCCATCACCGATTCACGGGCGATCCGCACCTCGGCCCTGCTGGCCCGCGTGACCACCTTCACCACCATCGCGGGCGCCGAAGCCGCAGTGGAGGGCATGCAGTACCTGGACAAGCTGAGTGTGATCTCGGTGCAGGAAATGCACGCCAGGCTTTGAAGCCCCCTTCGTTCGGCTGTGCTTGAAAGCCCGCTTTCTTTCGCGGCATAATGGCCTCACATCGACACCGCCGAGCGGCAACGCCCGGCGGTTTGCTTTTGGAGACCCGTACCCATGTCCACCCTTCCCATCACCAAACGCGGTGCCGAGAAGCTCAAGGAAGAGCTGCACCGCCTCAAGACCGTCGATCGCCCGTCGGTCATCAATGCGATTGCCGAAGCCCGTGCGCAGGGCGACCTGAGCGAGAACGCCGAGTACGACGCAGCCAAGGACCGCCAGGGCTTCATCGAAGGCCGCATCGCCGAGATCGAAGGCAAGCTCTCGGCCGCGCAGATCATCGACCCGGCGGCCGTGGAGGCCGGGGGCCGCGTGGTGTTCGGTGCCACAGTGGAACTGGAGGACGAGAGCAGCGGCGACGCGGTGACCTACCAGATCGTCGGCGAGGACGAAGCCGATCTGAAGCAGGGCCTGGTGAACGTCAGCAGCCCGATCGCGCGCGCGCTGATCGGCAAGGAAGAGGGTGACGTGGCCGAGGTGCAGGCGCCCGGCGGCACCCGCCGTTATGAAATCGTGGCGGTGCGCTACGCTTGAAATGGAACTCTCCCCTGCGCCACTTCGTGGCTTCCCCCTTCTCTGGCGCGCCCTTCGGGCGCTTGGAGGGGGAACGGCATCTCGAGCCGGCGGAGCCGGACCCTTGCTGCCCCTGGCTTTGGGCTGTCTCACTCGTTGGGGGTTGTGCTCCGGCGCGGTAGATAGCTGAAGGGTTAGGGCCTGTTCACACTATTTTTCCAAGATGCGTTGCGGATCAAAAAGGCCATGCGCAAGGCGCGAAACGCAGACGGGCCGGTGGCCCGGCGAGGCTTCGCAACGCGGCGCATGGCCTTTTTGGCCGCAACCCGAAGGGAACGGGGTGAAAACAGCGCCACTCGTCGTTGCACTCCTGGGCCAGACGCCCGGTCTGGCCGTCGTCGCGCGCCTAGATTGGCGCTGTTTTCACCCCGTTCGCACTTGGAAAAATAGTGTGAACAGGCCCTAGA
>CAZFOT010000407.1:0-2047 GCA_964520365.1 uncultured Hydrogenophaga sp.
GCACGCGGTTGAGCGCAATGATGCCGCCGAAGGCGCTGGTCGGGTCGGTCTGGAAGGCCTTGGCGTAGGCCTCGGCCGCGTCCTTGCCCACGGCCACGCCGCAGGGGTTGGCGTGCTTGACGATCACGCAGGCCGGTACGTCGAACTGACGCACGCATTCCCACGCGGCATCGGCGTCGGCCAGGTTGTTGTAGCTCAGTTCCTTGCCCTGCAGCTGCTCGAAGGTGGCCAGCGTGCCCGGCACCGGGTACAGGTCGCGGTAGAACGCGCCGCTCTGGTGCGGGTTCTCGCCGTAGCGCAGATCCTGCAGTTTCACGAAGCGGCCGTTGCTCTGCGCCGCGAACAGGCTGCGCCGCGGCACGCTCGCGCCCGCCTCGAACTCGATGGACGAAAGGTAGTCGCTGATGGCGGCGTCGTAGTTGCTGATGCGGTTGAACGCGGCCACCGAAAGGGCGAAACGGGTCTTGTCGGACAGCTTGCCGCCGGCCTTGAGTTCATCGATCACGCCGGCGTACTGGGCGGCGTCGGTGAGCACCGCCACGTCCTTCCAGTTCTTGGCGGCGCTGCGCACCATGGCCGGACCGCCGATGTCGATGTTCTCGATCGCGTCTTCCAACGTGCAGCCGGCCTTGGCCACGGTGGCCTCGAACGGGTAGAGGTTGACGACCAGGATGTCGATGGCCTCGATGCCATGGGCCTGGAGCGCGGCCATGTGTCCGGGCAGGTCGCGCCGCGCCAGCAGGCCGCCGTGCACCTTGGGGTGCAGCGTCTTCACGCGCCCGTCGAGCATCTCGGGAAAGGCCGTGACTTCGGCCACCTCGGTGACCGGCAGGCCTTGCTCGGCCAGCAGTCTGGCGGTGCCGCCGGTGGAGATCAGGGACACGCCGAGGCCGTGGAGGGCCTGGGCCAGTTCGACGATGCCGGTCTTGTCGGAGACGGAGATGAGTGCACGCATGAAGAGGTCTGGGGTTGAGCGAGGGAGAAGAAGTATGGGCACGAGGGAGGAGTCCGCGCTGAACGCTCAACGTCCAACGCAACACCTCTCAATCGATGAGCTTGTGTTCGAGCAGCTTCTTGCGCAGGGTGTTGCGGTTGAGCCCGAGCCACTGCGCGGCGCGCGACTGGTTGTTCTGCGACTGCTGCATCACGACTTCGAGCAGCGGCTTCTCCACCGCCTTGAGCAGCATGTCGTGCAGGCCGGCGGGATCGGTGCCGTCGAGGTCGCGGAAATACGCTTCCATGCTCGCGCGGACACATTCGTGCAGGTTGTTGTGGTTGCTCATGCGGCCAGCTTCCAGTTGCCGTGCTCGACGGCCGTTGTCAGGGCGGCCTGCTCGCCCCAGGCTTCCAGGCTGTCGCTCACGCAGCGCAACTGGGCCTCGCAGGTGGTGAGCACATTGATGCGGGCGCGGAAAACCGCCGCCGCGCCCGGCGGCAGCGGCAAGGCCTGCGCGTACCAGCCCAGGTGCTTGCGCGCGCTGCGCACGCCGGTGTATTCGCCGTACAGCGCGTAGTGATCGTGCAGGTGGTCGAGCAGCCAGGAGCGCACCTCCCGCAGGTCCGGCGGCGGCAGCTCTTCGCCGGTGGCCAGGAAGTGCGCGATCTCGCGGAAGATCCAGGGCCGGCCTTGCGCGGCGCGGCCGATCATGATGGCATCGGCCCCGGTGCGCCGCAGCACCTCCAGCGCCTTGCGCGGGCTGTCGATATCGCCGTTGGCCACCACCGGAATGCCCACGCGGCTCTTGATGTGCGCCACGGTGTCGTGCTCGGCCTGGCCCCGGTAGCTCTGCTCGCGGGTGCGGCCGTGCACGGTGAGCATGCGCACGCCGGCGGACTCCGCCGCACGGGCCAGCGTGGGCGCGTTGCGCACCGCCTCGCACCAGCCGGTGCGCATCTTGAGCGTGACCGGCACGCCATGCGGCTCGCAGGCGGCGACCACCGCCTGCACGATGTCGAGCGCCAGCGCTTCGTCCTGCATCAGGGCGGAGCCGGCCCACTTGTTGCACACCTTCTTGGCCGGGCAGCCCATGTTGATGTCGATGATCTG
>CAZFOT010000408.1:0-2046 GCA_964520365.1 uncultured Hydrogenophaga sp.
AAGGCCATCACCTCGTTCTTCTGCACCAGCCAGCGCAGCACCCGGTTCTTGAGCACGGGCGCGCGCCCGGGCGAACCCAGGCCCTTGCCGTGCACCACGCGCACGCAGCGCAGCCCGTTCTGGTGGCATTCCCGCACGAACCGGCCCAGGGCCTCTCGGGCTTCCTCGGTGCGCAGGCCGTGCAGGTCGATCTGGCGCTGGATGCTCCAGTGGCCCGCGCGCAGCTTGCGCACCACGTCCGGCCCCAGGCCGGGGCGGCGGTAGCTCAGCAGCTCGTCGGTGTGCAGCAGCGTTTCCACATCGAATTCGTCGGACAGCGCCTCGCGCATGACCGAGGCTTCGTCGCGCTGGCGCTGCATCGGCAGGGGCTCGACCTGGCCTTGCACGGGTGCGATCCGGCCCGCGTCGGCCAGCGGGCGCACCGGACCCACCGCCAGTTCGAACAGGCGCTTCTCGCGCTCCCTGCGCAGTTGCGCCAGCCGCGCCGCCTCGCGCTGGGCGGCCAGCGCCGCGGCGCGGTCGGCCAGGGCACGCTTGAGCGTCTTGAGGTCGGCCAGCGTGTTCACCTTCATGTGCGGCATTGTCGCGCAGGCGGTGAACAGGCTCTCAGAGAAGACCCATCTCGGCCATCGACGCCGCCTGCTCCCGCGTGACGATGAAATGGTCGAGCACGCGCACGTCCACCAGGGCGAGCGCAGCCTTAAGCGATTGGGTCAGGGTTTCGTCGGTGCGTGAAGGCCGGGCCTCTCCGCTCGGGTGGTTGTGGGCCAGCACCACGGCGGCGGCGTGGTGGTGCAGGGCGCGCAGCACCACTTCGCGCGGATAGACGCTGGTCTGGGTGAGCGTGCCGCGAAACAGCTCCTCCAGGGAGATCAACCGGTTCTGGCTGTCCAGGAACAGCACCGCGAACACCTCGTGGGTGCGCGCACCGAGCTGCAGTTGCAGGTACTCGCGCACGGCCCTGGGGCTGTCGAACAGGGCACGCGCCTGCAGTTCCTGCGACAGCGCGCGCCGGGCCAGTTCCAGCACCGCCACCACCTCGGCGCGTTTCGCGGGCCCCAGGCCCTTGACGGCCTTGAGCGCCTCGGCACCCGTGTGCAGCAGGCCGCCCACGCCGCCGAACCGGTCCAGCAGCTCCTGCGCGAGCTGCACCACGTGCTTGCCGGCGATGCCGGTGCGCAGCAGCAAGGCCAGCAGCTCGGCGTCGCTGAGCGCCGAAGGCCCCCGCATCAGCAGTTTTTCGCGCGGTCGCGCATCGGCGGGCAGGCTCTTGAGCCCGGACGTGGCAAGGCCATCCATGTGTTTTTCCTCCCTGTGGCAGGCCGCTTTTTACAATAGCGGGTGTTTCGTTTTCCGCCCGAGCGGCGGCGCCGGCCGTTTCCGGCGTCCTCCATCCCCGAATTCATCCTCCTTTCGTCCATGCCCCAAGTCCAAGAAGGCTCTTTTCTCACGCTGCACTACCGCATGTCGGGGCCGCAGGGGCAGGTCATCATCGACACCTTTGACGGCCAGCCCGCCACCCTGAGCCTGGGCGCCGGTGAGCTCTCGCCCGCGATCGAGCAGCGGCTGCTCGGGCTGGAAGAAGGCACGCGCACCGTGATCGAACTGCCGGCGGGCGAGGCGTTCGGCGAGCGCCAGCCCGACATGGTGCAGTGGGTGGCGCGCAAGCTGCTCGATCAGCTTGGCGACCCGAACGAGCGGTACGCGGCGGGGGACGTGGTGCAGTTCCCCACGCCCGACGGCCTGGGGCAATACGCGGGCGCGGCCGTGGAAGTGCGGGCCGACGGCGCGGTGCTGTTCGACTTCAACCACCCGCTGGCCGGCCAGGCCGTGCGCTTTGAAGTGCAACTGATCGGAGTGCTCTGATGGCGGATTCCCAGGAAATCATCCTCGCCGAACCGCGCGGTTTCTGCGCCGGCGTGGACCGCGCCATCGAGATCGTCGAGCGCGCGCTGGCCAAGTTCGGCCGGCCGATCTACGTGCGCCACGAAATCGTGCACAACACCTACGTGGTCAACGACCTCAAGGCCAAGGGCGCGATCTTCA
>CAZFOT010000409.1:0-2039 GCA_964520365.1 uncultured Hydrogenophaga sp.
AGGAAGAGGTGGAGAGCTACTTCCAGGGCATCTGCCTCAGGGCGCGCCAGCTGATCGAACTGCCCAGGAGCTGGAAGCGCTGGGCCACGGCCGACCGCGAGCCCATCGGCACCTGGTCGTTCGGCCGCGTCACGCTGCTGGGCGACGCCGCCCACCCCACCACCCAGTACATGGCGCAAGGCGCCTGCATGGCGATGGAAGACGCCGTCACGCTCGGCGAGGCGCTGCGCGTGCACGGCAACGACTGGACGAAGGCGCTGGACCTGTACCAGCGCTCGCGCGTGGCGCGCACCGCGCGCATCGTGCTCTCCAGCCGCGAGATGGGCCGCATCTACCACGCCAAGGGCGTGGAGCGCCTGGTGCGCAACGACCTCTGGCGCGGCCGCAGTCCCGAGCGCTTCTATGACGCGATGGAATGGCTGTACGGCTGGAACGTCGGCGACTGCCTGGCCACGCCCCACTGAACGAACACCCGAGGAGACACCCCATGAGCCACGAACTGGGCCGCCTGGAAGACCTGCCGCAGGACTACCGCGACGAACTGACGAAGCGCAACCTGGTGCCGCTGTGGCCGAGCCTGCGCGGCGTGCTGCCGCCCAAGGTGCCCACGCGGCAGACCAAGCCCACGCACTGGGCCTATGCCGACATCAAGCCGCTGCTGCTCAAGGCCGGCGAGCTGACCCCGATCGAGAAGGCCGAGCGGCGCGTGCTGGTGCTGGCGAATCCGGGCCACACGCTGGAGAAGATGCAGGCCTCGTCGGCCATGTACCTCGGCATGCAGCTGCTGCTGCCCGGCGAGTGGGCGCCCAGCCACCGCCACACGCCCAACGCGGTGCGCATGGTGGTCGAGGGCGAGGGCGCCTGGACCACGGTGGAAGGCGAGCGCTGCCCCATGCGCCGCGGCGACCTGATCCTCACGCCCACCGGCCTGTGGCACGAGCACGGCCACGACGGCACCGACCCGGTGGTCTGGCTCGACGTGCTCGACCTGCCGCTGGCCTACTACCTGGAAGTGAGCTACCACCTCAACGGCGCGCGCCAGGCCACCCGGCCCGGCCAGGGCGACCGCGCCTACGCCCGCGCCGGCGTGGTGCCCACGCCGGTGTTCGGCCGCAGCGGCCGGCGCTACCCCATGCTGCGCTACCCCTGGGCCGATGCGAAAGCCGCACTGCAGTCGCTCGCGGCCGACCGCCCCGACATCGACGCGGTGCAGGTGACCTACGTGAACCCCGAGACCGGCGAGGACGCCGAGAACATCCTGGGCTTTCACGCGCTCATGCTGCGTCCGGGCCAGACGCTGGCCCTGCCCGCGCGTTCACCGGCCTGCGTGTACCACGCGATCGAGGGCGCGGCCCGCGTCGCCACCGATGCGCAGGGCTTCGACCTCGTGCCCGCCGACACCTGCTGCATCCCCGGCTACACCGCGACCACGCTCGCCAACGCATCGGCCACCGAACCGGCCTTCCTGTTCGTGGCCGACGAATCCCCGCTGCACCGCAAGCTCGGTGTCTACGAGGTGCGCCCCGACAACCAGCCGGCCATGCCCGCCCAATCCTGAACCTTCGCGAACCACCGACATGACCCACCCCTACCTGTTCCCCCCGCCCGCCGTCCAGTCCCTGCCGATCCGCGGCAAGGCCGAGCGCTTCGCCATCCACCGCCTGTTCTTCGTCGGCCGCAACTACCACGCGCACGCGGTGGAAATGGGCAAGCCGGTGGACAAAAGCGCCGAGCGCCCCTTCTACTTCACCAAAGCCCCGCAGACCCTGGTGCAAAGCGGTGCCACCGTGCCTTACCCGCCCGAGACCAGCAACTACCACTACGAAATGGAACTGGTGCTGGCCGTGGGCAAGGCCGGCTTTCGCGTGAGCGCCGAGAACGCGCACGAGATCATCTACGGCTATGCCGCCGGCTACCATCAGGACGGGCCGAAGCGCGACCGCCCGGTCTACGACGACATCATGCAGGCCGAGAGCGGGCTGGCCGCCATCAACGGCACGCCGAACCTGTCGACCAGCGAGCCGAAGCCGGGCGACCAG
>CAZFOT010000410.1:0-2025 GCA_964520365.1 uncultured Hydrogenophaga sp.
TGCCGTCCCCCCTCCAAGCGCCCAAAGGGCGCGCCAGAGAGGGGGGAAGCCGCGTTAGCGGCGCAGGGGGGAGACCTCTACTGCCCCACCTTAAGTTGGCCGCCGCGGCCCAGGCCGCCCTTGACTTCCTGCGCCTTGTAGTTGCGCAGCGAAATCACCATGTTGTTGTAGGCGTCGGTGAACGCGGCCACGGTGGCCTTGCCGGCCGGGGTGCGCGAGAACCCGCCCAGGGCGCCGCCGGCGCTCGGGCCGAAGGCGCCGAGTGCCGCGCCGTAGTTGGTGGCGGTGGCATTGCCCTCGGAGATGGCGATCTGCACGCCCGAGCGGATGTCGAGCAGCGTCATCGTGACCACGGACGCCTTGCTCTCCAGGCCACCGGCGATCACGCCCAGGTTGCGGTTGCGCCCGCCGAGCAGGCCGCCCAGCGCGCCAGCCAGCTGGCCGGTGGACTCGTTGTCGATGATGACGGCGGGCTCCAGGTAGTAGTCGGCGGCGACGCGCTGGCCCTTCTGCTGGTTGGAGCCGGCGCGGAATTCGCCCGAGTTGCGCTGGCGATCGGTGATGGCCGTGAGGCGGCTGTCGGTGCGGGCGTTGCCGACGGCGGTGATGACGAAGCAGTTCGATTGCTGCACGGCCAGGCGGATCAGCGGCTCGATCGTCGTCACCTGGGTTTCACGGCCGAAACTGCCGTACCACTCCTTGCCGCGGCCATCGTCCACCGCCAGCGTGCCCAGGGGCGCGTCGCAGCGCTGCAGGGTGGCGTTGGCGTTCACGCTGGAGGCGCCGCCGGCGGCACCCGTGGTCGCGGTGGCGGCTGCGCCCCCGCCGGTGCTGATGTGGCCGCCGCCCGGGGTGACACAGCCAGCGAGCGCCAGGGAGGCTGCTACCGCAGCCCAGCGGAGGGGAGAGTGGATCTTGGACATGGACTTGCCTTCGGTTGCTTGGGGAGTGAACGAATGGAAAACGGATCGGATGGCGGATGGCCGGCAGGGGCTTCGTGTCAGCGCAGGTACCAGCCGCGCTGGCCCCAGACCCAGTAGTAAGGATGTCCGCTGTACCAGGCGCCCCACGACTTGCGGTGAGCTTCCCGGACGCTGTAGAGGCGCCGCTCGTCCGCCTTGGCGGCCTGGGCATCGGGCAGGAGCGCCCTGGCGCCCTTGTGGCCGTTGGCGGCGGCACGGGTCAGCCACGCTTCGGCTTCCTGCGGATCGGAGCCCATTTCCTCGAAACCCATGAGATAGAGCCGGCCCACCGCGAACTGGGCTTCCGTGTGGCCGCCGTCGCCCGCTTTGCGCATCCACTGGATGGCCTGGAAGGTGTTGCGCTCGACGCCATCGCCGCGAAGCAGGCGCAGGCCCAGGTCGTAGGCGGCCTTGGGGTCGCGCTCACCGAGTTCGGTGAGCGCGACCATGCGGCGTTCGGCCTCGGGGTCCACCGGCGTGCCCTGGAAGGTGGCGGAATCGCGCGAGCGGTCGGAACAGCCGCTGCTGTCGCAGATGCGCACCGTGTCCTGGCGAGGGGCCGTTTGCTCTTCTGGCGTTTGCTTTTGCGTCATGCAACCGGCAAGCGACAGAGCGACCATGGACGAAATGACGTAGGCAATGCGCATGAAACCTCCTGGGCGTTTTCTGTTCATGAAACGGCAAAAAGTATACATGGCGGTTGTCCGGATTCCCATGGGGTAACACATGGGAAGTCACCTCTTCGGAGGAACGGTAGCGTTGGGCGGTGCCAACGGCCGCGCGTCACAGCGAGAAGATCTTGCCCGGGTTCATGATGTTGTCCGGGTCGAGAGCGCGCTTGATGGTGCGCATCATGTCCACCGCGCCGGCGCCGGCCTCGGTGAGCAGGAAGTCCATCTTGTGCAGGCCCACGCCGTGCTCGCCGGTGCAGGTGCCTTCCAGGCTGAGCGCGCGCGCCACCAGCTTGTGGTTGAGCTCCTCGGCCAGCGTGTGCTCTTCGGGCTTGTTGGGGTCGATCAGGTAGCCGAAGTGGAAGTTGCCGTCGCCCACGTGGCCGACCAGG
>CAZFOT010000411.1:0-2011 GCA_964520365.1 uncultured Hydrogenophaga sp.
CAACCCGAAGGACTTCCGCAACGAGATCGTCAACTTCGTGCTGCGCGCGCGCGCCGGCAACGCGGGCAACAACCCGGCGTGGACCAGCTACGAAAAGCTGCGCGCGGTGATCGAGAAGAAGATGTTCTCGAACACCGAGGAACTGCTCCCGGTGATCAGCTTCAACACCAAGAGCAGCGCCGACGAGCAGAAAAAGCACGAGGACTTCGTGAGCCGCATGGTCGAGAAAGGCTACACGGCCAAGCAGGTGCGCCTGCTGTGCGAGTGGTATCTGCGGGTTCGCAAGAGTTCATAGGAGCGCCGCGTGGCCATGTTCCAGCAGATCATCGATCGCAGGTTGTCTGGCAAGAACAAGTCGATCGGCAACCGCGAACGCTTTCTGCGCCGCTACCGCGGGCAGATCCAGGAGGCCGTGCGCAAGGCCGTGAGCGGCCGCGGCATCCGGGATCTGGAACAAGGCGAGGACGTGACGCTCCCGCGCCGCGATGTGTCGGAGCCGACCTTCGGCCATGCCCCTGGCGGCAGCCGGGAATACGTGCACCCCGGCAATCGGGAATACCTCAGGGGCGACCGCATCGCCCGCCCCCCGGGCGGCAGCGCGGGCAGCGGAAGTGGCGAGGCCAGCGACAGCGGCACGGGCGAGGACGACTTCGTCTTCCGTCTCACGCGCGAAGAGTTCATGCGCGCGTTCTTCGACGATCTGGCATTGCCCCACCTGATCCGCACCCAGTTGGCCGAGGTGCCGGAATGGAAGAGCCACCGCGCCGGATTCACCAGCGAAGGCACGCCCAACAACCTGCATGTGGTGCGCTCGATGCGCGGCGCGCTGGCGCGCCGCATCGCGCTCGGCGGCGAGCCGAGGAAGGAACTGCGCCGGCTGGAAGCACATCTGCTGCACCTGCAGCAGCACCAGCCCCAGACCGAAGCGCTGCTCAAGGAAATCGACGAAACCGAGGCACTGATCGAAACGATCCGGCGCGGCGCGCGCAAGGTGCCCTACATCGACCCGATCGACCTGCGCTACCGCAGCCGCGTGAAAACGCCGATTCCCAGCGCCAAGGCGGTGATGTTCTGCCTGATGGACGTCTCCGGCTCGATGGACGAGCCGCGCAAGGACATGTCCAAGCGGTTCTTCATGCTGCTCTATCTGTTTCTCACCAAGCACTACGAGAAGATCGACCTCGTGTTCCTGCGCCATCACACACAGGCGCAGGAAGTGAGCGAGGAAGACTTCTTCCATGCCACCGAGACCGGTGGCACGGTGGTCTCGAGCGTGCTGCTGCTGATGGACGAGATCATCCGCGCACGCTATCCCAGCGGCGAGTGGAACATCTACGGTGCCCAGGCCAGCGACGGCGACAACTGGCACCAGGACAGCGGCCGTTGCCGCGAACTGCTGTCGGACAACATCCTGCCGCTGGTGCGCTACTTCGCCTACGTGCAGGTGGCCGATGCCGAACAGAATCTCTGGCAGGAGTACACGCAGCTCCAGCAGAGCTGCCGCAACTTCGCGATGCGCAAGGTGGCGGACGCCCAGGACATCTACCCGGTGTTCCGCGACCTCTTCAAGAAGCAGGGAGCCGCCGCATGAGCCAGCCACTGACCACGCCTCGCGCGGCCAGTCCGCTGCCCAACCCTTCGGACTGGACCTTCGACCTGATCGAGACCTACCACGCCGAGATCGCCAGGACCGCGCGCGGCTTCGGCCTCGACGTGTACCCCAACCAGCTGGAGGTGATCACGGCCGAGCAGATGATGGACGCCTACTCCAGCGTCGGCATGCCCATGCTGTACCGGCACTGGTCGTACGGCAAGCAGTTCATCAGCACCGAGAAGAACTACCGGCGCGGCCACATGGGCCTGGCCTACGAGATCGTCATCAATTCCGACCCCTGCATCGCCTACCTGATGGAGGAGAACACCCTGGCCATGCAGGCCCTGGTGATCGCGCATGCGGCCTACGGCCACAACAGCTTCTTCAAGGGCAACTACCTGTTCCGCATGTGGACCG
>CAZFOT010000412.1:0-1972 GCA_964520365.1 uncultured Hydrogenophaga sp.
GAAGTGTCTTCATCCAGGGGCATCAAGGGTCCGGCTTCGCCGGCCCAAGATGCCGTCCCCCCTCCAAGCGCCTGAAAGGCGCGCAAGAGAGGGGGGAAGCCGCGTCAGCGGCGCAGGGGGGAGTCCACCTCAAACCGTGACGATCCAGCCTTCGAGCGGGTCGAACGCGGGCAGGCCCCAGCGCGGGTGGCCCGCGCGGTGCTGCTGTTCGGCCCAGGCGGCCTGCAGCAGGCAGAGCACCGCGTCCAGGCGGTCGCCGCTGGGGTCGTCGGCGAGCGCATCGCGCTGGGCGTGCGTGAGCTTGAGGCGCAGGCCCAGCGCCGCGAGCAACGGCGCCTGGCCGTTTTCCAGCGCGTTGATCAGGGTCTTGCGCGCGATCAGGCGATCGGGGGTCTGCTTCGCCCTGTCGTCACTCTTGTACGAGGCGCTGCCGAGCACGCTGCGCGCGAGCAGGCCGGGGTAGGCCTCCAGGCCCACGCGCGTGCCATCGCCCGCATGCAGCCCGGGCAGCGTGACGCCGGCGGCGATCAGGCGCGGCACCCCGGCGTGCAGCATGAAGGCCACCGGCGGGTTGACCCATTTCATGCTCGGGCTGGAGCCGGCCGGGCCATCGGTGGCGCGGTGCGCGAACTTCTGCCCCAACGGACGCGCATTGCAGAAACCCGCGAAGGTGTCGCGGATGGCCGCGCGGCTCAGGCCCGCGTAGTGCGCCATGCAGGCCGCCCAATCGGTCGGCCAGCCCAGCGTGGTGACGAGTTCACGCGGCAAGCCGAAAGGCAGATCGAAGCCGCCCACCCAGGGGCCGGGCGCTGCCAGGCGCTCCGCCCAGGCATCGAGCGTTTCGAAACGTTCGATGCCATCGAGCAGCACACGGCCCCGGTCAGCCCGGCCCACCGCCAGCGTGATCGGCTTGCGGCGGCTGGGCGCGCTGGTGAAGTCGCAACCCAGCAGCGTCACGGCGGTTGACATGGCGGTCAGCCCAGCGCCAGCGCCGTCACGCCGAGCGCGATGCACAGGGCACCGAGCACGCGCGCCACGCGGTCGCCTTCGCCGAGCAGGTGGCCGCCGATCAGCGCGGCGAACAGCATGGACACCTCGCGTGCCGGCGCCACGTGCGAGATCGGCGCCTCGCGCATGGCGTAGAGCACCAGCACATAGGCCACGGGGCTGACCACCGCCACCAGCAGCGCGTAGCGCCATTGCCGGCGCCAGAGCTGTCCGGCGGTGGGCAGGTCGCGCAGGACGCTGGGCGCGAGCAGGGCCACGCGCACGAAGTTGCCCATGTAATCGACCAGGATCGGCGACATCAGCAGCACCTTGACCGCGTAGCCATCGACCACCGTGTACGAGGCGATGAAGACGCCCGTGAGCAGGCCGTAGACCATGCCCTTGTGCACGCGCCGGCGCGCCACCGGGTCGTGCGCGGCGCGCAGCAGGCCGGGGCCGCCAGCGATCAGGAAAACGCCACCCACCACACCAGCGATGCCGAGGGCGCCCAGCGCCGAGATGCGCTCGCCCAGAAAAACGATGGCCACCAGCGACGACAGCAGCGGACCCGAGCCGCGCGCCATCGGATAGACCACCGTGAGGTCGGACTTGCGATAGCCGCGCAGCAGGATCACGTAGTAGAAGACGTGCAACACGCCGCTGGCCACCACGAAGCCCCACTCGGTCGCGCCCCAGCGCGGCACCTCGGTGCGGCCGAGCCACCAGCCCAGCGGCGCCCAGAACAGCATCATGAGGAAGGCGCTGAAGAAGGCGAAGCGCGCGTCGCCAGCGGCCTTCTTGGCCGCGATGTTCCAGCCGGCGTGGATGAGCCCGGCCAGCACGATGAGGGCGAATGCGGTCAGCGACATGACTGCTCGGAGTCCGCTAAAAAAACAAACCCGTACCGCGTGAGGCAGCGCAAAGTCCAGAGGCACCGAAGGTCCGGCTCCGCCGGCCCAAGGGTGCCGTCCCCCCTCCAAGCGCC
>CAZFOT010000413.1:0-1964 GCA_964520365.1 uncultured Hydrogenophaga sp.
CATGGCCTTTTTGATCCGCAACGCATCTTGGAAAAATAGTGTGAACAGGCCCTAGGCCAACAGGGTGGCGACCGCTTGCGCGCACAAGGTCATCAGCCCGCCCGGCACGATGCCCAGCACCAACACCAGGGCGCCGTTGAGCGAGAGCACCGAACGCACGTCGGCGCCGGCCACGATGTCGGCGGTCTGCGTGGGCGCATCGAAGTACATCACCTTGACCAGGCGCAGGTAGTAGAAGGCCCCCACCAGCGACATCAGCACAGCGAACACCGCCAGGCCGATGTAGAAAGCCCCGCCCGACGCGAGCAGCGCCTGCAGCACGGAGAGCTTGGCGTAGAAGCCCACCAGCGGCGGCACGCCCGCCAGCGAGAACATGCAGATCGCCATGACGCCGGCGTACAGCGGGCTGCGCTGGTTCAAGCCCGCCAGGTCGCTGATGTTCTCCGACTCGAAGCCGTCGCGCGAGAGCAGCAGGATGACGCCGAAGGTGCCCAGCGTGGTCAGCACGTAGGTGACCACGTAGAACATGGAAGAGCCGTAGGCATTGGCCATGTTGGAGGCATCGCCCTCCACGACGCCGGCGAGCAGGCCCAGCAGCAGGAAGCCCATCTGCGCGATGGTGGAAAACGCCAGCATGCGCTTGAGGTTGGTCTGCGCGATGGCGGCCAGGTTGCCCACCAGCAGTGAGGCCACCGCGAGCGCGGCCAGCATCTGCTGCCAGTCGAAGGCCAACGGCTGCAAGCCTTCGACGAGCAGGCGGATCACGATCGCGAACGCCGCCAGCTTGGGCGCGCCGCCGATCATCAGCGTGACCGCCGTGGGCGCGCCGTGGTAGACGTCGGGCACCCACATGTGGAACGGCACCACGCCCAGCTTGAAGGCCAGGCCCGCCACCACGAACACCAGGCCCAGCACCAGCACCTGGGTCGAACCCTTGAGCGTGGCCTCGCCACCCGCGATGGCCTGCATCACGGCCGCCAGGTCCAGCGAACCCGTGGCGCCATACACCATGGACAGGCCGTACAGCAGGAAGCCGCTGGCCAGCGCGCCGAGCACGAAGTACTTCATGGCCGCTTCCGTGGCCTGCACGTCGTCGCGGCGCAGCGCCACCAGGGCATAGCTGGAGAGCGTCAGCAGCTCCAGACCGAGGTAGATCACCAGGAAGTTGTGGCCCGAGATCATGACGAACATGCCCAGCAGCGCGAACATGGCCAGGGTGAACATCTCGCCGCCGCGCAACATGTCGCGCGCGCCCGCATAGGCGCGGCCGTACACCAGCGTGACCATCATGGCCACGGCCGCGAAGCACTTGAGCCAGTTGCCCATGGGGTCGCTGACCACCATGCCACCCCAGGCCAGGAGGGTGGTGCCCGAGCTGGCGTAGTAGCCCTGCAGCACCGCCACCACCGCCAGGGTCGCCAGCGTGAGCGCGTAGGTGGCGCCGCGCAGCGGGCTCTTGACGGCGAGATCGAGCAACGCGATCGCGCAGGCCATCACCAGCAACAGGATTTCCGGGTAAGCCGCGACCCAGCTGAGGTTGTCAATCATGTAAACGCTCTCTTGTATTCTTGGCCGGTCACGGGGTCAGTTCAGCTTGGAGACGGCCACGTGGCGCAGCAGCTCGGCCACCGAGGCGTCCATCACGTCGGTGAAGGGCTTGGGGTACACGCCCATGAACAGCACGGCGATGGCCAGCATCGCCATGACGAGGAACTCGCGCGGATTGATGTCGGTCAACGCCTTGACGTGATCGTTGCCGGGCGCGCCCAGGTAGACGCGCTTGAACATCCACAGCGAATAGGCCGCGCCGAGGATCAGCGCGGTGGCCGCGCCCGCGCCGATCCAGAAGTTCGCCTTCACGGCCGACAGGATCACCATCCACTCGCCGACGAAGCCCGCGGTGCCCGGCAGGCCGGCGTTCGCCATCACGAAGAACAGCGCGAAGGCGGTGAAGTTGGGCATGG
>CAZFOT010000414.1:0-1962 GCA_964520365.1 uncultured Hydrogenophaga sp.
ACATCGCCGACGCGGCGCGCGTGGTCGACGTGCTGCAGATCCCCGCCTTCCTGTGCCGCCAGACCGACTTCATCCGCGCCGTGGCGCAGTCGGGCAAGCCGGTCAACATCAAGAAGGGCCAGTTCCTCGCGCCGCACGACATGAAGAACGTGATCGACAAGGCGCGGGCCGCCGCGCGCGAAGCCGGCCTGGAAGAAGACAACTTCATGGCCTGCGAGCGCGGCGCGAGCTTCGGCTACAACAACCTGGTGAGCGACATGCGCTCCCTGGCCATCATGCGCGAGACCGGCGCGCCGGTGGTGTTCGACGCCACGCACAGCGTGCAACTGCCCGGCGGGCAAGGCACCAGCAGCGGCGGCCAGCGCGAGATGGTGCCCGTGCTGTCGCGCGCGGCGGTAGGCGTGGGCGTGGCCGGCCTGTTCATGGAAACCCATCCCGACCCGGCCAAGGCACTCAGCGACGGCCCCAACGCGGTGCCGCTCAAGCACATGAAGGCTCTGCTGGAAACCCTGCTGGCAATCGATCGCGTGGTCAAGCGCCAGCCCCTGCTCGAAACCCGCTTCAACGACTGATCCGACCATGCCCGCCTACATCATTGCCGAGGTGACCATCACCAACGAAGACCAGATGAAGCAGTACCGCGAATGGAGCACGCGCGCCATGCAGGAGCACGGCGCCGAGCCCATCGTGCGCGGCGGCCGCATCGAACCCCTGGAGGGCGGCTGGGTGCCCGAGCGCGTGGTGGTGCTCAAGTTCAAGGACCTGGCCGCGGCGCGCGCCTACTACGACTCCGAGACCTACACGCACGCGCGCAAGGTGCGCGAAGGCGCCGGCTCGATCCGCATGTTCGCGGTCGAGGGCGTCTGAGCCACGGCCTTCCCCCGGTTTCCCGAATGTTTGTTTTTCTGTTTTCAAAGGGTAGAGAAAATGAGTGCAATCGTTGACATCGTCGGCCGCGAAATCCTCGACAGCCGCGGCAACCCCACCGTCGAATGCGACGTGCTGCTGGAGTCCGGCGTGATGGGCCGCGCGGCCGTGCCATCGGGCGCCTCCACCGGCTCGCGCGAAGCGATCGAGCTGCGCGACGGCGACAAAGCCCGCTACCTGGGCAAGGGCGTGCTCAAGGCGGTGGAGAACATCAACACCGAAATCAGCGAAGCCGTGCTCGGCCTGGACGCCTCTGAGCAGGCCTTCCTGGACAAGACCCTGATCGACCTCGACGGCACCGACAACAAGGGCCGCCTGGGCGCCAACGCGATGCTCGCCGTCTCCATGGCCGTGGCGCGCGCCGCCGCCGAGGAAGCCGGCCTGCCGCTGTACCGCTACTTCGGCGGCATGAGCGCGGTGCAGATGCCCGTGCCCATGATGAACATCATCAACGGCGGTGCCCACGCCAACAACTCGCTCGACCTGCAGGAACTGATGATCATTCCCGTGGGCGCACCGAGCTTTCGCGAAGCCCTGCGCTGGGGCGCCGAGGTGTTCCACGCCCTCAAGGCGATCCTGCACGACAAGCACATCAGCACCGCCGTGGGCGACGAAGGCGGTTTCGCGCCTTCCGTCGAGAACCACGAAGCCGCGCTGCAACTGATCCTGCAGGCCATCGACAAGGCCGGCTACACCGCCGGCGAGCAGATCGCCCTGGGTCTGGACTGCGCCGCCAGCGAGTTCCACAAGGACGGCAAATACGTGCTCGAAGGCGAAGGCGGCATCCAGCTCAGCGCCGAACAGTGGACCGACATGCTGGCCACCTGGGTCGACAAGTACCCCATCGTCAGCATCGAGGACGGCATGGCCGAAGGCGACTGGGACGGCTGGAAGGTGCTGACCGAACGCCTGGGCACCAAGGTGCAACTGGTGGGCGACGACCTGTTCGTGACCAACACGAAAATCCTCAAGGAAGGCATCGAGAAAGGCATCGCCAACTCGATCCTGATCAAGATCAACCAGATCGGCACGCTG
>CAZFOT010000415.1:0-1955 GCA_964520365.1 uncultured Hydrogenophaga sp.
CCGGTCATGGCCAGGCGGATGTCGGTGTCGATGTTGATCTTGCGCACGCCGTGCTTGATGGCTTCCTGGATCTCGGCCACGGGCACACCGTAGGTCTGCTTCATCTTGCCGCCGTACTGGTTGATGATGTCCAGCAGGTCCTGCGGCACGCTGCTCGATCCGTGCATCACCAGGTGGGTGTTGGGGATGCGGGCGTGGATTTCCTTCACGCGGCTGATGGCCAGGATGTCACCGGTGGGCTTGCGGCTGAACTTGTAGGCGCCGTGGCTGGTGCCGATGGCGATCGCCAGTGCGTCGAGCTGGGTGGCCTTGACGAACACGGCGGCTTCCTCGGGGTCGGTCAGCATCTGGCTGTGGTCGAGCTTGCCTTCGGCGCCGATGCCGTCTTCCTCGCCGGCTTCACCGGTTTCCAGGTTGCCCAGGCAGCCGAGTTCGCCTTCCACGGTAACGCCGACCTTGTGCGCCATGTCCACCACCTTGCGCGTGACCTCGGTGTTGTAGTCGAAGCTGGCTGGGGTCTTGCCGTCTTCCATCAGCGAGCCGTCCATCATGACCGAGCCGAAGCCCAGATGGATGGCACCCTCGCAGACCTTGGGGCTGGTGCCGTGGTCCTGGTGCATCACCAGGGGAATGTGCGGGTAGGCCTCGGTGGCGGCCTGGATCAGATGCTTGATGAAGTGCTCGCCCGCGTACTTGCGGGCGCCGGCGCTGGCCTGCAGGATCACGGGCGCGCCGACTTCGTCGGCCGCGGCCATGACGGCCTGCACCTGTTCGAGGTTGTTGACGTTGAAAGCTGGAATGCCGTAGCCGTTGGCGGCGGCGTGGTCGAGCAGTTCGCGCATGGAAACGAGCGCCATGGAAATCCCCTTTGTCCGTTGGTAACCGTGGTGTAACCCGGTATTTTAGCTTTCGGCCCGATCCCCGGAATGCCGCGTGGACACCAATCGTCACAAAGGCCGGGGAACCGCGGCGGCGCAACGGGAGACACTCACCGGGTTGACGAACCCGCCCGCCACCGCAAGAGAAAGGAACCGCCATGCCTTGTCGTCCCCTGACCGTGACACTGACCGCCGTCGCCATGCTGCTCGCGCCGGCGCTGCTGCAGGCCCAGGTCACGCTCAAGCCCGATGGCCAGTGGCGCTACCTGCTGACCGCGGGCGCCAACGTCTCGTCGGGCAACAACAAGGCCGGCTCGCTGAACCTGGCCACCGAGGGCGCCCGGCAGACGACCGATGACAAATGGACCTGGCACGCCAAGGCCGACCACGCCCGCAACGCCGGCGTGGCCACCACCGAGCGCTACGGCCTGCGCACCCAGTACGACCGCGATTTCTCGCACAGGTGGTTCGGTTTCGGCTCGGGCGAGACGCTGCGCGACAAGCTGGCCAACATCGCGGTCCGGTATTCATTGGCCAGCGGCGTGGGGCGTCACGTCTGGCGCGAGGAAGACGGCTTTTTCGACGTGTCTGCCGGCCTGGGCTATTCGCGCGACCGCTACGTCGCGGCCACCGACGTCGCGGGCGCGATGCGCGACGGATACGGCCGGCTGGAGTTGGTGCTGTCGGAGGAATCCAGCCACCAGTTGACCGACACCACCAGCCTGCGCCAGAAGTTCACGCTGTATCCGGACCTGCGCGATTCGGGCAAGTACCGCGCGGTGCTGGACACCGGCCTGACGGTCGCGATGACGCAGGCGCTCAACCTGTCGGCGGGCCTGAGCTACCGCTACGACAGCGATCCCGGAACCGGCCTCAAGAATGGCGACGCGATGTTCGTGACGGGCGTGTCGTTCCGGCTGGATTGACCCCCCGCTCCGGCACCGACCCTCACCCCCTTCGACAGGCTCAGGGCAGGCCAAGCCTCTCCCGCCAGCGGGTGAATGAGCAAAACCGCAACGAGCGAAGCAGCGCCAAAGCCAGGGGCATCTCGGGCCGGCGGAGCCGGACCCTTGCTGC
>CAZFOT010000416.1:0-1924 GCA_964520365.1 uncultured Hydrogenophaga sp.
TGGCGATGTTGTTGATGAGTTCCATCATGTTCACGGTCTTGCCCACACCGGCACCACCGAACAGGCCCACCTTGCCGCCCTTGGCGAACGGGCAGATCAGGTCGATCACCTTGATGCCGGTTTCCAGCAGTTCCTGCGAAGGGGACAGTTCGTCGTAGGCCGGGGCCTTGCGGTGGATGGAAGCGGTCAGCGCCTGGTCGACCGGGCCGCGTTCGTCGATGGGCGCGCCCAGCACGTCCATGATGCGGCCCAGCGTGGCCTTGCCCACAGGCACCATGATCGGGTTGGCGGTGTTGGACACCACCATGCCGCGGCGCAGGCCGTCGGAGGAGCCCAGCGCGATGGTGCGCACCACGCCGTCGCCGAGCTGTTGCTGGACTTCCAGCGTCAGGGCGGAGCCTTCCATTTTCAGGGCGTCATAGACGCGCGGCATCTGGTTGCGCGGAAATTCCACGTCCACGACGGCGCCGATGCACTGAACGATCTTGCCTTGTACTTGAGACATGATGGATACCTTCTGTTTTCTCTGGATTCGGTTGGGCGGCTGCTTCAGACCGCTGCGGCGCCGGCGACGATTTCCGAAAGCTCTTTCGTGATCGCCGCCTGGCGGGTCTTGTTGTAGACCAGCTTGAGTTCGCTGATGACGCTGCCGGCGTTGTCGGTGGCGGCCTTCATAGCCACCATGCGGGCGGATTGCTCGGAGGCCATGTTCTCGGCCACCGCCTGGTAGACCTGGGCTTCCACGTAGCGAAGCAGCAACTCATCGATGACGGCCGGCGCGTCCGGCTCGTACACGTAGTCCCAGTCGCGGCCACCGGCGCCGTCCTGCAAGGTGCCGGCGTTGAGCGGCAGCAGCAGCTCGACCACCGACTCCTGTTTCATCGTGTTGATGAACTTGGTGTAGCACACGTAGACCGCGTTGACGCGGCCCTCGGTGTACGCATCGAGCAGCGTCTTGACGGGGCCGATGAGCTTGTCCAGATGCGGGGTGTCGCCCAGACCCGTCACGCTGGAGACCACCTTGGCGCCGATGCGGTTCATGAACGCCAGGCCCTTGTTGCCGATGGCAACGACCTCGGCGGTCTGTCCCTGCGCCTGCAGGTCCTTGAGCTGGTTGGTCACCGCGCGCAGCACGTTGGTGTTGAGGCCGCCGCACAGACCCTTGTCGGTCGTGACCACCACGAAACCCGCGACCTTGGCGTCGTTGGTCTGCATGAAGGGGTGCGTGTACTCGGGATTGGCGCGGCTGAGGTTGCCGGTGATCTGGCGCACTTTCTCGGCGTAAGGCCGGGCCGAGCGCATGCGGTCCTGGGCCTTGCGCATCTTGGAGGCGGCCACCATTTCCATGGCTTTGGTGATCTTCTTGGTGTTCTCCACCGATTTGATCTTGCCGCGTATTTCCTTGCCTGCTGCCATTGTGTTTCCTTTAAGAAGTCAATGGGCCGGATCAGTAGGTGCCGGTTTTCTTGAAGTCGGCAATGGCGGCCGAGAGTTGGGCTTCCGCGTCCTTGTCCATGGCCTTGTCGTTTTCCAGCTTGGCCAGCAGCGCAGCGTGCTTGTCCTTCAGGAAAGCGTGCATGCCGCTTTCGAACGGGAGCACCCTCTTGACCTCGATGTCGTCCAGGTAGCCCTTGTTCACGGCGAACAGCGTGGACGCCATCAGGCCGATCGACTGCGGGCTGTACTGCGCCTGCTTGAGCAGTTCGGTCACGCGCGCGCCGCGGTCGAGCTGCTTGCGGGTGGCTTCGTCGAGGTCGGAAGCGAACTGCGCGAACGCGGCGAGTTCACGGTACTGGGCCAGGTCGGTACGGATGCCGCCGGACAGGCTCTTGATCAGCTTGGTCTGGGCGGCGCCACCGACGCGCGAGACGGAAATACCGGCGTTGATGGCGGGACGGATACCGGCGTTGAACAGGCTGGTTTC
>CAZFOT010000417.1:0-1908 GCA_964520365.1 uncultured Hydrogenophaga sp.
CCGTGGAACCGGCTTTGCCGGGCCACAGGCATCGCCCCCTGGGGGGTGACGCCGCAGGCGGCGCGGGGGGTACCATTCCTCACCATGAACATCATCATCCTGGGTGCCGGCCGCGTGGGGGAAAGCGTGGCCGAGAGCCTGGTCTCGGAGCAGAACGACATCACGGTGATCGACATGGACCCGGCCCGGCTGCGCCTGCTGGAAGACCGGCTCGACCTGCGCGGCGTGGTGGGCAACGGCATCCAGCCCTCGGTGCTGCGCGAGGCGGGCGCGAAGGACGCCGACATGGTGATCGCCTGCGCCGCCAACGACGAAGCCAACCTGGTGGTGTGCAAGGTGGCGCACGACGTCTTCAACGTGCCGACCACCATTGCCCGCCTGCGTTCGCCCGAGTTCAAGGAGGGCGACGAACTGCTGGGCAGGAACGGCTTCGCGGTGGACCACGTGATCTGCCCGGAAGAGTCGGTGATGCGCTACATCCACCAGCTCATCAGCTACCCCGAAGCCCTGCAGGTGCTGGAGTTCGCCGGCGGCCGCGCCAGCCTGATCGCCATTCGCGCCACGCACGGCGGCGCGCTGGTGGGCCACACCATCGGCGAATTCCGTGAGCGCTTTCCGAGCGCGGAGATGCGCGTGGTGGCCGTGTACCGGCTCGATACCGAGATGGAGGCGAACGGGCGCACCCGCATTCTTGCCGGCGACGAGCTGTTCGTGCTCGCCGATTCGCGCAAGATCCGCACCGTGCTCGGCGCCATCCACAACGTGGACAAGCCGGTACAGCGGGTCATGATCGCCGGCGGCGGCCGGGTCGGCCTGCGGCTGGCGCGCAGCCTGGTGGGGCAGTGCGAAGTCAAGCTCATCGAGCGCGACCCCAGGCGCTGCGAATACCTGGCCAGCCAGCTGCCGTCGAGCATGCTGGTGCTCCAGGGCGACGGCGCCGACGAAGACCTGCTGCTGGAAGAGAACGTGGGGCAGATGGACATGTTCCTGGCGCTCACCAGCGACGACGAGGACAACATCCTGTCGGCCATGCTGGCCAAGCGCATGGGCGCCGGGCGCGTGATGTCGCTCATCAACCGCCGCGCCTACGCCGACATGATGCAGGGCAGCACCATCGACATCGCCATCTCGCCCTCGCAGACCGTCATCGGCGAACTGCTGACCCATCTGCGGCGCGGCGACGTGGCCGAGGTGCACAGCCTGCGCCGCGGCGCGGCCGAGGCCATGGAGGCGATCGCGCGCGGCGACGTGAAGACGTCCCGGCTGGTGGGCCGCAAGGTGGAGGACATCAAGCTGCCCCAGGGCGCACGCATCGGCGCCATCGTGCGCGGCGAAGGCCGCAAGTCCGAGGTGCTGATGCCGCACCACGACACGGTGATCGAGGCCGACGACCACGTCATCATGTTCATCCCGAACAAGCGCCTCGTGCGCGAGGTCGAGAAGCTGTTCCAGGTGGGGGCGACGTTCTTTGGCTGAGTCCTCGGCGCGGCCGGCCACCAGGCGACCCTGATCCATGATGTACAGCCTGCTGCCCGTGCTCGCGGTGTTCTCCCGCGTGCTGCTGGCTTTCTCGCCGGCCTTTCTGGTACCGCTGGCCTGGGCCTGGTTTCTCGACGCCCGCGACCATGCGGCGGTCTGGGCCGTGGGCTTCGCGGTCACGGCGGTCTGCGGGCTGCTGCTCTGGCAGGGCACGCGCAATCACCGCCGCGAGCTGCAGCCCAAGGACGGCTTCCTGCTGGTGAACCTGGTGTGGCTGCTGCTGCCCGCGTTCGCGGCCGCGCCGCTGCTGTTCACCGTGCCGGAGATCGGCGTGACCAAGGCCTACTTCGAGGCCATGAGCGCGCTCACCGCCACCGGCTCCACTGCGCTCTCGGGTCTGGACGGCCTGCCGGTCTCCGGCACGGTGAA
>CAZFOT010000418.1:0-1906 GCA_964520365.1 uncultured Hydrogenophaga sp.
GAAGCCGCGTCAGCGGCGCAGGGGGGTGTTCATCGCCTCGCGTGTGCGCAAGGCCTCGCGGCGGGCGGCCTGGGCGAAGTCGGCTTCGGCCGAGGCGTACAGGATGGCGCGCGAGGAGTTCACGATGATCGGGCCCGTGGTTTCCTCGCCTTGCACGCGCAGACCGGCGCGCACCGTGGCCACCGCGTCGCCGCCCTGCGCGCCCACGCCAGGAATCAACAACGGCAGCGTGGGCGCGAGTTCGCGCACGCGCTCGATCTCGGCCGGGTAGGTGGCGCCCACCACCAGGCCGAGCTGGCCGTTGAGGTTCCAGGGGCCTTGCGCCAGCCGCGCCACGTGTTCATACAGCAGCGGCTGGCCCTCGACCGACGCCAGGCGCTGGTTCTGCAGGTCGTCGCCGCCGGGGTTGGAGGTGCGGCAGAGCAGGAAGGCGCCCTTGCCGTGGTGCTTCAGATAGGGCTGCACCGAGTCGAAGCCCATGAAGGGCGAGAGCGTGACGGCGTCGGCCCCGTAGCGCTCGAAGGCCTCGATGGCGTACTGCTCGGCGGTGCTGCCGATGTCGCCGCGCTTGGCGTCCAGGATCACCGGCACCTGGGGCGCGACGGCGCGCATGTGCGCCATCAGCCGTTCCAGCTGGTCTTCGGCGCGGTGGGCGGCGAAGTAGGCGATCTGGGGCTTGAAGGCGATGGCGGTGTCGGCGGTGGCCTCGACAATCGCGGCGCAGAAATCGTAGATGCGGGTGGCGTCGCCCCTCATGTGGGCGGGAAACTTCGCCGGGTCCGGGTCCAGGCCCACGCAGAGCAGGGAACGGTTCTGGCGCCCGGCGCCGCGCAGCATGTCGAGAAAAGTCATCCCTCGATTTTAAGAGCCTGTTCACGATCTATAAGAGGCGGCCCCGGCGCCAACGGGCCTTGCCCTACCATCGGTCCATGCACGCCATCTCCCGCCAGCAGCTCACCTTGCTCGTCCTCATCACGCTGGTCTGGGGCATCAACTGGCCCATCATGAAGCTGGGCGTGACCGGCTTCCCCCCGCTCACGTTCCGCAGTCTGTGCATGTGGATCGGCCTGCCGGTGCTGGCGGCGGTACTGGTGTGGCGGCGGGTGCCGTTCCGCATCGACCGGGCGCACTGGCCCGAACTCGCCGTGCTCACGGTGTTCAACATGCTGGTCTGGCACACGGTGGTCATCCTGGCGATCCAGACCCTCTCCAGCGGCCGCACGGCCATCCTGGGCTACACCATGCCGGTGTTCTCGGCCCTGGTCGGCGCGTGGTGGTTCGGCCAGCGGCTGCCCGGGCGTGCCTGGGGCGGGGTGGGCGCCGCCGCGCTGGGCGTGGTGCTGCTGCTCTGGCACGAAATGACGCAGCTCACCGGCAAGCCCGCCGGCGTGGCCATGATGCTGGTGGCCGCGGCCGCCTGGGCCGTGGGCACCCAGTTGATGCGCCGCACGAAGATCCCCCACCCCACGCTGGCCCTGTCGTTCTGGATGACCCTGCTCACCGCCTTGTGGACCACCCTCCTGGCGGTGCTGTTCGAGCGCCAGGACTGGGTGACGCCGACGCCGGTGGTGTGGTCGGCCATCGTCTACAACGCGCTGGGCGTGTTCGCCTTTGCCCAGGTGGCCTGGCTGATGATGGCGCGCGACCTGCCGCCGATCGCGTCCACCTTGTCGGTCATGCTCATTCCGGTGCTGGGCGTGTTCAGCGGCGCCTGGTGGCTGGGCGAGGTGCTGCACTGGCAGGACTGGGCCGCGGTGGCGCTGATCATGCTGGCGATTGCTTCGGTGTTGATGAACAACTCCCCCCTGCGCCGCTGACGCGGCTTCCCCCCTCTCTGGCGCGCCGCTGCGCGGCGCTTGGAGGGGGGACGGCGCCCTTGGGCCGGCAAAGCCGGACCTTCGGCGCC
>CAZFOT010000419.1:0-1904 GCA_964520365.1 uncultured Hydrogenophaga sp.
CGCCGGCGAGAAGCTCGCCTTCGGTCCGGACTACCTGATCCCCAAGCCGTTCGATCCGCGCCTGATGATGAAGATCGCGCCGGCGGTGGCCGAGGCCGCGGCCGACAGCGGCGTGGCCCTGCGCCCGATCGGCGACATGGCCGCCTACCGCGAGAAGCTGCAGAGCTTCGTGTTCGCCTCGGGCACCATCATGAAACCCATTTACGCGGCCGCGAAGACCGCGGCCCGCAAACGCGTGGCCTACGCCGAGGGCGAGGAGGAGCGCGTGCTGCGCGCCTGCCAGATCGTGGTCGACGACGGCCTGGCCCGCCCCACCCTGATCGGCCGCCCGACCGTCATCGCCCAGCGCATCGAGAAGTTCGGCCTGCGCCTGAAGGAAGAACTGGACTACGACGTCGTCAACGTCGAGCAAGATCACCGTTACCGCGACTTCTGGCAGACCTACCACCGCATGACCGAGCGCAAGGGCGTGACCCAGCAACTCGCCAAGATCGAGATGCGCCGCCGCCTCACGCTGATCGGCTCGATGCTGCTGCACAAGGGCGAGGTCGACGGCCTCATCTGCGGCACCTGGGGCAGCACCCACGGCCACCTGAAGTACATCGACCAGGTGATCGGCAAACGCGCCGGCGGCAGCCCCAGCACCGAACAGGACGTGCGCATCTACGCCTGCATGAACGGCCTGATGCTGCCGGGCCGCCAGGTGTTCCTGGTGGACACCCACGTCAACTACGACCCGTCCCCCGAAGAGCTCTGCGAAATCACGGTGATGGCGGCCGAGGAGATGCTGCGCTTCGGCCTGCAGCCGAAGGCGGCCCTGTTGTCCCATTCGAGCTTCGGCTCGTCGGACGAACCCTCCGCCATCAAGATGCGGCGCACCCTCGAACTTCTTCGCGAACAAGCGCCTTGGCTGGAGGCGGACGGCGAAATGCACGGCGACGTGGCGCTGGACACCGACGCGCGGCTCGCGCTCATGCCCAACTCGACCATCAAGGGCCCGGCCAACCTGTTGGTCCTGCCCAACATCGACGCCGCCAACATCGCCTACAACCTGCTCAAGACGGCCGCCGGCGGCAACATCGCCATCGGCCCGGTGCTGCTGGGTGCCGACAAACCGGTGCACATCCTCACTCCGAGTGCCACCGTGCGCCGCATCGTCAACATGACGGCCCTGACGGTGGCCGAGGCGAACACCGCGCGCTAAAGCATCTGGGATAAGCGAGCACCAACTTTCCCGGATTACATCCGAACGCTCAAGTTGCCTGTTATTTCAGCAGTCGCTTGCTTTTTTGTGGCGCTTAAGGCACACTAACGCACTTGAATTTCAGGGTTAACCCGCATTTTTCGCCATGGCAAAACCGGCTTTTGCCATGGCTCGGCAGGCGGGTTGCTCGCATCAGGAGCAAGGGGTTCATGGGTCTGAAGCAGATCCGGATGGGCAAGCAAAAGCCTTGGCTGGCGGGTTCGCTGGCGGTGGCAATGGTTGTGATGGCTGCGGTAGGCACCATGGTGGTGCAGGCCAGGTCTCCCATCGAAAGCCACTCGCCCACCGCCATTGCCGTCACCGGCCTGCCGTCGCAAGGCAGGGAAGTGATGGCGCAAATCCGGCTGGGCGGGCCTTTCCGGTACGAAAAGGACGGCACTGTGTTCGGCAATCGCGAGCGCCTGCTGCCAGGACAGAAACGAGGCTATTACCGTGAATACACCGTGCCCACGCCGGGCCTGAGCCACCGAGGTGCGCGGCGGATCGTGTGCGGCGGGTTCAAGCCCCGGGCACCGGATGACTGTTACTACACCGAGGACCACTACGCCAGCTTCAGGCTGATCGTGCAGTGAACCCGGGTGATGCAAGCGAATCGATCATCAACTTTGACTGTAGAAAGAGACGCGGAGATGGACACGCC
>CAZFOT010000420.1:0-1898 GCA_964520365.1 uncultured Hydrogenophaga sp.
CAGGCAGGCTTGGAGCCGCGGCCCTCAGCCCCCTCTCTGGCGCGCCTTCGGCGCTTGGAGGGGGGACGGCATCATTGGGCCGGCGGAGCCGGACCCTTGATGCCCCTGGCTTTCGAGTTCCACACACGCGTTGCGGGTTTTCTCCCTCTTCGATCAAGCGGGATCCGTATAAAAACATCCCACCCCCAGGAGATCGCCATGGCCCTGCCCCACCTGCAATCCGGCGACATCGCCAACCTGCTGCCCACCGGTGCCGACGCGGTGAGCGCCCAGTCGGTGGCGCTGTTCAAGGCCCGCCATCTGGAGGTGATCCGCCTCATGCTGCCGCCAGGCCGCGTCATGCCCATGCACCAGGTGCCGGGCGAGATCACGGTGCAATGCCTGGTGGGGGTGATCGAGTTCGAGACGCCGCAGCGCGCGCAGCGCCTGCAGGCCGGGCAACTGCTGTACCTCGATGGCGGTGAACCCCACGCGCTGCGCGGCGTGGAGGACGCGAGCGTGCTGGTCACGATCGTGTTGAAGTGAAACACCCCCCTGCGCCGCTTCGCGGCTTCCCCCCTCTCTGGCGCGCCTTCGGCGCTGGGAGGGGGGACGGCACCTCGGGCCGGCGAAGCCGGACCCTCGGTGCCCCTGGATGAGGGCGCCTCATCGTGCTTCGGCGCGATGGACCGACCATCACCACCGATCCCAGCACGGCCGTGCCCGCCGCGACTTGACGCAGGTCAAGCACACACGCATCCCACCCGCCGGATAGTTCTTCCGGATCGGCGCGACCTCCCGCGCGGGAGCAGACATCGTTCTTCCGCCGCACCTGCCCGTCCTTCCGGCGGATAGGCGATCCGGAACGCAAAGCGGACAGTCAAGCCATGTCCCAGGAGAACTCGACATGGCCTCTGATCTGAACAACGCCAGGAAGGCGTGGTCGGTGTTGATCGTCAGCACGCTGGCCTTCACCGTGTGCTTCATGGTCTGGATGATGTTCGGTGTCATCGGCATCCCGATCAAGAAGATGCTTGACCTCAATGCCACCCAGTTCGGCCTGCTCATGGCCACGCCGGTGCTCACCGGCTCGCTGGTGCGCGTGCCGCTGGGCATCTGGACCGACCGCTACGGCGGGCGCATCGTGATGACCATCCTGATGGCGATCACCGTGCCGGCGATCTGGCTCATGAGCTACGCCACCGCCTACTGGCACTTCCTGGCGATCGGCCTGTTCGTCGGTCTGGCCGGCGGCTCGTTCTCGGTCGGCACGCCCTATGTGGCGCGCTGGTTCCCGAAGAACCGCCAGGGCATGGCCATGGGCGTGTACGGCGCGGGCAACTCGGGCGCGGCGGTGAACAAGTTCGTCGCGCCGGTGCTGCTGGTGGCCTTCGGCTGGACCGTGGTGCCGCAGGTGTACGCCGCCATCATGCTGGGCACGGTGGTGCTGTTCTGGCTCTTCAGCCACAGCGATCCGGCCCACCTGGTGCCCAGCCACGTGACCTTCATGGACCAGCTCAAGGCGCTGAAGGACCCCAAGGTGCTCAAGTACTGCCAGTACTACAGCATCGTCTTCGGCGGCTACGTGGCGCTCTCGCTCTGGATGGTGCAGTACTACGTGGGCGAGTTCGGGCTGGACATCCGCGTCGCGGCCCTGCTGGCGGCCTGCTTCTCGCTGCCCGGCGGCGTGCTGCGCGCCATCGGCGGCGTGATGTCGGACAAATACGGCGCGCACAAGGTCACCTGGTGGGTGATGTGGGTGAGTTGGATCTGCCTGTTCCTGCTGTCCTATCCGCAGACCGACTTCACCGTGCTCACGGTCAACGGCCCCAAGACCTTCCACATCGGCCTGAACGTGTACGTGTTCACCGCGCTGATGTTCATCCTGGGCATCGCCTGGGCCTTCGGCAAGGCCAGCG
>CAZFOT010000421.1:0-1895 GCA_964520365.1 uncultured Hydrogenophaga sp.
GAACACCGGCCCCAGCGAGGTGCTGAAGTCGCCCGTCTTCTGGTTGTAGATGCGCGTGCCCACCAGGTCGGCGGGCACCAGGTCGGGCGTGAACTGGATGCGTTTGAAACGGCCCTGCACCACACTGGCCAGGGTCTTCACGGTGAGCGTCTTGGCCAGGCCCGGCACCCCTTCCACCAGCAGGTGGCCCTGCGCGAGCATGGCGACCATGACGCGTTCGAGAAACCGGTCCTGCCCCACCACCACGCGCTTGACCTCGTAGAGGATCTGCTCCATGAGCTGGGCGGTGTCGGGGGCGGTGCTTTGGTCCATGGAGCGCTCCTGTGAGGAAGTGACACTAGAAAGGTGGCAAGCCAGCGGCCGAGGCTGCGCTCTCGATCGGCACAGCAAAACCGATGCCAACGAAGGTGCGGTGGCTGGTGGGGTTGAGGATGCCGGTGACGATGCCGACCACCTCGCCGTCCATGGTGACCAGCGGGCCGCCCGAGTTGCCGGGGTTGGCCGCGGCGTCGAACTGGATCAGGTTGCCGATTTCCTGCTCGCCCTCGGGCGACCGGAACGAGCGGCCCAGGCCGGAGACCACGCCGGCCGACACCGACGGCCCGATGCCGAACGGGAAGCCCACCGCCACCACCTCGTCGCCCGGAAGCAGGTCGGCGGTGGAGCGCATGGTGGCTGCGGCCAGATCGTCGGGAATGGTGTGGGCCTGCAGCACCGCCAGGTCGTTCTCGGGCTGCGCGCCGACCACGCTGGCGCCGGATTCGGAGCCGTCGGCGAACATCAGCTTCAGGGTGTCCGCCCCCTGCACCACGTGCAGGTTGGTCAGGATGATGCCCTTGTCCACGATCACCACCCCGGTGCCCACGCCCTGCTCTTCTTCCACGCCCTTGGCGTTCTTTCCGAACGACATGACGCGCACCACCGACGGCCGGATGGCCTCGGCGGCCCGCGCGGCCGCCGAGGGCAAGGCCTGGGTGCTCAGCGTGTTCAGCACGGCCGCGTCGATGTCCTCCTGGGTCAGTGCCCTTGCGTCCATCGAGGCCTGCTGCCAGTGGCTCGCCAGCAGCAGGGCGGCCAACAGGACCAGCGCCGCCCACATCGCGCGCGGGTCCACCGCCACCCGGGCCAGGCCGGCGCGCAGCCGGCGCGGCGCTGGCTGCGCGCCGGTTTCAGGCCCGTCGCCAGCGGGCGCCGGCGTCCGCGCACCGTCTCCCGCAGGCAGCGCGCGGACCGAGCGGCTGTAGAGAGCGGGCTGGCGCATGGCAACTCCTCGGTGTGGCGGACGTGAGACACATCATGCCGCTTTGCGTCCGGCGGCTCAAGCGCCCAGCAATTGCCTGAGCACGAAAGGGAGGATTCCGCCGTTGCGGTAATAGTTCACTTCCACCGGCGTGTCGATGCGCAGCGTCACCGACAGCTGGCGCTTCTGGCCGTCCGGGCGGGTGATCACCAGCAGCGCCTCACTCTGCGGCAGCAGCGCCGGGTGCGGCAGCACGTCGATGGTTTCCTCGCCGCTCAGACCCAGGCTCTCCCACGAATCGCCGGCCTTGAACTGCAGCGGCAGCACGCCCATGCCGACCAGGTTGGAGCGGTGGATGCGCTCGAAGCTGCGCGCCACCACGGCCTTGATGCCCAGCAGCTGCGTGCCCTTGGCGGCCCAGTCGCGGCTGGAACCGGTGCCGTATTCCTCGCCGGCGAACACGACGGTGGGCACGCCCGCGGCCTGGTAGCGCATGGCGGCGTCGAAGATGCTCATCTTCTGGCCCTGGCCCATGCCTTCGAGCTGGTAGATCGTCCAGCCGCCCTCCTCGCGCGAGCCGTCGGGCCCGGGCGCCAGCATGAGGTTCTTGATGCGCACGTTGGCGAAGGTGCCGCGCATCATCACCTCGTGATGG
>CAZFOT010000422.1:0-1890 GCA_964520365.1 uncultured Hydrogenophaga sp.
GGTCGCTGCCCCCCGGGGGGGCTGATCCGGCTTGGGGCGGCCCGGCGCCGGATCGTCCGCTTCCGTGCCGCCGTCCATCAATGACTGCACCCAGGCCCGCACTTCACGGACGGACAGGCAGGCCACGTCGGTGATGCCCACGCCCGCGAACCGCACCGCGCGCGCCTGCGCGTTCAGGCGCGTGCCTTCGCAACTCGGGCAGGCCTCGTCCACGATGTCGTCCACCTCGGGTTCGGCGAAGCTCCGTTCGCGGCCTTTTTCGTTGTCGTCGCGCACCGAATCGTCGAGCACCTTGCGCTGGTCGCGAGAGAGCTTCACGCCGGTGCCCACGCAGTCGGGGCACCAGCCGTGCTTGCTGTTGTAGGAGAACAGGCGCGGGTCGAGCTCGGGGTAGCTGGTGGCACAGACCGGGCAGGCGCGCGTGGTGGAGAACACCTCCAGCCGGCCCAGATCGCGCGTGGACGCGCCTTCGGCCAGGGCCTGGGCCAGGCCGTCGAGCGGCGTGAGCAGGTGCACCACGCCCTTGCCGATCTCCAGCGCCTTGTCGAGCTGCTGGCGCAGCGCGGCCTCGTGGTCCGCGCTCACCACGAAGTCGGCCACCGGCAGCTCGATGGTGTGCTCCTTGAAGCGGTCGATGCGCGGGAAGCCGGTGGTGGGCAAGAACTCGCCGTCCACCCGCAGATGGGTGTGGCCGCGCGGGCGCGCCCAGTCGGCCAGTTCGGTGTACACGCCCTTGCGGTTGACCACCAGCGGCGCGAGCAGGCCGATGTGGCGGCCCTTGTAGCGCGCGAGGATGGCCGCGGCGATGCTGTCGGCGCTCTGCGGCATCACGGCCGCGCCGTCGTGCACGCAGTGCTGCGTGCCCAGCTTCACGTAGAGCAGGCGCAGGAAGTGCCAGACCTCGGTGGTCGTGCCCACGGTGGACTTGCGGCCACCGCGCGAGAGGCGCTGCTCGATCGCGACCGTGGGCGGGATGCCGTAGACCGCGTCCACCTCGGGTCGGCCCGCGGGCTGCACGATGCTGCGCGCATAGGCGTTCAGGCTCTCCAGGTAGCGGCGCTGGCCTTCGTTGAACAGGATGTCGAAGGCCAGCGTGGACTTGCCCGAACCGCTCACGCCCGAGATCACGTTGAACCTGCCGCGCGGGATGTTCACGCTCAGGTTCTTGAGGTTGTGCTCCTTGGCGTTGACGATACGGATGGCGTGGCCGTGCTGGTCGCCCCGGCGCGCCGCGGCCGCGAGGCCGCTGGACTGGCCGAGGTAGTCCGTCACCCGGCCCTCGTTCACCTCGTGCACCTCGCCCATGGACAGCGCGTAGTCGCGCAGGGCTTTCGCGGTGTGGCTGCCGGCGTGCTCGCGCACCGCCTCGGGCGGGCCTTCGGCCACGACCAGTCCGCCGGCGTCGCCGCCCTCGGGGCCGAGATCGATCAGCCAGTCGGCCGAGCGGATCACGTCCAGGTTGTGCTCGATCACCACCAGCGAGTGGCCGGCGTCGAGCAGCTTGCGCAAGGACCGCATGAGCTTGGCGATGTCGTCGAAGTGCAGGCCGGTGGTGGGTTCGTCGAACAGGAACAGCGTGCCCTTGCGCGCCACCGCCTGGCGGCTCGCGCTGCCGGTCTTGGAGGCCTCGGCCAGGAAGCCCGCGAGCTTGAGGCGCTGCGCCTCGCCGCCCGAGAGCGTGGGCACGGGCTGGCCGAGCTTCACGTACTCCAGGCCCACGTCCACGATGGGCTGCAGCACGCGGATGACTTCCCTGTCGTTCGCGAACAGGGCCGCGGCCTCGCTCACGGTGAGATTCAGCACGTCGGCGACGTTGAGCAAACGCCCGCCGCGGTCGATACGCACTTCGAGGATCTCGGGCCGGTAGCGCTTGCCGTCGCAGTCCGGGCA
>CAZFOT010000423.1:0-1883 GCA_964520365.1 uncultured Hydrogenophaga sp.
CAGAAGGCCGGGTTGACGTAGGTGATCCGGCCCTGCAGGTCCAGCGCGCGCATGCCGGTGAGCATGGAGTTCTCCATGGCGCGGCGGAAATTGGTCTCGGCCACCAGCGCCTGCTGGGCCTGCACCCGCCTTCGCGTGTGGCGCCAGGTGCCCAGCAGCATCCACACGGTCAGGACGCTCAGCGCGCCGATCACCCAGAAGAAGCCGCTGCCGACGATGTCCTGCGAGGTGCGGTAGCCCTGCGCCTTGAGGATCAGGCCATTGCCCACGGGAGACACCGGCACCTCGTGTTCCAGCGGCTGGTCGGACCAGGGCAGCAGGCGCAGGACCGCGTTCGGCGTCTGCAGGCTGCCCGCCAGCACGCGGCCGCGGTCGTCGATCAGGGCAACGGCATAGCGCGCCATGATCTCCGGCGGTATGCCGAAGCGCAGCAGGCCGTCGACCGAGTATTCCCCCATGACGGTGCCCGAGAAACGGCCTTGCTCGCTCAGGGGGACCTGCAGCATGAGCACCGAGTTGCGGGGAACCTCTCCCAGGGGCCTGGAGTAGATGGGCTGGCGAAGGTCGCGGGCCAGCTCGAAGGAGCCATCGGTTTCTCCCGCGTCGAGCGCGCTCCCCACGGGGCGCATGAGATTCACGGGCGCGCTGGGCGATGCGTAGGTGGCCAGCACGTTGCGCCGGGCGTCGATCCAGTTGATGGCCAGCAACTCGGGGAACTGGCTGATCAGTGACTCGGCCTGGAACTCGAACTCGTCCTTTTCGATTTCCTTGTTGCCCACCTCGCGCGCCAGGCGCATGAGCTGCTCCTGGCGCTCCAGCAGGCGCAACCGAAGCCTTTGCTGCGCGTACTCCACGTCGCGCGTCACGGCCTCCTGGTCCCGCTTGAGTTCCTCGAACCGGAGGTAGGCGATGGCGACCACGATCGCAGAGAGGAACAGCAGCACCGCCAGCAAGGGCCCCAGGGTGGCAAACCGGTCCTGCCTCGAAGGCGGCAGACGGCGCCACCACCGCTTCCACCAGACGGTCTGCGCGCGCCTGGGAACGGACTTGGTTGAATGGGGCTGGGGAGCGGTTGACATGGCTGGCGAGAGTCTACGTGAGAGCCTGGATTCCACCTGAGGGTTCGTGCATCTATTCATAATATGGAAAACAAATGCATATATTGAAATCTGAAAGACATTGTGGGAAAATCCGTGACACCGTGCAAAGCCCACCTTAAGCTTGATTTCAAACCCCAAAAAGGAGACAGACATGCCAGCGACCGACGCGCGCGACGTACAGAACGCCGTGGATCCGGATAATCAGGAAACCCGGGAATGGATGGACGCGCTGGCCGCGGTCATCGAACGCGAGGGACCCGAGCGGGCGCACTTCCTGCTTGAACAATTGCTCGAGGAGGCGCGCCAGCACAGCATCGATCTGCCGTTCTCCGCGACCACGGGCTACGTCAACACCATCGAGCCGGACCAGGAGGAGCGTTGCCCCGGCAATCTGGAGATCGAAGGCCGGCTGCGCGCCTACATGCGCTGGAACGCCATGGCGATGGTGGTCAAGGCGAACCGGCACCATCCGCCGGAAGGCGGCGACCTGGGGGGTCATATCGGATCGTTCGCCTCGCTGGCCAACCTGTTCGCGGCCGGTTTCAACCACTTCTGGCATGCCGAGAGCGAGAACCATGGCGGCGACTGCATCTATGTTCAGGGCCACGTCTCTCCCGGCATCTACGCGCGCGCCTACATGGAAGGCCGCCTGACCGAGGAGCAGCTCCTCAACTTCCGCCAGGAAGTGGACGGACAGGGCCTCTCCAGCTACCCGCACCCCAAATTGATGCCCGAGTTCTGGCAGTTCCCCACGGTCTCGATGGGGCTGGGGCCGCTGATGGC
>CAZFOT010000424.1:0-1874 GCA_964520365.1 uncultured Hydrogenophaga sp.
ACCTCATCAAGATGAAGGCGATCATCTGGGACGAGGCCTCGCAGGGCATGAAGTTTGACTACCGCGAGATTCCGGCCGAGATGCTCGAAGACGCCAGGAATGGCGCGAGAAGATGGTAGAGGCCGCGGCCGAGTCCAACGAAGAACTGATGAACAAGTACCTCGAAGAGGGCGACCTCACCGAGGACGAAATCAAGCAGGGCATCCGCGCCCGCACGCTGGCCACCGAAATCCAGCCCATGCTGTGCGGCACCGCGTTCAAGAACAAGGGCGTGCAGCGCATGCTCGACGCCGTGATCGACTTCCTGCCCTCGCCCGTGGACATCCCCCCGGTCGGCGGCACGGACGAGAGCGAGGCGCACGTCACCCGCAAGGCCGAAGACGGCGAGAAGCTGTCCGCCCTGGCGTTCAAGCTCATGACCGACCCCTACGTCGGCCAGCTCACCTTCGTGCGCGTCTACTCGGGCGTGCTCAAGAAGGGCGACTCCGTCTTCAACCCGGTCAAGGGCAAGAAGGAACGCATCGGCCGTATCGTGCAGATGCATGCCAACAACCGCCAGGAAGTCGAGGAAATCCGGGCCGGCGACATCGCTGCCTGCGTGGGCCTCAAGGACGTCACCACCGGTGAAACCCTGTGCGATCCCGACGCGGTCATCATGCTCGAGCGCATGGTCTTCCCCGAGCCCGTGATCGCGCAGGCCGTGGAGCCCAAGACCAAGGCCGACCAGGAAAAAATGGGCATTGCCCTGCAGCGCCTGGCCGCCGAGGATCCGTCGTTCCGCGTCAAGACCGACGAAGAGTCCGGCCAGACCATCATCTCCGGCATGGGCGAGCTGCACCTGGAGATCATCGTCGACCGCATGAAGCGCGAGTTCGGCGTGGAAGCCAACGTGGGCAAGCCGCAGGTGGCTTACCGCGAAACCATCCGCAAGGAAGTGGCCGAGGCCGAGGGCAAGTTCGTGCGCCAGTCGGGCGGCAAGGGCCAGTACGGCCACGTGGTCTTCAAGATCGAACCCAACGAAGTCGGCAAGGGCTTCGAGTTCGTCGATGCCATCAAGGGTGGCGTGGTCCCTCGCGAATACATCCCGGCGGTGGAGAAGGGTGTCGTCGAGGCGATGAACACCGGCGTGCTCGCCGGCTATCCGGTGGTGGATGTGAAGGTCACGCTGCACTTCGGCTCGTACCACGACGTGGACTCGTCCGAGCAGGCTTTCAAGATGGCGGCCATCTTCGGCTTCAAGGAAGGCTGCAGGAAGGCGAATCCCGTCATCCTCGAACCCATGATGGCCGTTGAAGTGGAAACTCCCGAAGAATACGCCGGCAACGTCATGGGCGACCTCTCCAGCCGCCGGGGCATGGTCCAGGGCATGGAGGACATGGTCGGTGGCGGCAAGGCCATCAAGGCCGAAGTGCCGCTGTCGGAGATGTTCGGGTACTCCACCACGCTGCGCTCGGCCACGCAAGGCCGTGCCACGTACACGATGGAGTTCAAGCACTACAGCGAAGCGCCGCGCAACGTGGCCGAAGCCATCGTGGCCGCTCGCGCAAAATAAGGTCCACCCCCGAGCCGCGCCCTGACGGGCGCGTCACCCCCTCAAGGGGGCGTTGCCATCGGGCCGGCGGAGCCGGACCCCGGGCAACCCTGGTGAGGGGCTGGCATGGGAATTTTGATGGTCTTCGGCGCCGCACATGCGGTTGACCTGCTGCCCGTGGCAGGTCAGTGCCGGAAACCTTAAACAGACACGGGCTTTGTTCTTTTTGAGGTATTTGAAATGGCAAAAGAGAAATTCGAGCGGACCAAGCCGCACGTGAACGTGGGCACGATCGGTCACGTGGACCACGGCAAGACGACGCTGACGGCGGCGCTGACGAAGG
>CAZFOT010000425.1:0-1867 GCA_964520365.1 uncultured Hydrogenophaga sp.
GTTCCGCATGTGGACCGATGCCTCGTCCATCATCGACTACCTGGTCTATGCCCGGCACTACATCGCCGAGTGCGAGGAGCGCCACGGCATGGACGCGGTCGAGGCGCTGCTGGACTCCTGCCATGCGCTGATGAACCATGGCGTGGACCGCTACCAGCGTCCGCAGAAGCGCTCGCTGGCCCAGGAGATCGCGCAGCGCGAAGAACGCGAGCACCACCTGCAGCAGCAGGTGAACGATCTCTGGCGCACCCTGCCCCGCCGGGACAGCCAGGCCACGGAGGCCAACGCCGCCCGGCGGTTTCCGGAGGAACCGCAGGAGAACATTCTTTATTTCATCGAGAAGAATGCGGCCCTGCTGGAACCATGGCAGCGGGAAGTGGTGCGCATCGTGCGCAAGATCGCGCAGTACTTCTATCCCCAGCGCCAGACCCAGGTCATGAACGAGGGCTGGGCCACCTTCTGGCACTACACCCTGCTCAACACCATGTACGACCGCGGCCTGCTGGCCGACGGGTTCATGATGGAATGGCTGAGTTCCCACACCAGCGTGATCTTCCAGCCGCCGGTCGGACACCGCGCCTACAGCGGCATCAACCCCTACGCGCTGGGCTTTGCGATGTACACCGACCTGCGCCGCATCTGCGAACAACCCACCGAAGAGGATCGCCGCTGGTTCCCCGACATCGCGGGCAGCGACTGGCTCAAGACGCTGGACCATGCCATGCGCAACTACAAGGACGAGAGTTTCGTCGGCCAGTTCCTCAGCCCCAAGGTCATGCGCGATTTCCGGCTGTTCGCGATCCACGACGACGAAGAGGCGCTGGAACTCGAGGTCTCCGCCATTCACGACGACAGCGGCTACCGCGCGCTGCGCGAATCGCTGGCCCGCCAGTACGACATCAGCAGCCGCGAGCCCGACATCCAGGTCTGGAACGTGAACGTCCGCGGCGACCGCACGCTCACCCTGCGCCACACCCAGCGCAACGGCATGCCGCTGCACGAAGGCGCGGAGGAAGTGCTCAAGCACGTGGCGCGCCTGTGGGGCTTCGACGTGCACCTGGAGAGCGTGGACAGCCAGGGCGAGGTGAGCCGCAGCTGGCGCGTGCCGGCACCGGCGCACCACCCTTGAACAACGGGTCATAGCTTCAAGCGACGAAAGCCCGAACCGTTGCCGGTTCGGGCTTTCGTCGCTTGAAGGACCGGGTCGCCTACTTCCTGCTCGGCGGCACGTCGGTGCAAGACCCGTGCGCCACCTCGGCGGCCATGCCGATGCTCTCGCCCAGCGTCGGATGGGGATGAATCGTCTTGCCGATGTCCACCGCGTCCGCGCCCATCTCGATGGCCAGCGCGATCTCGCCGATCATGTCGCCCGCGTGCGTGCCCACCATACCCCCGCCCAGGATCCTGCCGTGGCCATGCGCCTCGGGCGAATCGTCGAACAGCAGCTTGGTCACGCCCTCGTCGCGGCCGTTGGCAATGGCCCGGCCTGACGCCGTCCAAGGGAACAGGCCCTTCTTCACCTTGATGCCCTGCGCCTTGGCCTGGTCCTCGGTCAGACCCACCCAGGCCACTTCGGGGTCGGTGTAGGCCACGCTGGGGATCACGCGCGCATTGAACGCGGCGCTGGCCAGCTCCTTGTTGCCCTGCAGCTCGCCGGCAATGACCTCGGCCGCCACGTGCGCCTCGTGCACCGCCTTGTGCGCCAGCATGGGCTGGCCCACGATGTCGCCGATGGCGAAGATGTTCGGCACGTTGGTGCGCATCTGGATGTCGACCGGGATGAAGCCGCGGTCGGTCACCGTGACGCCGGCCTTCTCGGCGCCGATCTTCTTGCCGTTGGGGCTGCGGCCCACCGCCTGCAGCACCA
>CAZFOT010000426.1:0-1864 GCA_964520365.1 uncultured Hydrogenophaga sp.
CGCGTGGCCGACCAGATCCAGCGCGATCTGGCCGAGCTGATCGCGCGCGAGCTCAAGGACCCAAGGGTGGGCATGGTCACGATCAACGCGGTCGAGGTCACGCCCGACTACGCCCATGCCAAGGTGTTTTTCAGCCTGCTCACCGGCGACCCCGAGGAAACCCAGCAAGGCCTGAACGCGGCGGCGGGTTTTCTGCGCAGCGGCCTGTTCAAGCGCTTGCACATCCACACCGTGCCCACGCTGCACTTCGTGTTCGACCGCACCACCGAACGGGCGGCCGACATGAACGCCTTGATTTCCAAGGCCGTCGCATCGCGTTCCAAGAACGAGGAGTGAGCATGCAGCGCCTGGGCACGAGGGTGCGGCGGCGCCCTGTGCATGGGGTGTTGCTGCTGGACAAGCCGCTGGGTCTTTCCAGCAATCAAGCCTTGCAAAAGGCCAAGTGGCTGCTGCGCGCCGAAAAAGCCGGCCACACCGGCACGCTGGACCCGCTGGCATCCGGCGTGCTGCCGCTGTGCTTCGGCGCCGCCACCAAGTTCAGCCAGTTGCAGCTCGATGCCGACAAGACTTACGAGACCACGGTCCGCCTGGGCGTGAAGACCACCACCGCGGACGCCGAGGGCGACGTGGTCGAGGTCCGGGACGTGACCTGCACGCCCGGCCAGGTGGTGGAAGTGCTGGATCGTTTCAGCGGCCCGATCGGCCAGGTGCCGCCCATGCACAGCGCCCTGAAGAAGGACGGCAAGCCGCTTTACGAATACGCCCGCGAAGGCGAGGTGGTCGAGCGAGCGGTGCGACACGTCGTCATTCACGAACTGGAACTGACCGGCATGCGGCTCGATGGCGAGGCGCCCCACCTGTCGCTGCGCGTGCGTTGCAGCAAGGGTGCCTACATCCGCACCCTGGGCGAGGACATCGGCGAGGCGCTGGGCTGCGGCGGCCATCTGACGATGCTGCGGCGCACGGTCACCGGCCCGTTCGAGGTGTCGAACTGCGTGACCCTGGACGCGCTGGCGTCGATGAACGAAGCCGAACGCCTGGCCACCCTGCTGCCGGTGCACAGCCTGCTGCAGGGACACGACCTGGTCACGCTCGACGCCGAGAATGCCGGGCGCTTCCTCAGTGGCGTGCGCCGCCGGGGCGACTGGGCCGACAGCGAGCGCGTGGCCGTCTTCGGACCCGGCCCCCTGGGCGAGAAGCCTTGCGACCCCCCCGTTCTGCTGGGCAGTGCCCATATGCGCGCGGGCGAACTCATCCCGGGGCGGCTGCTGAGCCCCATTGAAATACAGCAAATCCTGGAACCTGCACCATGAGCAAACAAATCCGCAACATCGCCATCATCGCCCACGTCGACCATGGAAAGACCACCATGGTCGACCAACTGCTGCGCCAGTCCGGCACCTTCGCCGACCATGAAAAGGTGGTCGATACGGTGATGGACAACAACGCCATCGAACGCGAGCGCGGCATCACCATCCTGGCCAAGAACTGCGCCGTGAGCTGGGAGGGAACGCACATCAACATCGTCGATACCCCCGGCCACGCGGACTTCGGCGGCGAAGTGGAACGCGCCCTGTCCATGGTGGATGGCGTGGTGTTGCTGATCGACGCCCAGGAAGGCCCCATGCCGCAGACCCGCTTCGTGACCAAGAAGGCGCTGGCCCTGGGCCTCAAGCCCATCGTGGTGGTCAACAAGGTGGACAAGCCGGGCGCCAACCCCGACAAGGTCATCAACGCCGCGTTCGACCTGTTCGACAAGCTCGGTGCCAACGACGAGCAACTGGACTTCCCGGTCGTGTACGCCTCCGGCATCAACGGCTGGACCTCGCTGGTCGAGGGCGCCCCGGGCGAGCAGTGGGGTCCC
>CAZFOT010000427.1:0-1847 GCA_964520365.1 uncultured Hydrogenophaga sp.
CCGGCCACGCTCAGGGCGAAGTGCTTCGGTGCGTTGGCGGCCACGGCGGTGAACTGGCCGCGCATGGGGTTGTGGTCGGGGATGGGGTGTTTCATTCCAGTCCTTTCTGGTGCTGTTTCACCTTGCCCAGCAGCCTGTGCAACTGGTCGAGGTCGCGCACGGACAGGCCTTCGAAGGCCTGCACGATCCATTGCTCGTGGTGGTGCGCCATGTCGGTGAAGGTGGCGCGGCCGCGCTCGGTCAGGCGCACGCGGAAGGCGCGGCGGTCGCCGTCCACGCCCATGCGCTCCACCAGGCCTTCGGCCACCAGCTGGTCGGTGATGCCGGTGACGTTGCCACCGGTGACCATGAGCCGGTGCGAGAGCTCCTTCATCTTCAGGCCCTCGGGGTGGCGCTCGAGCTGGGCCATGAGGTCGAAGCGCGGCAGCGTGGTGTCGAACTGCTCGCGCAGGCCGGTGCGCACGCGCTTCTCGATCATCTGCGAACAGGTCAGCAGGCGCAGCCACAGGCGCAGCTCCTGCGCGTGTTCGCTGTGGGCGCGGGCTTCGAGGTCGAGGGTGTCGAGCGGGGCGGTGGTCATGAGGTCTCCGCAGGGTCCTGGGGGGTGGCGACGCCTTGCAGCGCCTGCTGGCGCGCGATCTCGCGGTAGAGCTGGTCGCGCCCGCTCTCGTAGGGTCGGGGCCATTCAACGGCGCGGGTCTGCAGCCGGGCGGCCTCGAACAGCGTCCAGGCCGGGTTGGCCAGGTGCGGGCGGGCCACGGCGCACAGGTCGGCGCGGCCGGCGCCGATGATGCTGTTGGCATGGTCGGCCTCCTGGATGGCGCCCACCGCCATGGTCAGGATGCCCACTTCGTTGCGGATGCGGTCGGCGAACGGCGTCTGGTACATGCGGCCGTACACCGGCCTGGCCTGGCGCGTGGTCTGGCCGGAAGACACGTCGATCACGTCGCAGCCGGCGGCCTGGAACAGGCGCGCGATGGCGATGGCGTCGTCGGGCGTGTTGCCGCCGGGTGCCCAGTCGTGCGCCGAGATGCGCACGCTGAAAGGCCGCTCGGCGGGCCAGGCCGCGCGCATGGCAGTGAACACCTCCAGCGGATAGCGGCAGCGGTTCTCCAGCGAGCCACCATATTCGTCGGTGCGCTGGTTGGTCAGCGGGCAGATGAAGGCCGAGAGCAGGTAGCCGTGGGCGCAGTGCAGTTCCAGCCAGTCGAAGTCGGCGGCGGCCGCGCGCCGCGTGGATGCGACGAAGGCGGCCGTCATTGTGTCCATGTCGGCGCGCGTCATGGCGCGCGGCACCTGGTTCTGCGCGCCGTAGGGCACGGCACTGGCCGAGAGCAGCGGCCAGTTGCCGTCGGGCAGCGGCTCGTCGATCTGCTCCCAGCCGAGCTGGGTCGAGCCTTTGGGGCCGCTGTGGCCGAGCTGGATGCCGATCCTGGCGCTGCCGTGCGCGTGGACGAAGTCGACGATGCGCTGGAACGCGGCCTGCTGCCCGTCGTTCCACAAGCCGGGGCAGCCCGGGGTGATGCGGCCTTCGGGCGTGGGGCTGGTCATCTCCACCATCACCAGCGCGGCGCCGCCGACGGCGCGGGCGCCCAGGTGCATCAGGTGCCAGTCGCCCACCACGCCGTCGCTGGCCTTGTACTGCGCCATGGGCGAGACGACGATGCGGTTCTTGAGTTCGACGCCGCGCACTTTCAGGGGCAGCAGCATGGGCGGTACGGGCTTGCCGCCGGCATCGCCGGGTGCGCCCGAGTGTCGCGCCAACCAGCGCTCGTAGCCTTCCAGCCAAGGCGCGTCGCGCAGGCGCAGGTTCTCGTGGCTGATGCGCTGGCTGCGCGTGAGCAGCG
>CAZFOT010000428.1:0-1837 GCA_964520365.1 uncultured Hydrogenophaga sp.
GGCGTGGCCGTGCGCGATGTCGATGGTGATGTACTCGGGCGCCAGGCCCTCGGCCGCCAGTGTGTCCACCGTGGCGTAGTCGGGCGCCTTCACGCCCAGCGAGATCGAGGCGAACACGCCCTGGGCGTGCATCTCGCGCACGAAGCGCACGTTGTCCAGGTCGAAGCGGTGCATCACGTAGAAGTAGCCGTTCTGCGCCAGCCAGAGGCAGATCGGCTCGTCCACCACCGTCTTCATGTTGGCCGGCACCACCGGCAGGCGGAAGGTGCGCCCGCCGAGCTCCACGCCAGCGTCGCATTCCGAACGGCTTTCCACGCGGCACTTGCGCGGCAGCAGCAGGATGTTGTCGTAGTCGAAGATTTCCATTTGAAGAACCAGGCTCCGGAAAAGTCGTTGAAGAACGAAGAGAGCGCTTGGCTTGTACCGGCTTCTTTGCATGGCGCAAAAAAAACCGGGCGCAAGAATCTTGGGCCCGGTGCCCGATTGTAGGCGCATCGATCGGTCGATGACAGGCCCTGCCATGGGCAGGGTCATATGACAGCCATACGGACCGGTGTATGCCGTGTCGGGCCCTCAGGGTGCGCGGGGCTGGCCATCGCGGCACAGCGAGCGCGCGAACGCGCTGGTTTCGCGCCGGTGGGCCGCCGCGGTCGCGTCGTCGATCGGCGCGCGGCCCGCGTGCAACGGCGGGTAGGCGGCTTCACGGCCCATGAGGCGGATGTAGCGGTCGCGGGGTGTGTCGCCGTCGCCCGCCGCGTCGAGCGCGTAGGGAAACAGCGCTGTGGCGGCCAGCTCGCGTGGCCAGCGCTGCGGATCGCCGTGGTCCGCGAGGACCTGCAGCAGCGCGCCTTCGAGCGTGCCGGGGGCGGGCGCGGCGTCGAGGCCCTGGAGGCGGCTCGCCGTGTTCTCCGCGCCGTACAGGTAGGCCAGCGAACTCTGCGCGAAGTGCAGCTGGGCATCGCTCCAGGGCGCGGCGGCCTGGCTGCCCGGCACGAATTGGGACGGCTCGGCGAGCAGGCTCGAGACCGTCTGCAGCCGCTCCAGCCCCTGGCGCGAGCCCACGGGCAGCCCCGCCAGGATGGCCGCCACCTTGGGCGCGAGCTGCGGATCGCCCATGTAGGGGCCGATGGCCGCGACGATTTCCAGCCGCGAATAGCGGCGCGCGAAGCGCCAGGCGGACCAGCTCGGGTCGATCTCCCAGTAGGGGCCGAAGTGGCTGGTGTAGGCCGCGAAGCGCTTGCGCTCCCAGCGCTCGTGCAAGGTGAAGCCGTCGTGCACCGGCTCGGGCAGCGCGAGGAACTCGGCGCGGATGCGGCACAGCGCCTGCATGGGCGACTCGCCCGCGGCCAGGGCCGTGGGCTCCACGAAGCCGGGGCGCCAGTCGCGCACCGAAGGCCAGGCCAGCAAGGCCACGCCCAGCAACAGCAGCACGCCCGCCACGCGCAGGATCTTCATGAATGCCCCTCCAGATGCTCTCGGGTGAGGCATTGTGCCTCGCCGTCCGGACCGCCCCTGCCTTCCTACAATCGAACGCATGCTGTTCGAAGAACCCGTTGCCCCGTCCTCCCCGCTGCTCGCGGGCCTCAATGCCGAGCAGTCGGCCGCCGTGATGCTGCCGGCCGAGCACGCGCTCATCCTGGCCGGGGCGGGCTCGGGCAAGACGCGGGTGCTCACCACGCGCATCGCCTGGCTGCTGCAGAACGGCCAGGCCACGCCCGGCGGCATCCTGGCCGTGACCTTCACCAACAAGGCGGCCAAGGAAATGATGACGCGCCTCTCGGCCATGCTGCCGGTGAACGTGCGCGGCATGTGGATCGGCACCTTCCACGGCCTGTGC
>CAZFOT010000429.1:0-1827 GCA_964520365.1 uncultured Hydrogenophaga sp.
CGGCCACGCCCAGCGCGATGCCCAGCATGGACACGCCCGAGATGAAGGAGATGAATCCATTGCGCCGGGTGGCCCGGCCGGCGCGCGTGTAGCGCCAGCCGAGAATGAGTTCGTAAGGGGTTTGCATGTGAGGATTCCAGCGGCGATTGTGGCATCCCCGACAATGCGGGCATGTCCGTCCCGCCCAAGGTCCCTGAGGCCGCCCAGCACCTGCTGGTTCCCTTCGCCAGCGCCAGCGCACCCGAATGCCGGGCGGCCCTGCAGGGGTTGAAGCTGCCGCAGCTCGATGCCTTGCTGGGCGAACTGGTGCCCGCGCACACCGACCACGGCGACGACCACTCCCTCAGCATGCCGCACGAACGGGCGCGAGCCGTGGCCATGGGCATCGTGCAGGCCGATGGCACCCCCTACCCCGACGGCCGGATTCCCTGGGCCGCGGCCCTGGGCGACGACCCCGCCACGCCGCAGGCCTGGTTCACGCCCTGCCATTTCCAGGTCGGCATGGACCAGGTGACGCTGCTGCCCGGCGATCAGCTGGGCCTGGACGATACCCATGCGCGGCCGCTGTTCGAGGCGCTGGCGCCCTACTGCCTGGAAGACGGCATCGCCCTGAGCTACCACGGTGCCACGCGGTGGCACGCCAGCGGCGAGCCGCTGCGGGGTCTGGCCTGCGCCAGCCTGGACCGCGTCAGCGGCCGTTCGGTCGATGGATGGATGGCGAACAACCCGGCCGGCCACGCCGGCAGCCAGTTGCTCAAGCGCCTGCAGAGCGAAGCCCAGATGCTGTTCTACACCCACCCGGTCAACGACGCGCGCGAGGCGGCCCGCCAGCCCATCGTCAACGGCTTCTGGGTCAGCGGCGCCGGCGCCGCGACCGCTCTCACCGAACCGATCCCATCCCCCACCATGCCCGACGGTCTGCGGCAGGCCGCGCTGCGTGCCGACTGGCCTGCATGGCAGGCGGCCTGGGCCGAACTCGACGCCACCGAGGTGCGCGCGCTGCGCGAAGCCGCCCGGCGCGGAGAACCCGTGGCGCTGACCTTGTGCGGCGAACGCGATGCCCAGCGCTGGACCAGCGTGCGCCGTGGCGCGGGCACCCGGCTAGGCCGCATGATCAAGCATCTGCTGGGCAAGACCCCAGCCTGGAAAGTCCTCGAATCCCTATGAAAATCATCACCCGCGATGTCCCTCCCCGAGCCGCCTGGGCATTGGAACAAGGCGGCCTGCACCCGCTGCTGGCCCGGTTGTTTGCCGCGCGCGGCATCACCAGCCAGGACGAGCTCGACGACGCGCTCGCCCGCCTGCTGCCACCCGCCACGCTGCTCGGCGCGCAGGCGGCCGCGCGCGCCCTGGCCGACGCCATGGCCGAGCGCCAGCGCATCTGCATCGTGGCCGACTACGACTGCGACGGCGCCACCGCCTGCGCCGTGGCGATGCGCGGCCTGCGCCTGCTGGGCGCGCCCATGGGCTTCGAGCAAGTGGAATACCTGGTGCCCGACCGCGTGACCGACGGCTACGGCCTCACGCCCGCCATCGCCCAGCGCGTGAAGGCGCAGGGCGCCGACGTGCTGGTGACGGTGGACAACGGCATCGCCAGCATCGAGGGCGTGCGCGCCGCGCGCGAACTCGGCCTGCAGGTCATCGTGACCGATCACCACCTGCCCGCGCTCAAGGGCAGCGAAGTGGTATTGCCGCAGGACTGCATCATCGTGAATCCCAACCAGCCCGGCTGCGGGTTCGAGAGCAAGTCCATCGCGGGTGTGGGCGTGATGTTCTACGTGATGCAGGCGCTGCGCGCCGAACTGCGCGAGCGCGGCGTGTTCGCGG
>CAZFOT010000430.1:0-1803 GCA_964520365.1 uncultured Hydrogenophaga sp.
AGCGCCAGGCGACCAAGGATGCCGCGCGCCTGGCCGGGCTGAACGTGCTGCGCCTGATCAACGAGCCCACGGCGGCGGCCATCGCCTACGGCCTGGACAACGGCTCGGAGGGTGTCTACGCCATCTACGATCTGGGTGGCGGCACCTTCGACATCTCCATCCTGCGCCTCACGAAGGGCGTGTTCGAGGTCATGGCCACCGGTGGCGATTCGGCCCTGGGTGGCGACGACTACGACCAGGCGCTGGCCGCCTGGGTGCTGGCGCGGCAGAACGTGAGCGCGCCGCTGGCCGCGTCGGAGCGCGCCGCCGTGCACGCCGAGGCACGGCGCGTGAAGGAGGCGCTTTCGTCGGCGGACAGCGCGACTTTCCACGCCACCGTGGCAGGCCGGACCATCGAGCAATCCGTGACCACCGGCGATTTCGAGGCCTGCGCTGCGGCGCTGACCGCGCGCACCATGACCGCCGTGCGCAAGGTGCTGCGTGACGCCGGCGTGGCCAGGGACGAGGTCCAGGGCGTGGTCATGGTGGGCGGCTCCACGCGCATGCCGGTGATCCGGCGCGCGGTGGGCGCATTCTTCGGCCAGGAGCCCCTGACCAACCTCGATCCGGACGAAGTCGTGGCGCTGGGCGCGGCGATCCAGGCCAATGCGCTGGCGGGCAACAGCCGCGACGGCGACCTGCTGCTGCTGGACGTGATTCCGCTCTCGCTCGGCATCGAGACCATGGGCGGCCTGGTCGAGCGCATCGTCCCGCGCAACAGTCCGATTCCCACGGCCATGGCGCAGGACTTCACCACCTACCAGGATGGACAGACCGCGCTGTCGCTGCACGTGGTGCAAGGCGAGCGCGATCTGGTCGCCGATTGCCGCAGCCTTGCCCGGTTCGTGCTGCGCGGCATTCCGCCCATGGCCGCTGGCGCGGCGCGCATCCGCGTGAGTTTCACGGTGGACGCGGACGGGTTGCTGTCGGTCAGTGCCAGGGAGCAGGGCAGCGGCGTGGAGGCACGCATCGACGTCAAGCCGGCCTACGGCCTCTCGGACGAACAGATCGCCGCCATGCTCAAGGACAGCTTCGCGACCGCCCAGCAGGACATGAAGGCGCGCGCGCTGGTGGAGGCGCGTGTCGATGCCGACCGGATGGCCGCGGCCACGCGCGGCGCGCTGGCGGCCGACGGCGATCTGCTGGAGCCTGCCGAGCGCGCGCGCATCGACGGGCTCGTCGAGGTGCTGGTGCGAACGGCTGCCGGCGACGACGCCGCAGCGATCGAAGCCGCCACCGATGCATTGGCAAAGGGCACGGAAGCCTTTGCCGCCATGCGCATGAACCGGGGCATCCAGCAGGCCCTGACCGGCAAGAAGGTCGAGGAAGTCTGAGACGGTGTGAACGGCCTCGCCACACGACAAGAACACCCATGCCCACGATCAAGATCCTGCCCCATCCCGAATACTGTCCCCAAGGCACCGAAGTCAGCGCGCCGGCCGGTACCTCCATTTGCGAGGCGCTGCTGGACAACCACGTCGCGATCGAACATGCCTGTGACATGGTTTGCGCCTGCACGACCTGCCACGTCATCGTGCGCGAGGGCTACAACAGCCTCAACGAGCTCGATGAAAACGAGGAAGACATGCTGGACCGCGCCTGGGGCCTGGAGCCGCAGTCGCGGCTGTCGTGCCAGGCGATCCTGGCGCAGGAGGACGTGACCATCGAGATCCCCAAGTACTCGATCAACCACGCAAAGGAGAACCATTGACCCCCACGCTCCACCGCTGCGCGGGTCGCTGCCCCCCGAGGGGGCTGATCCGG
>CAZFOT010000431.1:0-1796 GCA_964520365.1 uncultured Hydrogenophaga sp.
AGCGAGATCGAGACCCACCACCAGGAAGGGCACGCGCCCGTGGCCGCCATCACCCGCCTGGCGGGCGGCCTGCCGGCGTTCGGCATCGTGGCAGCGGTGCTGGGCGTGATCAAGACCATGGGCTCGGTCGGGCAGCCCCCGGCGGTGCTCGGCGCCATGATCGGCTCGGCCCTGGTGGGCACCTTCCTCGGCATCTTCCTGGCCTATGCCATCGCCGAGCCCATGGCCGGCGTGATCGACCAGAAGATGCAGGAAGGCACCAAGGAACTGCAGTGCATCAAGAGCACGCTGCTGGCCAGCATGCAGGGCTACGCGCCGGCCACCGCGATCGAATTCGGCCGCAAGGTGCTGCAGTCCACCGAGCGCCCCACCTTCGTCGAGCTCGAAGACCACGTCAAGGGCAAGAAGGCCTCGGTGATCGAGCTCAAGGGTCGCGTCAAGAGCAAAAAGGCCGGGGCCGCTGCCTGACCCCCCCATCCCACGGAGCATTTCCATCATGGCCGACGGCAAGAAGCTGCAACCCATCATCATCAAGCGCATCCGCAAGGACAGCCACGTGCCCCATTCCGCGGCCTGGAAGATCGCCTATGCCGACTTCGTGACCGCCATGATGGCTTTCTTCCTGCTCATGTGGCTGCTGGGCTCCACCTCCAAGGGCGAGCTGCAGGGCATCGCCAACTACTTCAGCAACCCGGTGAAGGTCTCGCTCATGGGCGGCGACGGCACCGGCAACAGCAACAGCATCCTGCCCGGCGGCGGGCGCGACCTGAGCAAGTCCGCCGGCCAGGTGGACGGTGGCGACGCCGAGCGCGCGGCCAAGGCGATGTGGACGCAGATGGCCAAGGAGGAACGCGCGCGCGCCGAGGCCGAGCGCATCCAGTCCACCCAGCGCAAGATCCTCGCGCTGATCGCCAACAACCCGAAACTGGCCGAATACGGTTCGCAGATCCAGATGGAGACCACGGCCGACGGGCTGCATATCCAGATCGTGGACGAACAGAACCGGCCCATGTTCGACACCGGCAGCGCGCTGGTCAAACCCTACATGAGCGAGATCCTGCGCAACATCGGCGCGGCGCTGGGCGACGTGGAGAACCGCATTTCCCTGGCCGGCCACACCGATGCCACGCCTTATGGCAGCGGCGACCGCGGCTACAGCAACTGGGAGCTCTCGGCCGACCGCGCCAATGCCTCGCGCCGCGAACTGGTCGCCGGCGGCCTGCCCGACAACAAGCTGCTGCGCGTCGAGGGCCTGGCGTCGAGCCACCTGCTGCGCCCGGAGAATCCCACCGACCCGATCAACCGGCGCATCAGCATCGTCGTGCTGACCGAGGAGGCCGAGCAGCGGCTCGCGCCGGCGGCCACGCCGCGTTCGGCCCTTCAGATTTCGCCAGAGGTGACGATGATTCCCATGGAGAGCGGGCGTTGAGCCGCCGCCGACCCGTGTTCATCCCTCGTACCTGATCCCAAAGCTCCCCTTGCTCCGACGGAGGCCTTCGAATGTCCACCCCGATGAAATTCCTGATCGTTGACGACTTCTCCACGATGCGCCGCATCGTGCGCAACCTGCTCAAGGAAATCGGTCACGCCGATGCCGACGAGGCCGAGGACGGCGTCATCGCGCTCAGCAAGCTGCGCAGCGGAAGTTTCAATTTCGTGATTTCCGACATCAACATGCCCAACATGAACGGCTTCGAGCTGCTCACCCAGGTCAAGCAGGACGAGAAGCTCAAGCACCTGCCGGTGCTCATGGTCACGGCCGAGGCGCGCAAGGAAGACATCGTGATGGCCGCGCA
>CAZFOT010000432.1:0-1776 GCA_964520365.1 uncultured Hydrogenophaga sp.
AGCGCCCGAAGGGCGCGCCAGAGAGGGGGGAAGCCGCGTCAGCGGCGCAGGGGGGAGTCCTCCCTCAAACGCCCAGGTACTGCTCCAGCAGTTCAGGCTGGCCGAGCAGTTCGTCCGAGCTGCCTTCGAACACCACTTCGCCCTTGACCAGGATCACGTTGCGGTCGGTGATCTGGGTGACGTGCTTCCAGTTCTTGTCGACGATCACGCTGCTGATGCCCGATTCGCGGATCAGGCCGCAGATGCGCCAGATCTCGCGCGCGATCAGGGGCGCCAGGCCCTCGGTGGCCTCGTCGAGGATGAGCACGTCCGGGTTGGTCATGAGCGCGCGGCCGATGGTGAGCATCTGCTGCTCGCCGCCGCTGAGCTGCTGGCCGCCGTGGTTGAGCCGCTCGGCCAGCCGGGGAAAGGTCTCCAGCACGCGCTCGTAGGTCCAGTCGCGCTGCCCCTTGGTGCCGGCGCGGGCCGACATGACGAGGTTCTCGCGCACGCTCAGGTTGCCGAAGATGCCCCGGCCCTCGGGCACGTAGGCGATACCCTGGCGGGCGATCTCGAAGGTGCTCGCGCCGGTCATGGCGCGGCCCTTGATGTGCACGCTGCCGCCGCTAGGCTTGACGATGCCCATGATCGATTTCAGCAGCGTGGTCTTGCCCATGCCGTTGCGGCCCATCAGGCCGATGGTCTGGCCGGGCTCGACCGTGAAGTCGATGCCGCGCAGGATGTGGCTGGCGCCGTAGTGGGTGTGCAGGCCCTGGGCCTGGATCAGTGCGTGGGCGTTCATGCGTGTTCCTCGCCGAGGTACGCCGCCTGCACGCCTGCATCGGCGCGCACCTGCGCGGGCGTGCCGCTGGCGATCACCTGGCCGTTGACCATCACGGTGAGCTGGTCGGCCAGGGTGAACACGGCGTCCATGTCGTGCTCGACCAGCATCATGGCGTGGTCCTTCTTGATCTTGAGCAGCAGCGCCACCATGCTTTCGGCCTCGGCCTGGCCCATGCCGGCCAGCGGCTCGTCCAGCAGCAGCACGGTCGGCTCGGTGGCCAGCGTCATGGCGATTTCAAGCTGGCGCTGTTCGCCATGGCTGATCGTGGCCGCCACAGAGTGCGCGCGGGCGGTCAGGCCCGCGAGCTCCAGGGCGCGCTCGCAGCGCTGGTTGACCCCGGCCATGGCGCTGGCGGAGGACAGCCAGCGCAGCGGATTCCAGGGTCCGTGCCGCTCGCGCGATTGCGCGGCCAGGCGCACGTTGTCCCACACGGTGAAGGGCAGGAAGATGTTGGTCTTCTGGTAGCTGCGGCCCAGCCCCAGCCGCGAGATGGATTCTGGCCGCTTCCCCGCGGTCTCGCGGCCATTGAGCCGGATCTGCCCCGTGGTGGGCGGCAGGTCGCCGGAGAGCAGGTTGGTGAGCGTGGATTTGCCCGCGCCGTTGGGCCCGATCACGGCATGGATCCGGTCGCGGAACAGGTCGACCGACACGTCGTTGACGGCGGCCAGGCCGCCGAAGCGCTTGGTCAGGTGCTGGGCGGACAGCAGCAGCTCGCTCATGGCGTGCCTCCGCGCTTGCCGAAGAGGCGTTCGCCCAGGCCCAGCAGGCCGCGCGGCGCGACCAGCACCACCAGCACGATGAAGCCGCCCCTGAGCAATTGCCAGTGCTTGGTGAGGTCCTTGAAGAAGTGCATCACGTACTCGAACGCGAAGGCGCCCACGATGGCGCCGGCGAAGTTGCCCATGCCGGCGAGGATGATCATCATGATGGCGTGCGCGCTCATGTGGAAACCC
>CAZFOT010000433.1:0-1773 GCA_964520365.1 uncultured Hydrogenophaga sp.
AGGGAGGACGGCATCTCGGGCCGGCGGAGCCGGACCCTTGATGCCCTTGGCTTTGGGTTCACTCACTCGCTCGTCGCGCCGCTGCCGCTTTCGCAGCGCCTGTTCCCAAGGAGCCGCCATGCCATGGATCGCCCACACCGTCGTCGCGCTGATCGCGCTGCTGCACATCTACTTCCTGGTGCTGGAGATGTTCCTGTGGGACAAGCCCGCCGGGATGCGCGCCTTCGGCCAGACGCCCGAGTCGGCCGCCGCCACCAAGGTGCTGGCGGCCAACCAGGGCCTGTACAACGGTTTCCTGGCCGCCGGCCTGCTCTGGGGGCTGTGGCTCGGCCCCGAGGGTTTCGGCGTGAAGGTGTTCTTCCTGGGCTGCGTGCTGGTCGCCGGCCTGTACGGCGCGGCCACGGCCAGCCGCAAGATCCTCTATGTGCAGGCGCTGCCCGCGGCGCTGGGGCTGGTGCTGGTGTACCTGAGCCGCGCGGCCTGAGGGTCCGCCGGCTGCCGTCAGGACTGGCCGGTGGCCGAACCTTCGGCGTCCGCGCCGTCCAGCCAGGCGACGCGGCCTTGCCCGGCGTCGTTGAGCCGCGCCACGAAGGCGGCGGCATTCGCCTCGGGCAGGCGCAGCGAGACGGTGACGCCGTCGCCGCGCCGCGCGTCCACCAGCGTGGCGCCGTGGGCATCGAGCTCGCGGCGCAACCAGCCTTCGAGCGCATAGGGCAGCACGCAGCGCAGCGTGCGCCAGCGGATCACCGGCATCTTGTGTGCCTGCAGCAGCGCCTGCGCCACGCTGTCGGTGTAGGCGCGCACCAGGCCGCCCGCGCCCAGCGGCGTGCCGCCGTAGTAGCGCACCACGGTGGCGAGCACGCCGTCCAGGTCCTGGTGGCGCAGCACCTCCAGCATGGGCCGGCCCGCCGTGCCGCCGGGCTCGCCGTCGTCGTTCGCGGCCGAGTGTCCGCCGGCCATGAGCGCCCAGCACACGTGGGTGGCGTCGGGGTGCTCGCCGCGCAGGGCAGCCACGCGCAGCAGCGCCGCGGCGCGATCCGCCATGGGCTCCACGCAGCCGATGAAGCGGCTCTTCTTGATCACGCTTTCGCTGTGGACCGGGGCGGACAAGGTGAAGGGCATGGGGCGTCAAGCATAGCTTCTCGGGTGGTCGGGTTGGCGGTGCTTGATTTGACGTTTACGTAAACGTCAACATAGAATCGCGGTTCACTTCAATGCCCGGAACCCTCATGACCCAGCCCGCCTTCGAGCCCCGCAACCCCGGCTTTGCCGAGCGCACGCGCGAGAGTTTCGCGCGCCAGGCCGCCATGCGCACCCTGGGCGCCACGCTCGCGTCGGTCGAGGCCGGGCGGGTCGAGATCACCCTGCCCTGGGCCGAGCCGCTGACCCAGCAGCACGGCTTCCTGCACGCCGGCATGGTGGCCACCGCGCTCGACTCGGCCTGCGGCTACGCCGGGTTCACCCTGATGCCGCTGGAGGCGGCGGTGCTCACCATCGAGTTCAAGATCAACCTGCTCGCGCCCGCGCAGGGCGAGCGCTTCCGCATGATCGGCACGGTGATCAAGCCCGGGCGCACGGTGACCGTGTGCGAGGGCCACGCCTACGCCATCGACGGCGGGCGCGAAAAACTGATCGCCACCATGGGCTGCACGCTCATGGCCGTGATCGGCCGCGACAATATCCAGGGCTGAGCCCACCACAACATTCCACGGAGACACTCATGACCAACCTGCCCGGCCTCAACTTCCAGCTCGGTGAAGACATCGACGCCCT
>CAZFOT010000434.1:0-1708 GCA_964520365.1 uncultured Hydrogenophaga sp.
GAGAGCGGGGAAAAGGATCACGTCGCGGATGCTCGGGCTGTCGGTCAGCAGCATCATCAACCGGTCGATGCCGATGCCGCAGCCGCCCGCCGGCGGCATGCCGTATTCGAGCGCGCGGATGTAGTCCGCGTCATAGAACATGGCTTCCTCGTCGCCGCCGTCCTTGGCCGAGGCCTGGGCCTGGAAACGCGCGGCCTGGTCCTCGGCGTCGTTGAGCTCGGAGAACGCATTGCCGAATTCGCGGCCCGTGATGTAGAGCTCGAAGCGCTCGGTGATCTCCGGGTGCGCGTCGTTGGCGCGCGCCAGCGGCGAGATCTCGGTCGGGTGGTCCATGATGAAGGTCGGGTTCCAGAGCTTGTCCTCGACCTTCTCCTCGAAATACAGCACCTGCAGGCTGGGCAGGCTGCGGCCGGCGAGCTGGTGCTTTTCCTCGCTCAGGCCGAGCTGCTTCAGCTGCGCCCGCAGCCAGGCGGCATCGTCCACGCTGTCGCCCGCGTCGGTGTGCTTGATGATCGCCTCGCGGATGGTCAGGCGCTCGAAGGGCGAGGCCACGTCCACCGGCTGGCCCTGGTAGCTCAGCGGTTCGTCGCCGCGCACCTGGCGCACCACGTGGCGGATGAGCTGCTCGTTGAAGTCCATCAGGTCCTGGTAATTCCAGTACGCCGCGTAGAACTCCATCATGGTGAACTCGGGGTTGTGCCGCACGCTGATGCCTTCGTTGCGGAAGTTGCGGTTGATTTCGAACACGCGGTCGAAGCCGCCCACCAGCAGGCGCTTCAAGTACAGCTCGGGCGCGATGCGCAGGAACATTTCCTGGTCCAGCGCGTTGTGGTGGGTCTTGAACGGCTTGGCGTTCGCGCCGCCCGGGATCGGGTGCAGCATCGGCGTTTCCACTTCCAGGAAGCCGTGGTCCACCATGAAGTCGCGAATGCTCGCCAGCGCCTGGCTGCGCACCACGAAGCGCCTGCGCGCGGCCTCGTCGGTCATCAGGTCCACGTAGCGCTGGCGGTACTTGATCTCCTGGTCGTGGATGCCGTGGAACTTGTCGGGCAGCGGGCGCAGGCTCTTGGTGATCAGGCGGACGCGCTCGGCGTGGATGGTGAGCTCGCCGGTGCGCGTGCGCATGAGCGCGCCTTCCACGGCGATGATGTCGCCCAGGTCCCAGTGTTTGAACGCGGCATACACGGCCTCGCCCACCTGGTCCTTGCTCAGGTAGACCTGGATGCGCCCGCCCGTGGGGCCAAGCGAGGCATCCTGCAGCGTGGCGAAGCTGGCCTTGCCCATCACGCGCTTGAGCATCATGCGGCCCGCCACGCTGGCGCGCACCGGCTCGGCCTCCAGCGCTTCCTTGGTGCTCTCGCCATGGCGGGCAAACAGGTCGGCCGCCTTGTCAGCCGGCTTGAAATCGTTGGGAAAGGCCACGCCCCTGCCCTGCTGCTGCGCCTCGCGCAAGGCCTTGAGCTTCTCGCGGCGCTCGGCGATCAGATGGTTGTCGTCGACGGCGGAAGCGGCAGGGACGTGTTCGATGGTCATGGTGAAGTGCAATGAAAAACGGGCTGCGCCATCAAAGCGCAACCCGTCATTGTAGTTTTCCGCAGAAAGAACCCTCTCCGCACGACGCAACGCATGAAGTGCCCCCATCCAGGGGCATCAAGGGTCCGGCTCCGCCGGCCCGAGATGCCGTCCCCCCTCCAAGCGCCCCAAGGGC
>CAZFOT010000435.1:0-1705 GCA_964520365.1 uncultured Hydrogenophaga sp.
AGCGGATGTCGCCGCCGGCGCAGAACGCGCCGAACGGGCCTTCCTTGTTGACGCCCCGCACGGCAACGGCCAGCACCTGATCGTCCTCGCGCCACGTCATGAGCGCCTGGGTGATGATCCGGATCATGTCCAGCGACAAGGCATTGAGCGCCCTGGGCCGGTTCAGCGTGAGGCATCCCACGCGGCCCTGGACTTCGACAACAACATGCGGTTCGACGGGGGAAGTGCTCATGATCTGTGTTCCGGTGCGACCGGTCATTGTGGATGTTTGTCCACGGTCTGGATACGGGGCAAGCCGGCGCGGGAGCGCCAGCCGAGCAATTCGTTCACGACCAGGGCGGCAATCACCACGCTGCCACCCAGCAGAACTTCGGGCCCGGGCGCCTCGTGGGCCCAGATCCAGGCAAGAAGAATACCGAAAATCACCTCCAGCAAGGCCAGCAGCGACACCTCGGGCGCCTTGAGGACACGCGCGCACACCACGCACAGGGCGCAGGGAATGGCGAGCTGAACCAGGCCGAGCAGCGCGAGCCAGGCCACGTCGGTCCCTGTGGCCGCGAAAGGCACGGCCAGCGGCAGCGTAACCAGCGACGAGATCACGGCACCCAGGAGCACCGCCGGCACGAGGTCGATCTTCTCCCCATGGGTCTGCCCGCGCTGCACCACGGTCCAGTTCACGGCCGCGGCCAGGGGCACGCAAAGCGCGATGAAGGAGCCTATCACCAGTCCGCCCGCATTGATCTCCGGATGGACAATGGCCTCGACGAACTGGCTGCCATACATGTAGACGATGCCCAGGCCGGCACACACGATGGCCACCCAGGTGCGCGCCGCCAGGCGCTGGCCGATGAAGATGCGGGCCACCAGCGCGGTGAACAACGGACCCACCGACATGATGATCAGCACGTTCGCCACGCTGGTGAAGGTCAGCGCCAGCATGAAAGCGGTGAACATCACGCTCCAGCAGGCACCGGACACCCAGTAGGCTTTTGAGCCCGCGAGCACGCCCCAGTGCCGCTCCAGCCACCCCCCGGCCTGTGGCTCTTGCGGCAGCAGGCCCATGCCGCGATCGACGTGCCGCCAGACCGGCAGGATGCACAGCAGCGACAGCGCGGTGAATGCGCTGCGCCAGAACGTGACCTCGAACCGCGCCGCCGATTCGAGCTGGCGCGCCACCACGCCGGCGATGGACCACATCAGGGTCACCGCGATCATCAGAAACACCGCCTGGGTGTGCGTCAGGCGGCTGAGTGAGCGAAATGGCATGGTGAGGAAGGCAGGAATGGCCGCGCGCCCTTGGTGGTGACAGCGACCCGCGCAGCGGCGGCGGGCCCTGGCTCTGTCAGGCTTCTCGCGAAGCGCGCTTGCGCTCGTGCTCTTTCAGGTAGCGCTTGCGCAGCCGCACGCTCTTGGGCGTGATCTCGACCAGTTCGTCGTCCTCGATGAACTCCACGCCGTATTCCAGCGTCAGGTCGATGGGCGGGGTGATCTTGATGGCGTCCTCCTTGCCGCTGACGCGGAAGTTGGTGAGCTGCTTGGTGCGGGTGGCATTGACCACCAGGTCGTTGTCGCGGCTGTGCACACCGACGATCATGCCTTCGTACACCGGATCGTTGGCGCGCACGAACATGCGGCCGCGGTCGTCGAGCTTGCCCAGCGCGTAGGTGAATATCTCGCCGTCATCCATCGCGATCAGCACGCCGTT
>CAZFOT010000436.1:0-1696 GCA_964520365.1 uncultured Hydrogenophaga sp.
TCTCCATCGGCATCCTGGTGGACGACGCCATCGTGGTGGTGGAGAACATCCACCGCCACCGCCAGCTCACGCCGGACGAGCCGCTCACGGCCATCATTCCGCGCGCGGTCGACGAGGTGGGCGGCCCCACCATCCTGGCCACCTTCACGGTGATCGCGGCGCTGCTGCCCATGGCCTTCGTCTCCGGCCTGATGGGGCCGTACATGGGCCCGATCCCGATCAACGCCAGCATGGGTATGGCGATCTCGCTGGCGATCGCGTTCACCGTCACGCCCTGGCTGGCGTTGCGATTGACCAAAACGGATGGCCACGCCGACCACGGCCCGGGCAAGCTCACGCGCGGCCTGCAGGGCACCTTCACGAAGATCCTCACGCCGTTTCTGCACAGCGCCCGCAAGCGCTGGCTGCTGCTGGCCGGCATCGTGGCGGCGCTGATGCTCTCGGTGGGCCTGGCGCTGGTGCAGTGGGTGGTGCTCAAGATGCTGCCCTTCGACAACAAGAGCGAGTACCAGGTGGTGCTGGACATGCCCGCCGGCACACCGCTGGAGGACACGGCCGCCGCGCTGCAGGACCTGACGGCCTGGCTCGCGCGCCAGCCCGAGGTGGCCAACGTGCAGGGCTACGCCGGCACCGCCAGCCCGATCACCTTCAACGGGTTGGTGCGCCAGTACTACCTGCGCGCCGAGGCCGAAGGCGGCGACCTGCAGGTCAACCTGGTCGATGCGCGCCACCGCAGCGAGCAAAGCCACGCCATCGCGCAGCGCCACCGGCCCGAGCTGGAGCGGATCACCGCCGCGCACGGCGCGCGCATCAAGGTGGTGGAGGTGCCGCCGGGCCCGCCCGTGATGTCGCCCATCGTGGCCGAGGTCTACAGCCCCGACGAGGCCGGCCGCGCCGAGCTGACGCAGCGCATCGCCCAGGCCTTCCGCGACACGCCCGACATCGTCGCCATCGACACCACGCTCAAGGACAGCGCGCCGCGCGCGTTCCTGCGCATCCAGCGCCAGCGCGCCGAGTCGCTGGGTATCCCGGTGCAGGCGATCGCGCAGACGGTGCACGGCGCGCTCTCGGGCGCCGACGCGGCCTGGCTGCACGACGGCCAGGCCAGGATACCGGTGCCGGTGCGCCTGCAACTGCCGCGCGAGCAGCAGGTGGGGCTGGACGCGCTGCTGGCGCTGCCCATGCAGGCGGCCAACGGCCGCATGGTGCCGCTGTCGGAGCTGGTGACGGTGGAGCGCGGGGTGATCGACCAGCCGCGCCACACCAAGGACCTGCTGCCCGTGAGCTACGTGTTCGGCGACATGGCCGGCCGCACCGATTCCCCGCTGTACGGCCTGTTCGGCATCCGGCCCGCGCTCAAGGCCGCGGCACTGCCCAACACCGGCGAGCTGGGGGAGTACTGGATCGGTCAACCCGCCGACCCCTACCGCGAATACGCCATCAAGTGGGACGGCGAATGGCAGATCACCTACGAAACCTTTCGCGACATGGGCGCGGCCTACGGCGTCGGCCTGGTCCTGATCTATCTGCTGGTGGTGGCGCAGTTCAAGAGCTATGTCACGCCGCTGGTCATCATGGCGCCGATCCCGCTGACCCTGATCGGCGTGATGCCCGGCCACGCGCTGCTGGGCGCGCCATTCACCGCCACCTCGATGATCGGCATGATCGCGCTGGCCGGCATCATCGTGCGCAACTC
>CAZFOT010000437.1:0-1694 GCA_964520365.1 uncultured Hydrogenophaga sp.
GCCAGCAGGCGCTGCACCAGGCCGGGCGTGCTGTGGGCCTGGTACTTGCGCATGAGCCGCGCGCGGTAGATCTCCACCGTGCGCGGGCTGATGCCCAGCGCCTTGCCGATCTCCTTGCTGGTCAGACCGTCCATCAGGAAGGCGGCCACCTCGCGCTCGCGCGCGGTCAGCTCCGCCTTGACGGTGCGCCGCGAACTCAGGTCCTCGAAGCTCCAGATGCCGGCTTCGTGCGGTGCCTCGCGGCGCAGGGCGCGGCCCGTCACGTGGCACCAGAAGGTCTCGCCCTTGAAGCGGCCGTCCACCCGCTTCATGATGCGGTCGTCGGCGTAGGTGCCGTTGCGGCCCAGCAGCGGCGAGATGCGGGCGCCGGTGCGCTCGTATTCGTCGGCGCTGGGGTAGAGGATCTGGAAGCTCTGGCCCACCAGTTGCTCGCGGTCGGCGCCGAACATGTCGCACAGGGCCTGGTTGCAATCGACCATGGTGCGCTGGCGCGAGAGGGCCAGCCCCACCGGGGCGAGGTCGAAGGCGAGGCGGTAGTCGATGTCCATGGTCCGTGCCGTCAGGGTTACTCATTACGACAAACTACGTATGTCATTACGTAGTATCGTAGCCTCCATTCCCAATCACTCACTGGAGCATTCGACGTGAACAAGATTTACCCGAGCGCAGCCGAGGCCCTCGAAGGCGTGGTGGCCGATGGCCAGCTCATCGCCGTGGGCGGATTCGGCCTGTGCGGCATTCCCGAGGCGCTGATCGACGCGCTGCGAGACACCGGTGTGAAGAACCTCACCGTGATTTCCAACAACGCCGGCGTGGACGGCTTCGGTCTGGGCAAGCTGCTGGAGACGCGCCAGATCACCAAGATGATTTCGAGCTACGTGGGCGAGAACAAGGAGTTCGAGCGCCAGTACCTGGCCGGCGAGCTGCAGCTCGAATTCACGCCCCAGGGCACGCTGGCCGAGAAGTTGCGCGCCGGCGGCGCGGGCATCCCGGCCTTCTTCACCAAGACCGGCGTGGGCACGATCGTGGCCGAAGGCAAGGAACTGCGCGAGTTCGACGGCGAAACCTACGTGATGGAGCGCGCGCTGGTGCCCGAGGTCGCGCTGGTCAAGGCGCACCGCGCCGACAAGTCGGGCAACCTGCAGTTCCGCCTGACCGCGCGCAACTTCAACCCCGCCGCGGCCATGGCCGGCAAGACCTGCATCGTCGAGGTCGAGGAAATCGTGGAAACCGGCGCCCTGGTGCCCGACGAGGTCCACCTGCCCGGCATCTACGTGCACCGCATCGTGCACAACCCGAACCCCGAGAAGCGCATCGAGAAGCGCACCATCACCGAAACCGCCAAGCAAGGAGCCTGACATGCCTTGGAACCAAGACCAGATGGCCGCGCGCGCGGCCCAGGAACTCGAAGACGGCTTCTACGTCAACCTCGGCATCGGCATCCCCACGCTGGTGGCCAACCACACCGGCGACAAGGAAGTCTGGCTGCAGAGCGAGAACGGCATGCTGGGCATCGGCCCGTTTCCCACCGAGGACGAGGTGGACGCCGACCTGATCAATGCCGGCAAGCAGACCGTGACCACGCTGCCCGGCTCCAGCATCTTCGGCAGCCACGACAGCTTCGCCATGATCCGCGGCGGCAAGATCAACCTCTCGATCCTCGGCGCGATGCAGGTGAGCGAGAAGGGCGACCT
>CAZFOT010000438.1:0-840 GCA_964520365.1 uncultured Hydrogenophaga sp.
TGTCGGCGTGGTACCAGTGGTTCATGGCCGCGCCGATGATCACCATGGACTTGCCGCGCGTCCTGTCGGCGTTGTCGGCGAACTGGCGCGCCACGGTGATGACCTGGTCGCGCGGCACGCCGGTGATGCTTTCCTGCCAGGCCGGGGTGTAGGCGGCGTTGTCGTCGAAGTCCTTGGCGCCACTGCCGAGACCGCGGTCGATGCCGTACTGCGCGACCTGCAGGTCGAACACGGTGGCGACCAGGGCGTGGCGCTCTTCGCCGGCCTTGCCCAGGCGCAGGCGCACCGCCGGCACGCGGGCGTGGTTGATCTGGCCGTTCTGCGCGTTGGCGGTGAAATGGGGCGCGGCGTTGCCGCCGAAGTACGGGAAGCCCACGTCCACGATTTCATGCTCCTGCTCGCCGTCCTCGATCACCGAGAGCTTGAGTTTGACCTCCGTGTCGGTGCGGGCCTCCTTGGCTTCGAGGTTCCACTTGCCTTCGTCTTCGCGGCCGGCTTCGCCCCAGCGGAAACCGATGGAGCCGTTGGGCAGCACCGCCTTGCCCGCGGTGTCGAAAGCCACGGTCTTCCACTCGGGGTTGCTCTTCTGGCCCATCTGGCCGTTGAAGTCGCTGGCGCGCAGGTAGCGGTCGGGCACCAGGGTTTTCGTGCCGTCGGCCAGCACGTGTTCCTTCAGCATCACCAGCAGCGGCAGGTCGGTGTAGCGGCGCGCGTAGTCGTCGAAGTAGCTGCTCCGTGGCTTGCCGCCATCGGGGAAATAGAACGCCTTCAGTGCCACGTGCCCCATGGCCATGGCCAGGGCCGCGTCCTCGATCGACTTCACCAGCACGCCGCGATCCT
>CAZFOT010000438.1:850-1693 GCA_964520365.1 uncultured Hydrogenophaga sp.
CATGGCCAGCGCCGCGTCGGTGCCCTGCTTGGGGTGCAGCCACAGGTCGGAGAGCTTGGCCACTTCCGAATAGTCGGGCGTGACCGCCACCGTCTTGGCGCCCTTGTAGCGCACCTCGGTGAAGAAGTGGGCGTCGGGCGTGCGGGTCTGGGGCACGTTGGAGCCCCAGGCGATGATGAACGAGCTGTTGTACCAGTCGGCCGACTCGGGCACGTCGGTCTGCTCTCCCCAGACCTGCGGGCTGGCCGGGGGCAGGTCGCAGTACCAGTCGTAGAAGCTCATGCACACGCCGCCGATGAGCGAGAGATAGCGGCTGCCGGCGGCGTAGCTGACCATGCTCATGGCCGGGATGGGGCTGAAGCCGATGATGCGGTCCGGGCCGTGCTGCTTGATGGTGTGGACATTGGCCGCGGCGATGAGCTGGTTGACCTCGTCCCAGGTGGAGCGCACGAAGCCGCCCATGCCGCGCACCTGCTGGTAGTCGCGCCGGGCGGCGGGGTCCTGCTGGATCAACGCCCAGGCGTCCACCGGTGTCTTGCTGACCTTGAGCGCGGCACGCCAGCGTTCCAGCAGGCGGCCACGTACCATGGGGTACTTCACGCGGTTGGCGGAGTACAGGTACCAGCTGTACGAGGCGCCGCGCGCGCAGCCGCGCGGCTCGTGGTTGGGCATGTCCCAGCGCGTGCGCGGGTAGTCGGTCTGCTGGGTTTCCCAGGTCACGATGCCGCCCTTGACGTAGATCTTCCACGAGCAACTGCCGGTGCAGTTCACGCCGTGGGTGGAGCGCACGATCTTGTCGTGCGCCCAGCGGTTGCGGTAGGCGTCTTCCCAGGTGCGGTCTTC
>CAZFOT010000439.1:0-1690 GCA_964520365.1 uncultured Hydrogenophaga sp.
AGCTCATGCAGGAAACCTGCAACGAGGTGCTGGAAGAACTGGGGCTGGGCAACGACCCCCTGTTCAAGCTCGCCAAGGAACTGGAGAAGATCGCGCTGGAAGACGAATACTTCGTCTCGCGCAAGCTCTACCCGAACGTGGACTTCTACTCCGGCATCGTGCAGCGCGCCATCGGCATCCCGGTGAACCTGTTCACCGGCATCTTCGCGCTGGCCCGCACCGTGGGCTGGATCGCCCAGCTCAACGAAATGATCGGCGACCCCGAATACAAGATCGGCCGCCCGCGCCAGCTGTTCAACGGCTCGGAGCGCCGCGACGTCAAGATCGAGGGCTGATACAAAGCCCCCGCCGGCCCTCTGACCGGCAAAGCCACCCGCCCGGCGCGAGCCCGGCGGGTTTTCCTTTGGCGGCGGCAGTATTCTCCAAATACGATGACTCCGCAGGTTAAAAGAGGAGAGAATCACCACATCGTCGTTTTTCACGATGTCTCCTCGATGAATCTCCCGGACCGCGGCTTCGTTCGCCGCATCGACCTCACCTCGCTCCAGCTCTTCGTGGCGGTGTGCGAGCGCGGCAGCATCGGCAAGGCGGCCGAGCGGGCCTTCATGGCCACGTCGGCGGTCAGCAAGCGCATGTCCGATCTCGAAAGCCTGCTCGGCAGCACCCTGCTCCACCGCCATGCCCGTGGCGCCAGCCCCACCCCCGCCGGCCAGAGCCTGCTGCACCACGCCCGCTCGGTGCTCTTCAGCCTCGACAAGCTGCAAGGCGAGCTCTCCGAGTACGCCGCCGGCGTGCGCGGCCACGTGCGGGTGCACGCCAACATCTCGGCCATCGTGCAGTTCCTGCCCGAAGACCTGGGCAGCTTCGCCGGTGCCCACGAAGGCATCAAGATCGACCTGGAAGAACACCTTTCGGCCGAGGTGATGCGCGCGGTGCAGGAAGGCGCGGCCGACCTCGGCATCTGCCACACCGGCGCCACCGGCCAGCCCACCGACCTCCAGACCCGCTCTTACCGGCAGGACCAGCTCGCCCTGGTGGTGCCGTGCCGCCATCCGCTGGCCGGACACACCGCGCTGGCCTTTGCCGACAGCCTGGACTGGGATCACGTCGGCCTGCACGCCAACAGCTCCATCGGCCTGGCCATGCACGCGGCAGCCGTGGCCGCGGGACGCGCCATCCGGCTGCGCATCCGCGTCACCGGGCTCGACGCCATGTGCCGCATGATCCACAACGGCCTGGGCGTCGGCATCATGCCCCGGCGAGCGTTCGAGTTGATGCATGGCGTGGGCGACCTCGCCTGCGTGGCATTGACCGATGCCTGGGCCGACCGCCGGATCGACCTCGTCTCGCGCGATTTCTCCACCCTGCCGGTGTCCGCCCGCCTGCTGGTGGACCACTTGGCACACGCCACCGGCACCCCCCCTGTTTCAAGCCCCCCCGCATAAAATTCCCCATACGAAGGAACCCGCCCCATGCCACGAACGCTCTACGACAAGATCTGGGACGAACACGTCGTCCACACCGAGGAAGACGGCACCGCCGTCCTCTACATCGACCGCCATCTGGTACACGAAGTCACCAGCCCGCAGGCCTTCGAGGGCCTGCGCCAGGCCGGCCGCAAGGTCTGGCGCGTGAGTTCGGTGGTGGCCACGGCCGACCACAACACGCCCACCACCGGCTGGGAGCAAGG
>CAZFOT010000440.1:0-1678 GCA_964520365.1 uncultured Hydrogenophaga sp.
CGATCAGGGTGGTGGTGGCATCGGACGCCACCTTGCCGTAGGCCTCCACGGCCTTCTCGGCCACCTTGAGCTGCACGGCCTCCTGGCCGCCGGGCTGGCGGATGGCGTCCGCCACCTGGCGGATGGCCTCGGCGGTCGCCTCGGCCACGGTGAGGATGGCGGCGGCCTCGCCCTGCGCCTTGTTGATCTCGGCTTGCTTCTCGCCTTCGGAACGGGCGATGAAGGCCTCGCGCTCACCGGTGGCGATGTTGATCTGTTCCTGGCGGCGGCCCTCGGAGGCAGCGATCAGCGCGCGCTTCTCGCGCTCGGCGGTGATCTGCGACTGCATGGCGCGCAGGATCGCTTCGGGAGGCGTCAGGTCCTTGATCTCGTAGCGCAGCACCTTCACGCCCCAGTTCAGCGCGGCTTCGTCGATCGCCTGCACCACCTGGGCGTTGATGATGTCGCGCTCCTCGAAGGTCTTGTCGAGTTCGAGCTTGCCGATCACCGAACGCAGCGAGGTCTGCGCGAGCTGGGTCACGGCCACGATGTAGTTGGACGAACCGTAGCTCGCGCGCATGGGGTCGGTGACCTGGAAGTACAGGATGCCGTCCACCTGCAACTGGGTGTTGTCGCGCGTGATGCAGACCTGGCTGGGCACGTCGAGCGGGATTTCCTTCAGGCTGTGCTTGTAGGCGACCTTGTCGATGAAGGGCACCAGGAAGTTCAGGCCCGGCGGCAGCGAGGCGTGGTACTTGCCCAGCCGCTCGACCACCCAGGAGTTCTGCTGCGGCACCACCTTGATGGCGCGGGTGATGAAGATGGCAGCGATGATGAGCAGGAGGATGGCGATTTCCATGACTGGAGGTTCTCTCTGGTTGGGGTTTGGAGGAAGGGGGAGGGTAGCGCACCGGGGCGCCGGGCGGAACCCGTCTGCAGGCGGATCAGACCTTTTCGACCAACAGGCGGTTGCCCACCAGCTCGGCCACCCGGTAGGCGCCGGGCACGAGGGCGTTGCCGGGCCGCTGGATCGCGGTCCACTGCGCGCCCCGGTACCTCACGCTGGCGGTGCCGTCGCCTTGCCATTCGTCGATCTGAAGCACTTCGCCGATGTCCAGGTTCACGCTGCGCATAGAGCGCACGGACGGATCGGACGGCTTGCGCCGCTTGACCAGGTAGCAGCCCGCCACGGCGGCCGATCCCACCACGGCGGCCACCACCAGTTGCGCCACGGTGCCGGCGCCGGCATGGGCGGCCAGCGCGCCTGCGACCAGTCCCACGGCCAGCATGAGCAGGTAGAACGTGCCCGTGAAAAGCTCGAGCGCGATCGCTGACCCCGCCAGCAGCCACCACAATGTTGAATCCGACATAACGACTCCTGCACCCGGAACAAACGGGTCGGAGAAGACCCCAACGAGACCGCCATGGGTGTGAATGTGTGGCCCGCGCCACATTCTGCGACAAAAGCCCGCTGCGCTCCGCTTGGTGCCACGCGATTTCCGTACACTTCGCGCCTGCTTTGCCGCCATTGGGGCCGTGGTCCCGGGGCGCCTTACATTCGTGGCCGGTTCCGCGGCTGGAGAGTTTCATGAAATTCCGCTTTCCCATCGTCATCATCGACGAGGACTTCCGCTCCGAGAACACCTCCGGCCTGGGCATCCGCGCGCTCGCGCAGGCGATCGAAGCCTTCGGCCTCGAT
>CAZFOT010000441.1:0-1671 GCA_964520365.1 uncultured Hydrogenophaga sp.
CCAGCAGCTTTTCGATGGCCAGGCAGTAGGCGTGCTCGTTGCACATCATGGACACGTAGTCCAGGCGATCCATGTAAGGGAGCGACTGGATGAAGGTCTTGTGCTCGGCCAGCTTCTCGGTGGCGCGGTGCAGCAGGCCGATGTGCGGATCGGCGCGCTGCACGACCTCGCCGTCGAGTTCCAGCACCAGGCGCAGCACGCCGTGCGCGGCCGGGTGCTGCGGGCCGAAGTTCAGGGTGTAGTTCTTGATTTCTGCCATGTCAGTTCCGCCTGGGCATGCGCCTTCAGTGCAGCCCCCCGTAGTTGTCCTCGCGGATCACGCGCGGCGTGACCTCGCGCGGCTCGATGGTCACGGGCTCGTACACCACCCGCTGGCGCTCGGCGTCGTAGCGCATCTCCACGTGGCCCGAGAGCGGGAAGTCCTTGCGGAAGGGGTGGCCGATGAAGCCGTAGTCGGTCAGGATGCGGCGCAGGTCGTCATGGCCCTCGAACACGATGCCGTACAGGTCGAAGGCCTCGCGCTCGTACCAGTTGGCCGCGGCCCAGAGCGAGGTGAGCGAGGGCAGCACCGGGAAGTCGTCTTCCGGACAGAACACGCGCACCCGGACGCGGTGGTTGTGGGTGACCGAAAGCAGGTGCACCACGGCCGCGAAACGAGGGCCTTCCCAGCGGCCGTCGCCATAGGCGGAGTAGTCCATGCCGCAAAGATCGATCAACTGCTCGAACCGGACCTGCGGCGCATCGCGCAACTCCCGCATCACCGACAGGTAGTCGGCGGCCGCCACAGTGAGGGTGAGCTCTTCCCGCTCCACCTGAATGGACTGGGCGCGCTCACCCAGCAACTCGGCCAGCACGGTCTGCAGCACCTCTGGATTCACAGCAATCTCGCTCATGAGTACCGTCTTTCTTGGACTTGGCGCAACGGCGCTCAGGCGCGCGCGATGGTGTTGGTGCGACGGATCTTCTGCTGCAGCTGGATGATGCCGTAGAGCAGCGCCTCGGCCGTGGGCGGACAGCCCGGCACGTACACGTCCACCGGCACGATGCGATCGCAGCCGCGCACGACCGAATAGCTGTAGTGGTAATAGCCGCCGCCGTTGGCGCAGGACCCCATGGAGAGCACCCAGCGCGGCTCGGCCATCTGGTCGTAGACCTTGCGCAAGGCGGGCGCCATCTTGTTGCACAGCGTGCCGGCCACGATCATCAGGTCGGACTGGCGCGGGCTGGCGCGGAACACCTCGGAGCCGAAGCGGCCGATGTCGTAGCGCGCGGCGGCCGCGTGCATCATCTCGACCGCGCAGCAGGCCAGGCCGAACGTCATGGGCCACAGCGAGCCCGTCTTGGCCCAGTTCACCACCGAGTCGTAGCTCGTGGTGACGAAACCTTCCTTGAATACGCCTTCAATCATGAACCGCTCCGGAACATTGGCCTGCTGGTTTCCTGCTCATTCCCAATCCAGCGCGCCCTTCTTCCATTCGTAGGCAAAGCCCACCGTGAGAATGGCGAGAAAGACCACACCGGCGAGGAAGCCGGTCATGCCGATATCGGAAAAAGCGACCGCCCAGGGAATCAGGAAGGCGATCTCGAGGTCGAACAGGATGAACAGAATGGCCACGAGGTAGTAGCGCACGTCGAACTTCATGCGCGCGTCCTCGAACGCCTCGAAGCCGC
>CAZFOT010000442.1:0-1663 GCA_964520365.1 uncultured Hydrogenophaga sp.
CATGGTGGCGCGCATGTCGCCGCTGTTCGAGCTATCGGACACCGCGCTGTCCTTCATCCTGGTGATAGGCGCGATCACCGCGCTCTTCATGGGCTTTTTGGGCATCATCCAGAACGACATCAAGCGTGTGGTGGCGTATTCCACGCTCTCGCAGCTGGGTTACATGACGGTGGCGCTGGGCGCCTCGGCCTACTCGGTGGCCGTGTTCCACCTGATGACGCACGCCTTCTTCAAGGCGCTGCTGTTCCTGGCCGCCGGCTCCGTCATCATGGGCTGCCACCACAACCAGGACATCCGCTGGATGGGCGGCCTGCGCAAGTACATGCCCATCACCTGGATCACGTCCCTGCTGGGTACGCTGGCCCTGATCGGCACGCCGTTCTTCGCCGGCTTCTACTCCAAGGACAGCATCATCGAGGCGGTGCACTTCAGCAACCTGCCGGCTTCGGGCTTTGCCTACTTCGCGGTGCTCGCCGGGGTGTTCGTCACCTCGTTCTATTCGTTCCGCCTGTACTTCCTGGTGTTCCATGGCCCCGAGCGCTACGACCAGAACCCGGATGCCCACCACGGGCACGGCGACGACGGCCACGGCCACCACGACGACCATGGGCATGGCGGCGGCAAGCCGCACGAATCGCCCTGGGTGGTCACGGTGCCGCTGCTGTTGCTGGCCATTCCCTCGGTGGTCATCGGCTACATGACGATCCAGCCGATGGTGTTCGGCAATTTCTTCGCCGACGCGATCACCATCAACACCGAGATCCATCCCGCGATGGTCCGGTTCGCCGAGGTCTTCCACGGTCCGCTGGCCATGGTGAGCCACGCCTTCTTCACGCCGCCGCTGTACCTGGCGCTGGCCGGCGCGGTCGCGGCCTGGTACATGTATCTCGTCAATCCGGCCGTGCCGGCCGCCATCGGGCGCGCGCTCAGGCCCCTGGTCGTGGTGCTGGAGAACAAGTACTACATGGACTGGTTCAACGAGAACGTGCTGGCGCGCGGCGCGCGTGCCCTGGGCGTCGGGTTGTGGAAGGGCGGCGACAGGGGCGTGATCGAGGGCGGGGTGGTCAACGCCAGCTGGAAGCTGGTGGGGTTGGTGTCGTCGGTGGTGCGCCGCGTCCAGACCGGCTACCTGTACCACTACGCGCTGATGATGATCGTGGGCATTCTTCTGCTCATGACCTGGTTCGTGTGGCTCGCCAAGTAAGAGGAAGAACAAGATGGGTTTGCTGAGCCTTGCGATCTGGACGCCGGTTTTCTTCGGCGTCGTGCTGCTGGCATTTGGCCGCGACGATCAGGCGCCGATGGTGCGCTGGATCGCGCTGGTGGGCGCGCTCGCCGGCCTGGCCGTGACGGTGCCGCTCTACACCGGCTTCGAGTTGGGCACCGCGAGCATGCAGTTCGTGGAAAAGGCCGCCTGGATCGACCGCTTCAACGTGCACTACCACCTGGGCGTGGACGGCATCTCGCTCTGGCTGGTGCTGCTGACCGCGTTCATCAACGTGGTCGTGGTGGTGGCGGGCTGGGAGGCGATCACCAGCCGCGTCAACCAGTACATGGGCGCCTTCCTGATCCTCTCGGGCCTGATGATCGGCGTCTTCAGCGCGCAGGACGCGATGCTGTTCTACGTGTTCTTCGAGGCCACGCTGATCCCGATGTACCTGAT
>CAZFOT010000443.1:0-1627 GCA_964520365.1 uncultured Hydrogenophaga sp.
TCTTCACCGCCACGGCGCCCATCGGCACGGCAGCATTGGTCAGGCCCTTGGCCATGGTCATGATGTCGGGCACGACCTCCAGCCGCTCGGCGCCGAAATTCGTGCCGAGGCGGCCGAATCCGGTGATGACCTCGTCGAAGATCAGCAGGATGCCGTGTTTGTCGCAGATCTCGCGCAGCCGCTTCAGGTAGCCCTGCGGCGGCACGTACCAGCCCGCGCTGCCCGCGACCGGCTCGACGATCACGGCGGCCACGTTGCCGGGGTCGTGCAGCGGCAGGATGCGGCTCTCCAGCTCCAGCAGCAGGTCCTCGTCCCAGACCGGCTCGGCGTTGTGGATGTAGGCGTGGTTCACCGGGTCGTGGATGAAGCGCAGATGGTCCACGCGCGGCAGCAGAGCCGCGCCGTAGACCTTGCGGTTGGCCGGGATGCCGCCGACCGACATGCCGCCGAAGCCCACGCCGTGGTAGCCGCGCTCGCGGCCGATGAAGATGTTGCGGTGCCCTTCGCCGCGCGCGCGGTGGTAGGCCAGCGCCACCTTCATCGAGGTGTCGGCCGCCTCCGAGCCCGAGTTGCAGAACAGCACCTTGTTGAGGTCGCCGGGCGCCATCGCGGCGATCATCTCGGCGGCTCGGAATGCCTTGTCGTTGCTCACGCTGAAAGCGGTGGCGTAGTCCAGCGTGTCGAGCTGCTTCTTGATCGCCTCGTTGATGGGCTTGCGGTTGTGTCCCGCGCCCACGCACCACAGGCTGGAAATGCCGTCGATCACCTGGCGGCCGTCGTGCGTGGTGAAGTGCATGCCGTCGGCCGCCACGAACACCCGGGGGTCCTTCTGGAAGCTGCGGTTGGGGGTGAAGGGCAACCACTGGTTGTCCATGCGGAGGTCGTTGTAGGCCATGGCGGTCTCCTGCGGGTCAAAGATGACCGATTCTGGCAGTTCCGGAGCACTTCGGAAGGGGCCACTATCCCGGATGGCCACGGACCCATCGCCGGCCATGCTGCGACAATCGGCCTGCCATGAACCACACCTACGTCCTCACCCTCTCCTGCCCGGACCGGACCGGCATCGTGCATGCCGTCTCGGGTTTTCTCCTCGAGCACGGCGGCAACATCGAGGAAGCAGCCCAGTACAACGACCACGACACCGGTCTGTTCTTCATGCGCGTGCAGTTCGTCTGCGTCCAGCTCACCCAGGACGACCTGCGCCTGCGCCTCAAGCTGTTCGCCGAACCGTTCTCGATGCAGTGGGGCCTGCATCCGCTGGCCGAGCCGATGCGGGCCGTGATCTTCGTGAGCCGGGAAGGCCACTGCCTCAACGACCTGATGTTCCGCTGGAAGAGCGGCCTGCTGCCACTGGACATCCGCGCCATCATCAGCAACCACCGCGACTTCTACCAGCTCGCGGCCAGCTACAACGTGCCGTTCCACCACATCCCGGTGGCGGCGGCGACCAAGGCGCAGGCCGAGGCAAAGCAATTGGAGATCATCCGGGGCGAAGGCGCCGAACTGGTGGTGCTGGCGCGCTACATGCAGGTGCTGAGCAACGAGCTCTGCCGCGAGCTCGCGGGCCGGGCGATCAACATCCACCACAGCTTCCTGCCCAGCTTCAAGGGCGCCAAGCCCTACTACC
>CAZFOT010000444.1:0-1612 GCA_964520365.1 uncultured Hydrogenophaga sp.
ACCTGTTCGAGCGCGACTGCTCGGTGCAGCGCCGCCATCAGAAGGTGCTGGAAGAAGCGCCCGCGCCCGGCCTCACGCCCGAGCTGCGCCAGCAGATGGGCCTGGCGGCGGTGGCCGCGGCCAAGGCCGTGAACTATGTGGGCGCCGGCACAGTGGAATTCATCGTCGAGCAGCCCGGCGGCTACGACAAACCCGAGGACATGCGCTTCTTCTTCATGGAGATGAACACGCGCCTGCAGGTGGAGCACCCAGTGACCGAGGCCATCACCGGCCTCGACCTGGTGGAGTGGCAACTGCGCGTGGCCAGCGGCGAGCCGCTGCCGCTGCAGCAGCACGAGCTGCGCATGCAGGGCCACGCCATCGAGGCGCGCATCTGCGCCGAGAACCCCGACAACCAGTTCCTGCCCGCCACCGGCCGGCTCGACGTGTACCGCAAGCCGGCGCACAGCGCGTTCGAACTCGGCCCCGTCCGCTTCGACGACGGCGTGCGCGAAGGCGACGCCATCAGCCCGTTCTACGACTCCATGGTCGCCAAGCTGATCGTGCACGGCAGCACCCGCGCCGAGGCGCTGGCCAGGCTCGACGCCGCGCTGGCCGAGACGCGCATCGTCGGCCTGGCCACCAACGTGCAGTTCCTGCGCCACGTGGCCGCCAGCGCGTCGTTCGCGCAGGCCCGGCTCGACACCGCGCTGATCCCGCGCGAGGCGGACGTGCTGTTCCAGCAGGACCGCATCGGCCGCGACCAGGCGGTGGCCGCGGCGGTGGCGCAGACCCTGCTCGCCGAGCGCGTTGCCGAAGGCGCCGACCCGTTCTCGCGCCGCGACGGTTTCCGTTCGCACGGGCTCACGGTGCGCCGCTTCGACTTCGAATACCAGGGCGATCCGCTGCTGGCGCACCTGACCTACGGACGCGGCGGCGCCCTCACGCTCGCGGTGGGCGAGACCATATCGCCGCTGGTGTTCGAGCCCGTGGCGGGCGGCGAGCGTTTTGACCTGCGGTACGCCGGCGAGCGCCAGGTGGTGCAGACCTGGATGCAGGGCGAAGTGGTGCACGTGTTCACGCCGCGCGGCGCCACGCAGATCGTCGAGATCGACGCGCTGGCCCACGCCGGCGAGGCCGCGCACGAAGGCGGGCGCCTGACCGCGCCCATGCCGGGCAAGGTGGTCTCGTTCGCGGTGAAGGCCGGCGACGCAGTGACCAAGGGCCAGCCGCTGGCGGTGATGGAGGCCATGAAGATGGAGCACACCATCGCCGCGCCGGCCGACGGCACCGTGGCCGAGCTGCTGTACGCGCCCGGCGACCAGGTGAACGAGGGCGCGGAACTGCTCAGGCTGGCCACCGCGTGACAGGCCGTCGCCACCGGGTGCGGATAAGCTTCACGGCATGAACCAGCGTTTGAACATCACCATCTGCGTGGCCCAGACCAAGCATGAACCCTGGGAACAGGGGTTGCGCGCCGCGCTGCCCGGCGCCACCGTGAGCACCTGGAAGCCGGGTGATCCGCCCGCCGACCACGCCGTGGTCTGGGCGCCGCCGCAGGCGTTTCTGGACGAACAGCCTGGCCTGAAGGCCATGTTCAACATCAGCGCATCGACGCCCGCGCCGATGTTGA
>CAZFOT010000445.1:0-1601 GCA_964520365.1 uncultured Hydrogenophaga sp.
CCTGCTCATCAACCACCCGCTCGATTGCCCCATCTGCGACCAGGGCGGCGAATGCCAGCTGCAGGACCTGGCCGTGGGCTATGGCGGATCGGGTTCGCGCTACGAGGAAGAAAAGCGCGTGGTGTTCCACAAGGATGTGGGCCCGCTGATCTCCATGGAAGAGATGAGCCGCTGCATCCACTGCACGCGCTGCGTGCGCTTCGGGCAGGAAGTGGCCGGCGTGATGGAGCTGGGCATGTCGCACCGCGGCGAGCACGCCGAGATCGAAACCTTCGTCGGCAACACGGTGGACTCCGAACTCTCGGGCAACATGATCGACCTCTGCCCGGTCGGCGCGCTCACCAGCAAGCCTTTCCGCTACCAGGCGCGCACCTGGGAGCTGTCGCGGCGCAAGTCGGTGAGCCCGCACGATTCGACCGGTGCCAACCTCATCATCCAGGTCAAGAACCACAAGGTGATGCGCGTGGTGCCGCTGGAGAACGAAGCCGTCAACGAATGCTGGATCGCCGACCGCGACCGCTTCTCCTACGAAGCCGTCAACGGCGAGGACCGCCTGACCGCGCCCATGCTGAAGCAGGGCGGCGAGTGGAAGACGGTCGATTGGCAGACCGCCCTGGAATACGTGGCCAACGGCCTCAGGCAGGTCAAGGCCGACCACGGCGCCGGCGCGATCGGCCTGCTCGCGAGTCCGCACAGCACCGTCGAGGAACTGGCGCTGGCCGGTGCCCTGGTGCGCGGACTGGGCACGGAGAACATCGACACCCGCCTGCGCCATGCCGACTTCGGCAACGCCGCGCCGCAGCAGGGCTCGGCCCGCTGGCTGGGCATGCCCATCGAGGCCTTGTCGGGCCTGCAGCGGGTGCTGGTGGTGGGGTCGAACCTGCGCAAGGACCACCCGCTGTTCGCCCAGCGCATCCGCCAGGCGGCGCGCAAGGGCGGGGTGGTCCACCTGATCAACGACAACTCGGCCGACTGGGCCATGCCGGTGGCGCAGCGCATTGTCAACGACAGCCGCCAGTGGGTGGCCGAACTCGCCGGCATCGCCGCAGCCGTGGCGCTGGAGGCCGGCGTCCAGGCGCCGGTGGCCGCCGAAGCGAGCGACGAGGCCCGCGCCATCGCGCGCTCGCTGCTGAGCGGTGACAACAAGGCCGTGCTGCTGGGCAATGCGGCGGCCCACCATGAAAGGGCGTCCAGCTTGCTGTCGCTGGCGAACTGGATCGGCCTGCACACGGGCGCCCGCGTGGGCTACCTGAGCGAGGCCGCGAACACCGTGGGCGCCCAGCTGGTCGGCGCGGTGCCCGGACAGGGCGGCTTGAATGCCACGCAGATGCTGGGCGGCGCGCTCAAGGCGGCGCTGCTGCTCCACGCCGAGCCGTCCCATGACGCGGCGTCCGCCCCGGGCGGCCTGGCGTCCGCGGACATGGTCGTCACCCTGAGTGCGTTCAAGGCCAACCTCGACGTGAGCGACGTGCTGCTGCCTGTCGCGCCGTTCACCGAAACCTCGGGCTCCTTCGTCAACGCCGAAGGGCGCCTGCAGAGCTTCCATGCCGTGGTCAAGCCCCTGGGCGAGACGCGTCCGGCGTGGAAGGTGCTGCGCGTGC
>CAZFOT010000446.1:0-1589 GCA_964520365.1 uncultured Hydrogenophaga sp.
CCGGCGAACAGAGCCCGGGCCTGTCGGTGCGCTTCATGGGCATCAGCCGCAACGCGATCTCGTCCTACCTGATCTCGCTGTACTGCTCGCTCGCGGTGCAGACCGACGACGCGCTGGCGGTGCTGGAAGACGTGGAGATCGGCAAGTTCCACGACTACCCCGATGTGTACAAGTGACTCCCCCCTGCGCCGCTGACGCGGCTTCCCCCCTCCCTGGCGCGCCCTTGGGGCGCTTGGAGGGGGGACGGCATCTCGGGCCGGCGGAGCCGGACCCTCGGTGCCCCTGGATGGGGACACTTTTTTCGTTGCGGGTTTGGCTCCCTCTCCCTCTGGGAGAGGGTTGGGGTGAGGGCCGAGGGCCTCTTGATTCACATGTCGCGGGTGGCGCGATGCAGCATGGATAACTGATATGTCTGACCTTCTTTCTCAACACGGCGCATCGGTGCCGCCCGGCCTGCCCGACGTGGCCGAGCTGGCGCGCCTGGCGAGCGAGCTGTTCTCGGCGCTGCCGGGCTCGCCGGCCACCGGGGGCAACCCGTTGCCGTCGAATCCGCAGCCGGCCGGGTTGACGCTGCCACCCGGCGCAGTCGGCCCGTCCAACCCCGCTTCCGTGCCCTTCGGCGCCACGCCGCCCGGCGCGAACGTGATCCCGGCTTCGCCCCAGTCGGCCGGCAACGCGGTCGCGTCCACGCCCTCGCTGGTGCCGCATGCCACCGCGCCCAACGGCGTGCCCGACCACGCGGTGGAAGCCGCGCCGGGCTACGACGGCCGCTTCGGCAGCCAGGCCCTGGGCGTGCCCGAGGCGCTGGGCGCGGCGGTGCCGGTGCCGCCCTCGCTGCCGCGCGGCGGCGGCACGCCGGCGCCGGGCTCGGCGTTCTACTTTCTCGACCAGCGGGCCTCGCGCACGCCGTCGATTCCCCTGGCCGCACCGGGCAGCTACTACTTCGTGGACCACGCGGCCAGCGCACCGCAGGCGTCGCCGTCAGCGCATCCGCCGTTCGACGTCAACGCGGTCCGGCGCGACTTCCCGATCCTGCAAGAACGCGTCAACGGCCGTCCGCTGGTGTGGTTCGACAACGCCGCCACCACGCAGAAGCCGCAGGCCGTGATCGACCGGCTGGCCCACTTTTACGCGCACGAGAACTCCAACATCCACCGCGCGGCGCACGAACTCGCCGCGCGCGCCACCGACGCCTACGAGGGCGCGCGCGAAACCGTGCGCCGCTTCATCGGCGCCGGTTCGGTGGACGAGGTCATCTTCGTGCGCGGCACCACCGAAGGCATCAACCTGGTGGCCAAGAGCTGGGGCGCGCAGAACGTCGGTCCGGGCGACGAGATCATCGTCTCCCACCTGGAACACCACGCCAACATCGTGCCCTGGCAGCAGCTCGCCGCCGAGAAGGGCGCGAAGATCAAGGTGATTCCGGTGGACGATGCCGGCCAGGTGCGGCTGGACGAATACCAGCGCCTGCTGAGCGACAGGACCAAAATCGTCTCGGTGACGCAGGTCTCGAACGCGCTCGGCACCGTGGTGCCGGTGAAAGAGATCGTGGACCTCGCCCACCGCGCCGGCGCGCTGGCCCTGGTCGA
>CAZFOT010000447.1:0-1566 GCA_964520365.1 uncultured Hydrogenophaga sp.
CCCTCCAAGCGCCGCAGGCGCGCCAGGGAGGGGGGAAGCCGCGAAGCGGCGCAGGGGGGTGTTTCATTTCCGCCCGACTATGCGTACCGGTCGCCCGGCGCGCAGGCGCTGCACGCCTTCGACTACCACGGTCTCGCCGGCCTTGAGTTCGCCGTCGATGAGCACGCGGCCGGCCGCGCGCCGCACCGGGCGCGCCGGCACCGGCACCGACTGCCCGTCGCGCACGGCCCAGACGAAGGAGCCCTCGCGGCCCCATTGCAGCGCCAGCTCGGGCACGCTCACATAGGCCTCGCCGGGCAATTCGATCCGCACCTGGAACGACATGCCCGAGCGCAGCACGTCGTCGGGGTTGGGCAGCGTGGCGCGCACCCGCACGTTGCGCGTGGCCGGGTCGACGCGACTGTCCACCTCGGCGATCTCGCCGGCGAAGCTGCGTTGCGGGTATGCGGGGTTGACCGCCGTCACGGGCTGCTTCGGCGCCACGCGCGAGAGGTAGGCCTCGGGCAGTTCGAAGTCCAGTCGCAGGGCGCGGCGGTCGTCCAGCGTGGCCAGCGCGGTGTCGGTGCTCACGCGGTCGCCCACTTCCACGCTGGCCAGGCCCATCACGCCGGCGAAGGGCGCGCGCACCACGCGGTCGGCCACGGCCTCGCGCGCCTGTTCGAGTTCGATCTGCGCGGCACGCAGCGCGGTGCGGGCTTCGTCCACCACGGTTTCGGGCACCGCGCCGGTGCCGCGCGTGCCTTCGTAGCGCCTTGCCAGCGCCTGCGCGGCATCCATGCGCGCCGACGCCAGATCGGCCGTCAGCCGCTGGCTGCGGTCCACCAGCCGCAGCAGCACCTGCCCGGCCTTGACGCTCTGGCCGGTGCGAAAGCCCACCTCGGCCACCTCGCCCGCCACCGCCGGGTACAGCGTGACCGACTGGCGCGCCACGCCGCTGCCGATGACGTTGAGGGTGACGTTGTCGCTGGCCTCGGTGCTGGCGGCCACGATCACGGGCGGGGCAGCGGGTGTCTGTGCCTGGACTGCCAGAGGCAGGCCGAAAGCAAAGGCAAGGGCAATGAAACGGGGTGTTCGGAACAAGGGGGTGTTGGTGAAAAAGGAGGCCGCTGCTGCGGCCCGGTCAACCGATCGCAGGGCGCGCAGGGGGTGCGCCGGTCGGCGTGTGCTGGAAGATGGAGACATGGCCGGCACCAGAGTTCCCGAGCCGGAGCGGCAGGTCACGCCACCGGCACGGTGTAGTTCAGCGTCATGCGTCCGCCGTCCACGGTGACGATTTCGCCGGTGACGTAGCTGGCGGCGTCACTGGCCAGCCAGGCCACCACGTCGGCGATCTCGCCGGGTTCGCCCAGCCGCTGCATCGGGGTGCGGCTCAGGATCTTGCGCTTGGCGTCTTCGCTGGTGAGCACCGCCTGCGCGGCCAGTTCGGTGGCGATGGTGCCCGGCGCCACCGCGTTCACGCGGATGCCCTTGTCGGCCAGCGCCAGCGCCATCACCCGCGTCAGCTGGTTGATGCCGCCCTTGCTGACGTTGTATCTGGCGATGGCGGGGATGGTGAGCGTGCCGTTG
>CAZFOT010000448.1:0-1555 GCA_964520365.1 uncultured Hydrogenophaga sp.
GGCGAGATGTGGTCGGTGGTGATGGAGTCACCGAACAAGGCCATGACGCGCGCGCCGCGCACGCCCGGCGCCTCGGCCGCGGCGGGCGGCGCGAGCCCGAAGTCCTCGAAGAACGGCGGCTCGGCGATGTAGGTGCTCTTCGGCCAGGTGTAGGTGGTGCCGGCCACGCCGCCGATGCGTTCCCACAGCGCTCCGGGCTCGCTGGCCACGCGCGCGTAGTTCTCGCGGTAGGCCTTGCCGTTCATGGCGAACTTCATCAACTGGTGGATTTCCTCGCTGCTCGGCCAGATGTCGCCCAGATAGACCGGCTTGCCGCCCTTGCCTTTGCCGAGCGGCTCGGTCATGAGGTCTTTCATGACGTTGCCCGCGATGGCGTAGGCCACCACCAGCGGCGGGCTGGCGAGGAAGTTGGCCTTGAGGTTGGGATGGATGCGGGCCTCGAAGTTGCGGTTGCCCGACAGCACGGCGGCGCAGATGAGGTCGTTCTTCGTGATCACGGCGTTGAGCTCGGGCGTGAGGTCGCCCGCATTGCCGATGCAGGTGGTGCAGCCGTAGCCCGCGAGCGCGAAGCCGAGCTTCTCCAGGTAGGGCAGCAGGCCGGTCTGCGTGAGGTATTCGGTGACGATGCGCGAGCCGGGCGCCAGCGAGGTCTTGATGTGCGGCTTCACCTTGAGACCCGCCTCCACCGCCTTCTTTGCCAGCAGGCCGGCGGCCAGCAACACGCCGGGGTTGCTGGTGTTGGTGCAGCTGGTGATGGCGGCGATCAGCACGTCGCCATTGCCGATGGTGAGGTCGCCGCGCGGCGGCTGTGCCGGCGCGCTCTTGCGCACCGGGCGGTTGGCCACCATCTCCACCTCGAAGCGCGGCGCGCCATCGGGCGTGGGTTTGGCCATGGGCAGGGGCACAGGCTGGCCGCCGTGCGTGTGGTAGCGCGTGTGCAGCAGGTCGGCCGGGCGGTTGAAGCCGTTCTGGGCGTTGGGCAGGCTGAACAGCTCGGTGAACTGCCGCGCCACCTGGCCGAGCTCGATGCGGTCCTGCGGCCGCTTCGGCCCGGCCAGGCTGGGGGTGACCCGGCCCAGGTCCAGGCGCACCACCTGCGAGTAGTCGATCTCGCCGGCCTTCTGGGAGGCACCGGCCGCGCCCGGCACCCCGAACAGGCCCTGGGCGCGGAAGTAGGCCTCGAAGGCCTCGACTTCGGCCTTGCTGCGCCCGGTGCCTCGGAAATAGTCGAGCGTCTTGCCATCGACCGGGAAAAAGCCCATGGTGGCGCCGTACTCGGGCGCCATGTTGGCTATTGTTGCGCGGTCGGGCAGGGTGAGCGAGGCCGTGCCCTCGCCGAAGAATTCGACGAACTTGCCCACCACCTTGTGCTGGCGCAGGATCTCGGTCACGGTGAGCACCAGGTCGGTCGCGGTCACGCCCTCGCGCAGGCGGCCGGTGAGCTCGAAGCCCACCACGTCGGGCGTGAGGAAGTACACCGGCTGGCCCAGCATGGCGGCCTCGGCCTCGATGCCGCCCACGCCCCAGCCCACCACGCCGATGCCGTTGATCATGG
>CAZFOT010000449.1:0-1547 GCA_964520365.1 uncultured Hydrogenophaga sp.
CCTTGAACTCGAACAGGCCGCGCAGTGTCATGTGGCGCCGGCTCTGGTCGTTGATGATCTGGGCGTACTCCTTGTAGGTGTTCCAGTTGTTGGCGCGGGTGCTGTGCTGGAGCTTGGCGATGGCGTCCGGCGTCCACATGTGCTCTTCGCCACGGGCGCGCCAGGCGTATTCGCCGCCCGTGTCGAGCATGGAGGCCAGCACGGGATCGTCGCCGAAAGCGGCCTTGTGCATGCGAATGGCCTCTTCGGCGATCTCGAACACGCCGATGCCGCCCACGCGGCTGGCGGTGCCGGTGAAGTACTTGTCGACCGTGGTGCTGTTCAAGCCGATGGCCTCGAACAGCTGCGCGCCACAGTACGACATGTAGGTCGACACGCCCATCTTGGACATGATCTTGGACAGGCCTTTGCCAATCGCCTTGACGTACTGGTAGATCGCCTTGCCGGCGCTCAGGTCGCCCGGCAGGCCCTTGTGGATCGCGGCCAGCGTTTCCATGGCCAGGTAGGGGTGCACGGCCTCGGCGCCATAGCCCGCGAGCACGGCGAAGTGGTGCACTTCGCGCGCGGTGCCGGTCTCCACCACCAGGCCGGCCGTGGTGCGCAGGCCTTCACGCACCAAGTGCTGGTGGATCGCCGAGAGAGCGAGCAGTGCAGGAATGGCGATCTGCGTGGCGCTGACGGCCCGGTCGCTGATGATCAGGATGTTCTTGCCGCCCTTGATGGCATCCACGGCGCCCGCGCAGAGCGAAGCCAGCTTGGCCTCGACGCCGGCACGACCCCAGGATGCGGGATAGGTGATGTCCAGCGTGTGGCTGCGGAACTTGCCCTGCGTGGCCGATTCGATGTCGCGCAGCTTGGCCATGTCGGCGAAGTCGAGCACGGGCTGGCTGACCTCCAGCCGCATCGGCGGGTTGACCTGGTTGATGTCGAGCAGGTTGGGCTTCGGGCCGATGAAGGACACCAGCGACATCACGATCGCCTCGCGGATCGGGTCGATCGGCGGGTTGGTCACCTGCGCGAACAACTGCTTGAAGTAGTTGTAGAGCGGCTTGTTCTTGTCGGAAAGCACGGCCAGGGGGCTGTCGTTGCCCATGGAGCCGATGCCCTCCTCCCCGTTGGCCGCCATCGGGCTCATCAGGAACTTGATGTCTTCCTGCGTGTAGCCGAAGGCCTGCTGGCGGTCCAGCAATTCGGGCGTGACGCTTTCCATGCCGCCGGTCTGCGGCTCGGTGGCGGCGATGGACTGTTCCAGCGCGGACTCGCCCGCAACAGGAGATTCCACGTCGTCCAGGCGGATGCGCAGGTTGTCGATCCACTGCTTGTAGGGCTTGCCGTTGGCGAGGTTGGCCTTGAGTTCCTCGTCGTCGATCATGCGGCCCTGCTCCAGGTCGATCAGGAACATCTTGCCGGGCTGCAGGCGCCATTTGCGCACGATCTTGTTCTCGGGCACGGGCAGCACGCCCGACTCGGAGCCCATGATCACGAAGTCGTCGTCGGTGATGCAATAGCGCGAGGGGCGCAGGCCGTTGCGGTCCAGCGTGGCGCCG
>CAZFOT010000450.1:0-1545 GCA_964520365.1 uncultured Hydrogenophaga sp.
TCCGCGCGTTCATTCCCAAGGGCCGCGCATACAAGGTGCTGGGCACCGACGGCTTCGGCCGCAGCGACTTCCGCAGCAAGCTGCGCGAGCACTTCGAGATCAACCGCCATTACATCGTGGTGGCCGCGCTCAAGGCCTTGAGCGAGGAGGGCGCGGTGCCGGTGGCCAAGGTGGCCGAGGCGATCCGGAAGTACGGCATCAATGCCGACAAGGTGAATCCCCTCCACGCGTAACCCGGAGACAAGAACATGGCACTGATTGAAGTGAAGGTCCCGGACATCGGGGATTTCGACGAAGTGGCGGTCATCGAGCTGCTGGTCAAGGTGGGTGATGCGGTCCAGGCCGAGCAGAGCCTGATCACGGTCGAGTCCGACAAGGCCTCGATGGAGATTCCGTCGAGCGCGGCCGGCGTGGTCAAGGAACTCAAGGTCGCGCTGGGCGACAAGGTGAAGGAAGGCTCGGTGGTGCTGGTGGTGGAAGCGGCGGGCGAGGCCACTGCGCCGGCACCGGCCGCACCCGCGCCGGCTGCTGCCGCTCCGGCAGCCCCTGCGGCACCCGTGGCCGCTCCCGCTGCGGCACCTGCCGCGAGCGGCCCGGTCGAAGTGCGGGTGCCCGACATCGGTGACTTCAAGGACGTGGCGGTGATCGAACTGCTGGTCAAGCCGGGCGATGCGATCGCGCTCGAACAGAGTCTGATCACGGTCGAGTCCGACAAAGCCTCGATGGAGATTCCGTCGTCGGCCGCCGGTGTGCTGACGGCGCTCAAGGTCAAGGTGGGGGATACGGTCAACATCGGTGACCTGCTGGCGATCCTCGAGGGGTCTGTGGCGGCGAGCCCCTCACCCCAACCCTCTCCCGAGGGAGGCGAGGGCGCCCAACCCGCACCCGCCGTTGCGGCCGCGCCCCAGGCAGCAAGTGTTTCGGCGCCTGCAGCCCCGGCTCACAACCCCACGACTGCCCCCATCGGCCTGCCGCACGCCTCGCCCTCGGTGCGCAAGTTCGCGCGCGAACTCGGCGTGCCGCTGGAAGAAGTCAAGGGCAGCGGCCCCAAGGGCCGCATCACGCTGGACGACGTGCAGGGCTTCACCAAGGCCGTGATGGCCGGCACCGCCCAGACCAGGGCGCAGGCTGCCAAAGCCCCGGCCGGTGGTGGCGACGGCGCGGGCCTGGGCCTGATCCCCTGGCCCAAGGTGGACTTCGCCAAGTTCGGCCCGATCGAGCGCAAGGAGCTCGGCCGCATCAAGAAGATCAGCGGCGCCAACCTGCTGCGCAACGCGGTCATGATCCCGGCCGTCACCAACCACGACGACGCCGACATCACCGACCTCGAAGCCTTCCGCGTGTCCACCAACAAGGAGAACGAGAAGAGCGGCATCAAGGTCACGATGCTCGCCTTCCTGATCAAGGCCAGTGTCGCCGCGCTCAAGAAGTTCCCCGAGTTCAACAGCTCGCTCGACGGCGATGCGCTGGTCCACAAGCAGTACTGGCACATCGGCTTTGCCGCCGACACGCCCAATGGCCTGGTCGTGCCCGTGATCAAGGACG
>CAZFOT010000451.1:0-1530 GCA_964520365.1 uncultured Hydrogenophaga sp.
GGGCTGAGCCCGCCTTGGGGCGGCCCGGCGGCGGGCTCGCTGGCCCCCACGCTCCGCCGCTGCGCGGGTCGCTGCCCCCCGAGGGGGCTGAGCCCGCCTTGGGGCGGCCCGGCGGCGGGCTCGCTGGCCCCCACGCTCCACCGCTGCGCGGGTCGCTGCCCCCACACACTCCGCCGCTGGCGGAGCGCTTCGACGCGGTGCGCGAGGCGGTGATCACGGCCGAGCGCGACCCGGTTGCACTGGCGGCCGAGATCGTCGCCATGCGCGAGAAGGTGCGCGCCGCCCATCCGGTGCGGGGCACGAAGTTCGATGTCAAGCACAGCCCGGGCGGCATGGTCGACGTGGAGTTCGCGGTGCAGTACCTGGTGCTCTCCCAGTCACGGCAGCACACCGAGCTGCGCGCCAACACCGGCAACATCAACCTGCTCGAACGCGCCGAGCGCGCCGGCCTGCTGGCGCCCGGCATGGGCACGGCCGCCGCCCAGGCCTACCGGCTGCTGCGCCAGATCCAACACCAGGCCCGGCTCGACGAAGCGCCCACCCAGGTCGATGAGGGCGCCGTGGCCGACGCCGCGCCGGCGGTGCTGGCCTTGTGGCGGCACGTGCTGGGCCAGCCGGACGACCGCGGCCCGGCGCCATGAGGATTCCGTCCACCTGGCTGCTGGTGTGCGCCATGCATGGCGTGGCGACCTGGCTGCCGTGGGGAATCGGCATCGGCGCCATCGATGCCATGACCTGGCACGCCCAGGACTGGCAGGAACGGCCCTGGACGCTGTGGACCAGCGCCTGGGTGCACATGAACACGCCCGACCTGATCGGCAACCAACTGGCGCTGGGCGCCCTGACGGCTTTCGCCTGGCTGGTCCGGCCCGACTGGCGCTGCACCCTGGCCTGGCTGCTGGCCTGGCCGCTCGCGCAGGCATCCCTGCTGCTGTGGCCCCAGATCGGCTACGCCGTCGGACTCTCCGGCCTGCTGCACGCCGGAGCCATGGTGCTGGCGGTGCAACTGATGCTCGGGCGCATGGCCATTCCCAAGGCGCGGCGCTGGGGCGGGCTGCTGGCGTTCGCCCTGCTGCTGAAACTGGCGCTGGAGCGCGGCTGGGCCTATCCGGTGGTGTGGGACCCGAGCAACAGCATGTCGGTGGTGCAGGCCGCCCATCTGAGCGGCGCGGCCTGGGGAATGCTGATGGGCTGGCTGACCAGCGGCCAGCCCTGGCCGGCGCGGCGCGCGGCGCCGTCGGTCCGCTGAGAGCCTGTTCAGGCAGCTGCAGGCGCGCCCGCGGTCGGCGTGAGCGACTTGCGGAACCGGTTGAGTTCCTGCACCGACTTGAAGCTCTGGTTCATCAGCAGGCTCAGGTTGTGCAGGATGCGATCGACCACCTTGGTTTCCCAGACCGCGTCGAAATCGATCTGCTTGTCCAGCCAGTGCTCCAGCCATTCGGGGTTGGGCAGGCGGCTCTGGATGGTGTCGTTCGGGAACAGGGCCTTGTTCACGTGCAGGTTGGTCGGGTGCAGGTCCTGCGGTGCGCC
>CAZFOT010000452.1:0-1519 GCA_964520365.1 uncultured Hydrogenophaga sp.
GTCATCCAGCTGCTGAGTGGCTACCAGGGCAAGGAGACCGCCGAAGCCGGCACCGGAGGCCGGGGAGGGGAAACCGGCAATCCTTCTACGTCATTGGTGCTGGACCAGTTCGGCCGCAACCTGACCGCCGCCGCCATGGAGGGCAAGCTCGACCCGGTAATCGGCCGCGAGAAGGAAATCGAGCGGGTCATGCAGGTGCTGAGCCGGCGCACGAAGAACAACCCCGTGCTGATCGGTGAGCCCGGCGTCGGCAAGACCGCCGTGGTCGAGGGCCTGGCGCAGGCCATCGTGCACGGTGAGGTCCCGGAGACGCTCAAGGACAAGCAGCTCTACACCCTCGACCTGGGGTCGCTGGTGGCCGGCAGCCGCTACCGCGGTGACTTCGAGGAACGTCTGAAGAAGGTCCTCAAGGAGATCAACACCCGGGGCGACATCATCCTGTTCATCGACGAGTTGCACACCCTCGTCGGTGCCGGCGCCGCCGAGGGTGCGATCGATGCCGCCAGCATCCTCAAGCCGATGCTGGCCCGCGGTGAGCTGCAGACCATCGGCGCCACCACGCTGGACGAGTACCGCAAGTACATCGAGAAGGATGCCGCGCTGGAGCGCCGCTTCCAGAAGGTGCTGGTGGACGAGCCCACGGTGGAGCAGACCATCGCCATCCTGCGCGGGCTGCAGGAAAAGTACGAAGTGCACCATGGCGTGGAGATCACCGACCCCGCCATCGTGGCGGCGGCCGAGCTCAGCCACCGCTACATCACCGACCGCTTCCTGCCCGACAAGGCGATCGACCTGATCGACGAGGCGGCGGCCAAGATCAAGATCGAGATCGACTCCAAGCCCGAGGTGATGGACAAGCTCGACCGCCGGCTGATCCAGTTGAAGATCGAGCGCGAAGCGGTGCGCCGCGAGAAGGACGAAGGTTCGCAGAAGCGCTTCGCGCTGATCGAGGAAGAGATCCTCAGGCTGCAGAAAGAGATCGCCGACCTCGACGAAATCTGGAAGAGCGAAAAGGCACAGGCCCAGGGCAGCCAGCACGTGCGCGAGGAAATCGAGAAGCTCAAGCTGCAGATCGAGGAACAGACGCGCAAGGGCGACTTCAACAAGGTCGCCGAACTGCAGTACGGCAAACTGCCCGAGCTGGAGAAGCGCCTGAAGGAAGCCCAGGACAAGGAAGCGTCCAAAGGCGGCGAGGGCACCGCGCCCAAGCTGCTGCGCACCCAGGTGGGCGCCGAGGAGATCGCCGAGGTGGTCAGCCGCGCCACGGGCATCCCCGTGTCCAAGATGATGCAGGGCGAGCGCGACAAGCTGCTGCAGATGGAAACCAAGCTGCACGAGCGCGTGGTGGGCCAGGACGAGGCCATCGCCGCCGTGGCCAATGCCATCCGCCGCTCGCGCTCGGGCCTGAGCGATCCGAACCGGCCCACCGGCTCCTTCCTGTTCCTTGGCCCCACCGGCGTGGGCAAGACCGAGCTGTGCAAGGCGCTCGCCGGCTTCCTGTTCGACAGCGAAGACCACC
>CAZFOT010000453.1:0-1509 GCA_964520365.1 uncultured Hydrogenophaga sp.
GCGGCTTCCCCCCTCCCTGGCGCGCCGCTGCGCGGCGCTTGGAGGGGGGACGGCACCCTTGGGCCGGCAGAGCCGGACCCTCGGCGCCCCTGGATGGAAGCACCTTTTTCGTTGCAGGACTTGATTATTTCCCGGCCAATCCTTATTTATCGCGACTATGGAATCTTTTCACGGAACCACCATTGTCTGCGTGCGCCGGCAGACGCCCGAGGGTGTGCAGGTCGCCATCGGCGGCGACGGCCAGGTCACGCTGGGCCACATCGTCGTCAAGGGCACGGCGCGCAAGGTGCGCAAGCTGTACCACGACAAGGTGCTGGCCGGGTTCGCCGGCGCTACGGCCGATGCGTTCACGCTGTTCGAGCGCTTCGAGGCCAAGCTCGAGAAGCACCAGGGCCATCTGGCGAGGGCGGCGATCGAGCTCACCCGGGACTGGCGCACCGACCGGGTGCTGCGCCGCCTGGAGGCCATGCTGGCGGTGGCCGACAGAACGGCGTCGCTGATCATCACCGGCAATGGCGACGTGCTCGAGCCCGAGCACGGCATCGTGGCGATCGGCTCCGGTGGCGCCTACGCGCAGGCCGCAGCGAAGGCCTTGCTGGACCATTCCGCGCTCAGCGCCGAAGACGTGGTGCGCCAGTCGCTGGCCATTGCGGGCGAGCTGTGCATCTACACCAACATGAACCACACCGTCGAGGTCCTGGGTTGAGCGTTCAGCGCGAACGCCCCCCGCTCAACACCGAACGCTCGACGTCCAACGCCCAACGACCATGTCTTCCATGACCCCCCAGGAGATCGTCTCCGAACTGGACCGCTTCATCATCGGCCAGAAAGCCGCCAAGCGCGCGGTGGCCATCGCCTTGCGCAACCGCTGGCGGCGCCAGCAGGTGGACGAGAAGCTGCGTTCCGAGATCACGCCCAAGAACATCCTGATGATCGGCCCCACGGGCGTGGGCAAGACGGAGATCGCCCGCCGGCTGGCCCGGCTGGCCGATGCGCCGTTCATCAAGGTGGAGGCGACCAAGTTCACCGAGGTGGGGTACGTGGGCAAGGACGTGGACGCCATCATCCGCGACCTGGCCGAAATCGCGGTCAAGCAGACGCGGGAGCAGGCCATGCGCCAGCAGCGCTCCCGCGCGGAGGACGCCGCCGAGGACCGCATCCTCGACGCGCTGATTCCGCCGCCGCGCGGCATGGCCTCAGAGGCCTCCGTGGCGACCGCGAGCACGCCGGAGAGCACCGCCCGCCAGACCTTCCGCAAGAAGCTGCGCGAAGGCTCGCTGGACGATCGCGAGATCGAGATCGATCTGGCGGAGTCCCGCCCCGCCATGGAGATCATGGGCCCCGCGGGCATGGAGGAAATGGCCGAGCAGTTGCGCGGCATGTTCAGCCAGATCGGTGCCGGCAAGCGCCAGACGCGCAAGCTCAGGATCGCCGAGGCCATGAAGCTGCTGATCGACGAAGAGGCGGGCAAGCTGGTCAATGAAGAAGAGATCAAGACGCGCGCGCTGC